>CAZLEU010000005.1:0-49742 GCA_964558625.1 uncultured Flavobacterium sp.
GGGAACTTGTCCAAAATGTGGCAACGAAGAAGCTTATGGCGACCAATGTGAAAAATGTGGGTCAACATTAAATGCAACTGATTTAATTAATCCAAAATCGACTATTACAGGAGAAAAACCAATTTTGAAATCGACTAAACATTGGTTTCTACCTTTGGACAGATATGATGATTTCTTGAAAGAATGGATCTTGGTAAATCATGCCAAAGATTGGAAAACAAATGTTTTAGGACAAGTAAAATCATGGCTTGATGACGGATTAAAACCTCGTGCTGTAACTCGTGATTTAGACTGGGGAATTGACGTTCCTGTTGAAGGTGCCGAAGGGAAAAAATTATACGTTTGGTTTGATGCACCAATCGGGTACATTTCTTCGACCAAAGAATGGGCAGCTCGTGAAGGAAAAAATTGGGAACCGTATTGGAAAGATGCAGATACAAAATTAGTTCACTTCATTGGGAAAGACAATATTGTATTCCATTGCATTATTTTCCCTGCAATGTTGAAAGCCGAAGGAAGTTTTATCTTACCAGATAATGTTCCCGCCAATGAATTTTTGAACTTGGAAGGCAACAAACTTTCGACTTCCAAAAATTGGGCAGTTTGGTTGCACGAATATTTAGCAGATTTTCCAGACAAACAAGATTCTTTGCGTTATGCACTGACTTCAAATGCGCCAGAAACAAAAGACAATGACTTTACATGGAAAGATTTTCAGGCAAGAAATAATAATGAATTGGCCGCTATTTTAGGGAATTTTATCAATCGTGTAGTAGTTTTAACTAACAAATATTACGACGGTATTATTCCTGCTCCAAATGAATTTACAGATATTGATGTTCAAACATTGACCGAATTGAAAGCATATCCTTCGGTAATTGCATCATCGATTGAACGATACAGATTTAGAGAAGCTCAAGGTGAATTAATGAACGTTGCTCGTTTAGGAAATAAATATTTAGCAGATGAAGAACCATGGAAAAGGGTAAAAGATAATCCCGAAAGAGTAAAAACGCAAATGTATGTTGCTCTACAAATTGCAGCTGCTTTGAGAGTTTTATCAGAACCTTTCTTGCCATTTACAGCATGCAAGTTGTCAGGTATTTTAAAAACCGATTTGAATTTGAGTTGGAAGGATGTTTCTGAAAGAAATGATTTAATTTCTTCGGGTCACAAAATAGGTGAAGCCGAAATATTATTTTCACAAATAGAAGATGCCGAAATTCAAAAACAAATAGACAAACTAGAAGCTACAAAAGTGGCTAACAAAGCCGAAAATAAAGTGATTGAACCTCAAAAAGAAACATCAACATTTGAAGATTTTTCAAAATTAGATTTACGTGTTGGAACTATTTTGGAAGCCGAAAAAATGCCCAAAGCCAACAAACTATTAGTATTGAAAGTCGATACTGGAATTGATGTAAGAACAATTGTTTCGGGAATAGCAGAACATTTTTCGCCAGAAGAAGTGGTTGGAAAACGCGTTACAGTTTTAGTAAACTTAGCACCAAGAGCATTACGTGGAGTAGAAAGTCAAGGAATGATTTTGATGACCAATAATGCCGAAGGAAAATTGGTTTTTATGAATCCAGATGCTGATGGAGTTGAAAATGGTGCATTGATTAGTTAGAATTTTAAAACATGTTTTTTATGAAAAAAATACTATTTGTGATCGTTTTTATGTGTTCTTTTATTGCTTCTTCTCAGGAAATGATTAAGAGTATAAATTTGAAAATTAATAAAAAAACAGACGTTTTTCAAATTGTTGATGAAGAAAGAAAACAAGTTACGTTTTTTTTTAACGAAAGTAAAAGTGTAAAAGTTGTTAGATTTAATGAAAGTTTTGAAATTATAGATTCATTATCAACACCTCGACCTTCTGAAGATTTTGATGATATTGTGGGTTATAGTGCTTCTGGGAACAAATATTGGTCCTACTGGTTCAATGGAAATAGTAAAGAAGTTCTTTCGCAATGTTTTGATTTTGAAACAAAACAAAATACAGTTAAGAATTATAAATTAGAATTAGAAAAAGAGCGAATTATAAAAAAAATTACTGTAAAAGGTGTTTTTTATATAACTACAATAGTAAAGAATTCTAATATTCTAAATTTTTACATTTTTAAAGATAATAATTTTGAAAAAAAGACAGTTGATTTATCAGATAAAAAATTCTTAAATATTGATGATAAAGTAACGTCTCTTTGGAGTGTAGTTTCTACTTCAACTACTTATGATACTCCTTTAACTTTTCAAACAATTTCAAACGAAACGCCACCTTCTATAGCACTAAGCGCCAACAAAAGAAAGGTTTATACGTTTGAAAATAATATTATTTTTTCAATTGATAGAAATAGAAATTTCACTCAAACAATTTCTGTTAATTTAGATAACTTTTCAGTCGATTGTAAAAATTATAGTAAACCATATTTGCTTGATAATGATTTTGATATGACTGATTCCAACTCTTTTTTACTAAAAGAAACTCTGGTTCAATTAAAGTCCAATAGTAACAAAATGATTATTGTGGTAAAAAATCTAGAAGGGAATGAATTAAAAAGATTTGATGTAGATCTAGATAAAGACATCAGTTTCAAAAATTCTGATATTTTTCAAGAGAATGGTAGCATCAAGAACATGAGGATTTTGGATAAATCAAACCAGTTATTAAGAAAAATCAACAATTTGAATCCAGCGATATCTGTTTTTACTTCAAATGAAAAAAATTATATGATTATTGGCGGTGTATCGTTAGTTCAGCCTAATAATGGAGCGATGATAGGAGGAATGATGGGAGGGTTTACAGGTGCTCTAATTGGAGCAGCTATTTCATCTAATTATTCTATGAATAATCTAAATTCTTATAAAGATAGGAAAGTGGTCTATATTAATTGTCTTTTTGATAAAGATTTCAATCACATTGAAGGAGATCTAAATAGGATTGCTTTTAATGAATTACGCCGTTTTGCAGAAGAAAATAATGATTTAATTATTCCTAGTATATTTAAACTAAATTCAAATTTATACTTCTCAGGTTATAACAAAGAAACAAAAAATTACATTTTCTACAAATTCAGTGATTAATTATAATCTCAAAATGAAAAACTTCATACAAAAACTCCCAAAAGCCGAACTTCATTTACACATTGAAGGTTCATTTGAACCCGAATTGATGTTCGCTTTGGCGCAACGCAATCAAATTGATATTCCATATAAAACCATTGAAGAAGTTAAACAAGCTTACAAATTTTCGTGCTTGCAAGATTTCTTAAACATCTATTACGCTGGTGCAAGTGTGCTTATTCACGAACAAGATTTTTACGAATTGACAATGGCATATTTGACCAAATGTAACGAAGAAAATATTGTGCACACCGAAATTATGTTCGATCCACAAACGCATACACAACGCGGAGTTGCTTTTGAAACTATAATAAACGGAATTCAACGTGCACGAAATGAGGCAGAAGAAAGATGGGGTATTTCATCGCTTTTGATTATGAGTTATTTGCGTCATTTATCCGAAGATGATGCTTTTGAAACATTGAAACAATCATTACCTTATAAACATTTAATAAAAGCGGTTGGTTTGGATTCATCCGAAATGGGAAATCCACCTTCTAAATTTTATAAAGTTTTTGAGGCTTCTGCAAAAGAAGGTTATGTTTTGTTAGCTCATGCAGGCGAAGAAGGTCCAGCCGAGTACGTTTGGGAAGCAATTGACGGATTAAAAATTGAAAGGATCGATCACGGAAATAATTGTTTGACAGATGAAAATTTGGTTAACGAAATCATCAAAAGAGATTTGGCATTAACGGTTTGTCCACTTTCTAATTTGGAACTAAAAGTCGTTGCCGATTTAGAACAGCATCCTTTGAAAATCATGTTGAATAAAGGAATCAAAGCAACTGTAAACTCAGATGATCCAGCTTATTTTGGAGGTTATTTAAATCAGAATTTTATCGCTATTCAAGAAGCATTGGATTTACCAAAAGAGGATTTAGTGACTTTAGCAAAAAACTCGTTTCAATACTCATTATTAGATGAAAACCGCAAAAAAGAGTTGATGAAATTGGTCGATGAGTATGCTTTAAATAATTAAGAAATGACACCAAAAATAATAGCCTTTGATGCAGACGATACTCTTTGGCATAACGAACCTTATTTTGATGAAGCACAAGCAAAATTCTGTGAACTATTTGCCGATTATGCCTCAAAGCAAGAAATTTTACAACTTATTTTAAGCCATCAAGTGAAAAATCTTCCTCTGTATGGGTTTGGAATTAAGGCTTTTACACTTTCAATGATCGATTCTGCTTTGGAATTAACCAATCATCAAATTTCGGGACAAGGCATTAAAAAAATTATTGATATTGGCAGAGATTTACTTCAAAAACCAGTAGAACTTTTGCCTGAAGTTGAAGATGTTTTGCAACAGTTGAAAGGGAAATATAAGCTTGTTGTAGCAACCAAAGGCGATTTGAAAGACCAACATAGAAAATTACACGATTCGGGAATTGGACATTATTTTCACCATATAGAAGTAATGAGTGATAAAAAAGAATTGGATTATCAAAAAATGTTAGGACGTCTAGATACTAAATCTGAAGATTTTATCATGATTGGAAACTCTTTAAAATCAGATGTTTTGCCTGTTTTAAACATTGGTGGTCATGGTTATCATATTGCCTATCATACGACCTGGGAATACGAAAAAATTGATTTTGAAATAAAACATGAAAACTTCAAATCGTTAGAAAAAATATCAGATGTTTTACCTATTTTGCTAAAATAAATTGGTATTGATGAGATTTCAAAACGAAGAATTAGTGTTAATTTGTGCAATTCGTGTCGACTAAAAATGAAGAAAAAACTAAACTTAGAAACTTGGAATAGAAAAGAACACTTTCTGTTTTTTAAGCAAATGGAAGAACCTTTTTTTGGTGTAACCATAACGGTTGATTGCACTAATGCTTATAAAAAAGCTAAAGAACTTGGAGTTTCATTTTTTACCTATTATTTGCATAAAACGTTAATTGCAGTAAATTCCATTGAACCTTTTCGTTATCGAATTGTAAATGATGAGGTATATATTTTTGATAGAGTTGATGTATCTTCGACAATTTTGCGTGAAGATAAAACTTTTGGATTTTCTCAAATAGAATATTCGGAAAATATAAATCAATTTGCCGAAAACACTAAAAATGAAATCGCAAGAATACAAACTACAACAGGACTTTTAACTCGAGAATATTCTGAAAACTTGATTCATTTTTCTGCTTTACCATGGATTAATTTCACCTCTTTTTCACATGCAAGGAGTTTTTCATGGCCCGATAGTTGCCCAAAAATATCTTTTGGCAAGATGATGGATGAAAATGGTAAAAAAAACATGTCAATGTCTATTCACGTCCATCATGGATTGATGGACGGATATCATGTTGGAGAATTTGTTGAATTGTTTCAAAAATTAATGAATAATTAGAAAAAATAAGTCCAATTTTCACCATCACTTATCACAATAATGGTTTTTAGAAGTGCATTTGGAGGCATATTAAGCGGTGCAGCTGTTAAAGTACTTGAATCTTTAGAAAAAAAACTACCACCAAAAGTATAAATTTGTGCAGTAATTGAGTTAGAAATATTGCGAAGTATATAAATTCTCCCAGGGACACTTGTGGCGTTTGGAAGTATAAACTCTTGATTTCCAGATGTAGGTGTCAAAGATATATATACTCCATCATTTATAGGTGTTGCACTTCCTGAAGGACCACCATTAAAAACGGCAGAACCTGATACATTAGAATTGATAATCCCTATTTCTTTCACGTTCAAATTTCCATTAATGTCTAATGTACTCAGTGGCGTTGACGTATTTATTCCAACTTGGGTAAAACCAAACTGAAATAAACTACAACAAATGATAACTAAAAAATGTGGTTTTATGGCAAACATTTAAATGTTTTTTGGAAATTCATACTAAAGATATGAAAAATATAGAGAGTAACTAATTCTTATACAATCGAAAACGTTTTCGTGTTAAAAAGTTTTTGACATTGTATGGAAGTCTTTTTTTGAAAAACAAAAAAGCGATAGAATATTACCTCTATCGCTTTTCAAAAGTAAAGTTACAATTGCTTTAAAAAGCATTTAACAATGAAATAATGTCGTCGCCGTAATTTAATGTTCTGCTTTCTCCAAAACGTTTCTCTTTCGCAGTTAAAATTAAATGTGAATTGTGGCAAATTCTAAAAACCAATCAACCTAATTTTTGAGTTAAATCTTGTCGTCATTGTTTTTTTGCAGTGAAGATTTTTTTCTCATTTTTGTAAAGCTAGATAAATTTTTATGAGTTGAATTTGCATTTTTGGGTTCATCAAAAACGATTACTAATCAGAAATCAACTTTTCAAGTGTTTGCAAAATTTGTAAAAGTAAGTTTTACTTCTACCAAATCTAGAAATGCATTCAATTTTACTTTAATCGTTTTGACTGTTTTCTTTATCCAATCGAATATTAAATACTTTGATGTTTATTGTGACACTTTTTCTCGTTTGACTATTTTCCTAAAAGCAACAATTCGGTTGCCACAATCTCAGTTATGTAACGTTTGTTACCGTCTTTATCATCATAACTTCTGTGCGTTAGTTTTCCTTCGATGGCGATTTCTTTACCTTTTATTACATACTTATCAATTAAGTCTGCTAGTTTTCCCCATGCAGTAATTCGGTGCCACAGAGTTGACCATTTGGGCTTAATTGTAAAGAGGATATAGGAGCAATTTGTTTTAAATTAAAGTTAATGCTTTTACCATCAAACTCTATACGATTAACCACGGATTGAACAATGAATCGTTTTTCATGTCGTTCTAAAGTATGCCATTTTTTATATAAATCCTCAGATTGATTTAGTATAGTAGGGAGATTATTTTGCGAAGCATACATTATGTTCAATTCCTCTTTGAGTTGTTTTAGATTAGCATTAAGTTGTTCTTTTCTTTCAAATAATGGATCATAATGGTTCTTAAAACCTTTGTTTGGTATTTGACCTTCAATATTTAACATTATCAATCTTTCCATCTTCTCATCTATTTCACCGATAGCTTTTTCTACAAATTCTATCTCATCCTTCTTAATAGAAATTTCTTGATTACTTGAAGATATATATTCTTTTTGTTCTTCCTGCGTTATGATAAATTGTTCTAATCGTGTTTTAAAAATATCTTCTAAATCATCTCTTTTTATTCGTAGCTTACACTTTGGACAAGTATATTTATCAGTTTTACTTTGGTTAGCCATTAAGTGTCCTTTATTACAAAACAAATAGCCCGTGAATAAATGTACTCTTTGATTCAAGGGTTTGGTTTGAGTGCTTTTACCTTCTTGTTCTCTAATAATTGCATTAACCATCTCCCATTTCTCTTCACTAATAATTGATGGGCAAGTTATATAAACCCACTCTGAACTAGGCTTTATTCCTTTAGGATTACTTTCTGAAACTTTTGTTTTGTAATTCGATTTTCTCATTCCTTTAGCATCAGTATTTTTAAGTAATCTCTTAATGGTTGAGTCAGTCCAATTTAATCCTTTAGGGCTTAAATATCCTTTATCATTAAGTATTTTGGCTGTGGTACTAAAGCGTCTGTTTTCTAAAAACAAATCATACATCATGGCTCGAATTGGTGCTTCTTCTTTATTAATAACAACTTCGGCATTAATTAAGCTAAAGCCATAACTAACGTTACCACCTGTAAACTTTCCAAGTTGTCTTCGGGTTTCCAATGAAGCCATCATTCTTTCTAGTGCATTCTCTCTTTCCCATGTACTTAAGGAACTTAAAATCGTATAGAAAAATCTTCCGCTTGAGGAATTTGTTGATATGTTTTCTTTGAGTGAAATAAGGCTTGCACCATATTGTTCAAAGAAACTGCTGTACTCTAAAAGTTCAGAGGTATTTCTTGCTAACCGGGAAAGGGAACTAATAATAACCCCTTGAACTTTTCCAAGCATAATGTCCTCACGCATCATTATTGACTCCTTATGATTGAAAGTTGTTTTACCAGAAACCCCTAAAAGCTTATACATTCCAATTTTGAGATTGTGCATATAATCTTCCTCTTTGTTCGTGAACTTCAGGACTGTCTGACTGTGCTTGGTCTGTTGTACTAACCCTTATAAATAACGCTACATTCATTTTTTTGTTTTTTTCGTCTAAGGTAAGTCATTCATTTTCAACACGCAAGTCAAGTGTTGAGCATTTTTACTTTTTCTTAAAAAGAAGTTTCGTTATATGTTCACGGATATTCTTAGCATCCATTTGAGTTGGTTTTTCAAACTCAGTTGTTATTCGAAAACCTTTCACAACATCTGCTTTTGATTCTTTTACTGATATAGTATCTAGAAAATCTGTAATCTCATTGGGTTGAATAAAAAAGATAGACTCCATATCTTTTTTAGATATTTCAGTTATAGCCAATCGATTTATTTCGTTTAAATGTTTTTTATTATTAGAGACCACAAAAATAGGGTAATATCCATTTTTTAAGCATTTGATAATATTCTGAACTTCATACTTTGGTGTATTGGTTACTGATATTTCAAAAGCAATTTTTTGAGTTTCACTCTCTAAGGTGATATCAATTCTTTTTCCGTCTGATATTTCTTTTTCTATACAAGCAATAAATCCTCTATCTTGACCTAGTTTTTTTATTTGATGTTGTAAATAAACATGCTCTCTTTTTTCTACAGATTCTTCTTCTTGAATAATGAGTTTTTGTTTAATCTCTTCGGCAACAAATAAGGGTTTGCTTTCTTGAATATCTTCTTTTGGTTCACTTGTTGTTGATGAGTACTCATTAATACTTGCTTTTTTAACCTCATCTTTCTTTAAATCACTTTGTCTTTTAGTAAAATTGTTTTGTTTGTATTTAGGTAACAATTCTTCCAATAGTGTATCAACCTTTTCCTTTGATTGTGCAAAGGTGTTTCGTGTATTTTGGATTATGTATTCTTTAATTATGTTGGCTTCTTTAATGTCAATTTCAGGCAACATAAAAGTTTTTAAATTAAAATCATTATCAACACTACCTACTCTAGCAATTGATTCTCCTGTTTTTAAATTCTGTAAATCGTGCGCCTCAAAATAAGAAAATCCAGACTCTAACTTCTTTGCATCATTATCACCTAATCGAAAACAAATTCGGGTATATGCATTGGAAAGAATAGAATTAAGAACTTTAGAATCATCTATCTGAGCTAATTCTTGATGGGTTAAAATTAGACCTAGACCGTACTTCCTTGCTCCTGAGAGAATAGAAATGATACTTGGTGTAATGAAATTTTGGAATTCATCAAGATAAACAAAGTAGGGATGCCTTTCAGATTTAGAAATCGATTGTCTTCCTTGAGCTACCTGATTGAGCTTCGATAGAAAAATTGAACCCAATAAAAAACTATTTTCTTCACCTATTAAACCTTGCGATAATTTAATCAAAAGTATTTTTTTCTCATCTATACATTTTGCAAAATCGATGCCTTTAGTTTGTGCCAACATTGAACGAACCGTTTTTGGTCTTAAAAAAGTATCTATTCTTGTCAATAATGGAGCAATAGATTTTTTAACCAATGCGTATTCATGTTCCCAATAATAATGCAAAGAAGGATCATCAACTGAGGCTAAAAAATCATTTCTAAAAACGTCTTCAATTAAAAAACGTTTTAACTCTATCAATGTACATTCTTTATTGCTATTTAAAAAAGTATTTATGGCGTTACTCAATACCGCTTGTATTGTATCGCCCCAAGCCGTTGAGTGCCTTTTAAACGATGCTACTAAGTCTGATGAAAGAACAATCTTTTCATATTCTGATGATGCCGTGAAAAGGTTAAAACCAATAGGAAAATCTGAATCGGAGGGGTCAATAATTATTAC
This sequence comes from uncultured Flavobacterium sp., assembly GCA_964558625.1. Taxonomy (GTDB): domain Bacteria; phylum Bacteroidota; class Bacteroidia; order Flavobacteriales; family Flavobacteriaceae; genus Flavobacterium. Next base: position 9,930 of record CAZLEU010000005.1, read on the forward strand.
ATCTTTCTTCCTATATTCAGGGATGCGTAGCAAAATATCATCAATAATATCACCGTGAGGATCAAAGATGGCGCAACCATTACCTTGTTGCATATCCTCCAATACCATATTGGCAATTAATGTACTTTTTCCTGTACCTGTAGCTCCAAGGATATGCGTGTGTTTTTGGCGAATTTCGTCATTAAAAGTTACCTCGTTTTCAATTCCATTGTGCTTATTTATACCAATAACATATTTTTGAAACATTACTTCGTTTGGAAGACGCTTCGTTTTAATATCGTTTCCACCTAAGTTTTTACTAACGACACTTTTGTTTGGATAATGTACAAGGGTATTGAGTTCATTTGTGTTTAATACAAAACCAAGACGATTACTCAATCGATTATGTAAATTGTACAGATGAAAATCATAATCATATCCTTCATTAGATAAAGGAATTAAGCAATTGTATTTAGAACTAGTATATTGGTTAATATTTTGACTTATTTCCTTTGCTAAATAAGTGCTCCTTTTGTTGTTAATACCTTGAGTAGCTATTCGAACAATTACAGAAAAAAGAGGTGCCGATACTTTTTCTTTGCCACAAACTAACATCTCGGGAGCATCAACAAAAAAAGAACCTCCGCTACCATCACCCACTGATTGTAAAATATCTTTTGCTAAAGGTGAAGATATTCCTTTAAAAATACATTGAAAGACTACAACCTCATCTTCTTGCAAAAAATCCATTAATGCAAAAGTTGAAGTTAGAGGATCTATTGCAAGGGAATTAAAAGTTTGAATTGGTCTGACAAACTCTTCATTTAAACCAAAGTCTGCAATAATAATATCTCTGCTCACATCAAAGCCAAAAGAATTAACTACAATATTTGTAATTCTGCAATTTGGAAAATATGCCTGTAAATACGAATTAATACGTAATGCATCAATCTCACAACAAACAAATTGAATTTGAATAGAGCATAAGAACCAACTATCTCAAAAGAAACGGATTGTTCACCAAAAACCAACATATTTAAAAACTCAATATTACGTTGAGTTTGTATTTCAAATCCTTTTGGAAATGAAACTAATAAACCAACTAGATTTGGAACTTCATCAGAAAATAATTTAGTTGGTTCACACTCGAATACCTCATGTTCTTTTTGCTCCTCTTGTTGTTGAGGATTTAAAAAATCTTTTATTTTTTTAAATAGTGAAGGAGCCATACTATCATCTATAAAAGATTCATTATGATATTTACGATAAAAGGGGAGATAAGGCACTTCAATATCAACAGGAGTATCGTATAAAAAGTAACCTCTATTACGATATTCCCATTGATAGAAATTCAGCGTTGCATGATCTCTTAATGAAGGCTGCATTATAAATTATTATCTTTTGAAAAAATCGTTTAAAATTGGTTTTGGTATATCAATATTTGTGCCTTTTGAATCTGTTGTCTCCTTAATAGTTTCTGTTACTTTTTCATGTAATAAAGTTAGAAAACTAGAACAAGTATCATGTTTATAATAAGTTATTCTATATAAACGATTAGCTATTAAATTGCCGATAAAAGGTATTGTTCGTAAAAATTGTTCTGCCATGGCTGTTTTATACTCACCCCAATAGCTAACAAAAAAATGATGTTTTCCAAAAGCGCAAGCTGAAACTAAAAATTGATATTCTTGAAATTCTATTTTTAAATACTTACGTTTTACAAAGCCAATATTGTCCTGTGATAAATCACTACTGTCAAAAGTAATTTCTGCAACTTCGGCTTCAGAAATTTTAGCTTGAAGTGTTTCATAGAATTTAGATGCTGAATAATTTCCTGTAAGTAAAGTATTAAAATGGCTATGATAATTTGGAACAGTTTTCTTGAAAATACTACTTATAATCAAAAAAAATAATACTGCATAAATAGCGTAACTTATATACGCAGGAAATGAATAATAAAAGCTACTCATGTTAATTGGATTTATATATTAGACATTATTTAAAATTTTAAATACGATATCAGATACTTGGCTATAAATATCACTTTGGGATTAATGATAGAAAAAAGATCCCAAAATTCATTCTAAATACATTTAGTAATCTATTTATTCGTTGAATTTCATTTGTTTTTGTGAATTTCAATAACTTTTTAAAGTACATCATAGCACCACAATACAAGAGCATTAAATTACTTGTCTTTTATGGCTCTCTCTGGATTTACTATAAAACTGTAGATAATAGATTATTGAACTTCGAACCGTATATTTTATGTGATAATTAACCAATTTTCCTTTATTTATTTTTCCTTATCTTAAATTATTTTTTTCTTCTCAATCAGTGTACAGAATATTCTTTCCAACTAATGGATAAGTAACTTACATTCTAACACACCTATATATAAATGGATTTCACACTTACAGCTATTTTTTTCACCATATTTATTCTTTGTATTCATCAGTGGGAACCGCTTAATTTTTTGCATAGTCTATGAATTTAAGTTAGTAATAAGAATGCATATTCATTTTTGTTTAGCTCTCTTTTTGGTATACATATCATTGTAAATACTATCTATTGCCTTTTTGCTAAGCATCCTTGTTAAATTATAACTTTTTAAGGGTAGAATAGTTGTATCTTTATCTTTTGTGTTTAAAAACTCATTTGAGTTCTTAATTTGACGAGCTAAGTTATAATATGCATAACTTTCATGTCCCGAAAAAAGAACTTCCTCAACTCCTGAAAGTGTATTTAAGATTGATGATGACTCATATTTTGGATAAAAATCCATTTCTATTTTTCCGTTTATTATGTTTAAACAAATTATTTTAATATTTGTGATATTGTTACTTTTAAAATATTTTTTTAAAGCTTGATAGACTTCTAGTGTTGTCGTACATCCAGAATTATCATATAGCCCTCCATCACAAAGACGTCCTGATCCCTCAAGATAGTTATAAGAGTTTATTATTGGGAATGCCTGACTTTGATTAACGCAAGTAATCATTGGAATACCATATCCTTTTTTAGAACTAGCAGAAGAATAATTGGCATACAAATCAACACCTAGACTTATATTTTTGAGTTTAACCGGTGAGAAAACGCCTCTTTTGCCATAATTAATAAGTGATGTATTTATTAAAAAAAGAGGTGTATTACAGTTTTTGTATGGATATAATAAGTCATTTTCAAAAAACTTATTTGCTTCTATAATTTGATTATTTTTCAATTCATAGGCTTCACTAAAGGCATTCATTTCTTCTTTTTGAAAATAATAATTTCTATCAATTTTAGGATTAATTATTCCCTCTATTCCATCGCCAATTAGAAGTCCGAAGAATGTACTTGAAAAATAATTTTTAGAATATATTTTTCTTGCGAGATCTTTAGAAGATGGTATTTCTTCTTTTGAAATAATACTATTCTTAGTTAAATATTTTTCTGCTAAATACATATTGGCACCAGAAGTTGAGCCAGAAACCGTTGATATTGAGAATACATTATTATAAAATTTATCCCCACCGTAAATTCTATCTAATTTTTTCATTCCTAAATAAAACCATACTGCTGCTCTCGAACCACCTCCAGGTCCAGAGATCAAGTAAATAGTATCCTTATCTGGTCCTCGATTATCATTCCATTTTTTAAAGTAATTATCAAACGTTTCTCGATTATCTGTGAACTCTTTATTTGTTGGGTTATTTACCTCCCTAATTAAATGTTTGTTGATAGAATGGAAAAAAATAAAATAAATAAAAACAGGTATTAACGCATATATTATCCATTTATAAATTTGTAATTTTCGCTTATTTGTTTGTTTTAAATCACAATCAGGGTTGGTACAACTGGGTCTAATATCATGGGCAATATGTGTTAATAATAATTGAGATGTAAAACATATATCAAAAAACATGATAAGCACTGCAACAATAGAAACAACTACAAATATTGGGCTGCAAATAGAAATGTTAAAATTTCTATTAAGTATAAATAGTGCTATAATAGCAATAATTGAAATACTCAAAACTATAATATAACTGTAGTTTGAAATTGCAAATTTTGTTTTAATGCTAATTCCTTTACCTAAATTTTCTAGATAACTTATAAATGTATAAAATGAAAGTAATTGTAAACTGTTAATCCCAATTAAAAATTTATTTCCGAGAAAAGAGTTAACAGTAATTTTATCAATTATGGCAGGTATAAAAATAAAGAATAAAAACAGTAAAACGAACATCAAATACCTTGATGAAAATTTGTTTTCAGATAAATCATTTTGATTTTTAAAAAGCCAATTGTTATATGTCTTTGAAATTTTTACAATATTTTTATCAATTATATATAACATTACAATTAATACAAAAACTGCTAAAAAGGTAAGAGATAGATTAAAAAAAACCTTAACACATGTAAAAATAAACATCATCCAAGGAAAAACTGCAAAGTATTTTATGGGAATTTGAAGATGTGAATTAATTTTAGTATTTGCGCAATTACTATTTTCTAATTTTCCATCACCACTATAAACGGTGGTTAAATAATTATAAAGAATTTCCGTTTTGCTTTCGTTTCCTGTAAAGAATTTCCAAATTGGTAGTGCAATTGTCGGAACTCCCCAAACACTATAAGCCAAAAGGAAAAATGAAATCATTATTAACGATATATTAAGCCCAATATTTTCATCCAAAATATTTTCTATAATTTCATTCCCTGCATCAAGCTCATAAATTATAAATGGAAATAGAAAAGATAATATAATATAAAATCCGTTATACAGTAACGAATTATATAAACGCTCTATAAAATTTAATATTTTTTCCATTTGATATTTTAAATTTTATAATTTTTTAATCACTAAGGGCTTACATTTTACTCTTTAAAATATTCTTTTAATTTATCACAACCTAATCTGTCACCAGCATTACATCCTTTTTTTAAATATTCTTTAGAAATTTTCTCTTCTTTCATAGAGTAATAAACTATTCCGATTGACGTTGAAGCTTCTACAATACCATTTTCCTCCGCAATTTTAAGATGTCTTATTGCTAATTCCTTTTTTTTCTGTATGTAATAAATTCTACCTAAACCTGAATTTCCATAGCCAACCAATCCAAATTCAATTGTTTTTTTATACATCTCAATAGCTTTATTTAAATCCTTATTACCGTATAAATCTTCAGAATAAATAGTCCCTAACATATATGCTGCTTCAGGGTTTTTGTCTTCTATAGCTTTTGCTAACAAATCTTTAGCTTTATTGTAGTTAATCTTAGTCAACTTCCCATCAAGAAAAATTTTTGCAAAATTATATAACATGAAACCTTCAGACTCATTTATAGCTTCATCATATAGTTTTTTTGATCTGTCTAAATCAAAAAATGGAAAAGATTTATTTTCATAGATTAAGGATAAATAAAATTTTGCATATGGATTGTTATCAATAGTAATTGCTTCATTGAATTTTTCAATTGCTTTTTCAATTTCTTTTTCTTCAAAATAATTTCGACCTAACCCTGAACAACTATAAGAATCTTGATTCTCACATCCTCTTTTTAGTATTGAAGAGCTCTCTTTATCATTATCACTATTTTTATAAATTGCTGCAAGAGGTGTATATGATTTCTTATCTCCGTAAAAAATAGCTTTTTCAAAATATTTTTTAGCTAGCTCTATATCTTTTTTTAAATGTTTGCCGTTAAAATGTAATGTTCCAAGATAAAAGAAAGAATACGGATTGTTATCAAGCTCTCCTTTTTTAAATTTTTCTATAGCAACGCCTATATTTTTTTCGACTCCCAGTATTCCATTATAATATAACATCCCAATAAATACGGAGGCCTTTGTACTCCCTTTGTTTTCTAATCTTTTTAAATTTTCAAAAAAATTAAAGTCATCAACAATATTTGTTTCCTCAATATAATAGAGTATTTCTCCAGTCATGTATATTGCATACTCATCACCCAAATTAGCCAATGTCTTAAAATTTGAAAATGCTGTATTATAATCTTTCTTCTCCATGGCTTTATCACCATTTTCTCGACATTTTTTGATGTCAATGTTTTGAGAAGTTGCTAAAAATTGAATAAATAAAATTATAAAAATTGTTAGTTGCTTTTTCATACTATTTTATTTTAAATTGTTTTAACTCATAAATTATCTTTTCATTATTGGAATTATAAAAGATACATTTTGTTGGATTAACATCTATTGCTCCTCGTTCGTATATAAACTTAGTCGCTTCAACTCCAGATTTTCTATAAATTAACCCATGTTTTCCTTCTTTATTTTTTGTTAAAATCAAATCTTTTCCAAAAGGGATATCTACCTCTTCCAAAACATAATTTTCAAATTTATTTACTTTAGGAACTATGAATGATTGACTTTGTTTCGTTTCTTCAGGTTTTACAATTATTTTTTTATCTCTTTTAACAACATTATTATATGATTCTTTATAGATTGGATCATTGGTTGTTTCAATAATTTTTTTATAAAATTCTTTAGAAACATCAGAGGGTAATGATTCTAATACTAATGCCATGTTTTTTCTTACGGATGTGTCTTTAGAGTAAAATTTTTCATAATTATCTAGATAAAAGGTCATCAACTTTAAATTGGAATCTAATAAATTTTGGATTTCAATTTGTTTGGTCTCTTCCTGTTTTATTTTTAACTCTTCTCGTTTGATTGCAATATCATTCTCGTTATTAATATTGTTATAATACAACGAAAAGACACTAATTATAACTGCGGCAACGCTAACAGCAATTGTAATTTTATTTTCTTTATTTTTAGTCATTTTCAATATGTTTTTTAATGAATTATAACCAACTCTTATGTTTGTTAGCTTTGATGATTTTACTCAAAAGAATGATTAGATTTTACGTGGCATACTTTATATTTTTATTTAAAAAGAATAATAAAAATGACTACAAAAGTGATTATACTAAGCCCAAAAAAACATTCCGTAAAAATCAAATAGTATTCAGCTTTTTTTAAACATCTAATGTATCCAAGCTTTTCTTTCTCTTTTTTATCTTTATCTTCCTTTCGCAAATAGCTAATTTGATAGCTCAGACAATCGGTTGCATAAAAACGATGAGTTAAGGCACCACAAATTGCCATAACAAAAAAACCAACCGAAATAAGTAGCCATTTTGGGTTAGTCATTTGATCTAAAGGGTTAATAATTATTGAACCAATTCCTGTTATAGCCAATAATGATATGCGTAACAATTCAGCCGAAAAATCAATATAACGTTTAGAAATTTCAAAATCAGGGGAATAATCTGTTTCGGTAATTTTATTTTCCATATATCTATTTTAAAAATCACATTTTATAATAATAAAACTTGCATTATTTAAAACTTATCAATAACTCTTAATCTCCTCATTTATTATTTCTAAGATGTCTTCAGCATCAGCTTTAGATGGAATTTGAGTCATATAAATGGTTAAGTCATCTATTGCACCTTGAAGTGTTTCTAATGGAAATGAAGATTTTTTAGCAATTGATATTGCTTTCACATATTTTGAGATTGCTGTATCGTTTTCTCCTTTAATTAAATGGCATAAAGCAACATTAAAATGAACATAACCTAATGAATTATCGATTTTTAATGCCTGATTGCTTAGACTCAAGCATTTTTCATAATCTCCTCTTTCAAATGCTGACCAACCTAAATTACCCAATGTTATTGCTTCTGACTCTTCTTCTGTTTGTTGTTCAACTTCTTCAACTAATGCTACAACTTCAATAGTTATACTTATTCCTGTAAATGTGCTCGGGTTTTTTAGACCTAAATAGTAGGCTCCTTGTAAAGCATTATAAATAGGAACAACTCCTTGATTGGTATTGGTTACGGTTCCTTCTCGATAATAGGAATAAGTACTACCGTTTAAATCTGCTTTTTGAGTAAACAAATCACTGTTTTGTTGGTCTAGTAAGTAGATATCAGCACCCATAGCACCTTGAGGCACTTGTATATTTGATATAAGATTATTAGTAATTCCTGTTGGCGAAAGTGCCATAGTATATAGTTGTGTAAATAATTTTAAATTTTCTAAACCGCTAAATCCTGATTTTGTAGAAAAACTGTAGTACCATGAAATAGTATTAGGTGGCAATGTAATTGGAATTACTGTTCGCGATTGACCACCAACACTTGCATTAGCACCACCGTTTAATGAAACTGTACGTTCTTGAATTACTGTTTTTACTAACTGTTGGACTTTAATAGTTTGTGAAAAGCTACTTTGAAAAAGCAGTAGTAATAGTGTTATGATTAGTTTGTTTTTCATTGGTTTCAGCGAACAATTATTTTTATAAAAACTTTTATAAATCTATAGCAGTTAAGCAATGATAAAGTTATATACATTATTAAAAGATTGTTAACACTAATAATAATCTTTGAGAATGAATCTTTTAGAAGTATATAAAAAACAACCATTAATAAAGAATTAAGGCTAGTATGAATTGCTTTTTTTAAATAATCAATGAATAAATGATATTTATCAGATTTTTTTATAAAATCGATGGCCTCATTATCAAGTGAATTTATTATTGTTGAGACAGTTAAAAGAAACCCTATTAAAATACTAAATATTGATAATGAAGTGTTAAAAAATTTGTCATATTCAAAACAGAATATTTCTCCTATAGTGTAGCTCACACAACAAGTAATAATCGATATTATAAAAGGATAATATTTCTCAAAAAACAAATCCATTATATTTTATATTGTTTTAGTAATAGTGGTTGATGCTTTAAATAAAGTCCTTCAATTTGCCTATATTTTTCTTTAATAAAAAACTTTCCATTTATTCTTTGTTTTTCTATTTCAATATACTCAACCAATCTATTTGAGACTAAATCAAATACTCTTGATTTATCAGAATCAATATCTTTTCCTGTTATTTTAAGAGTTGAAACAAAATCTTCTTTTTTGTTAAGTTTCAAGAGTCCTTGGACGAATAGTCTTATTTGAGATAAGTTCAAAGACCTAGTTTTGTAATTACCTACGGAGTAAACTATTGAACCTTTTAACGCATTAATATCATCCATAGCATCTACTGTGCTATCTAATGATGAAGAGCTATTCCCTCTTAATCCAGTTGAATTTGTAGGTTTTGCAATATCATACTCTATTCTAAAGTAGCTTGGAGAGTCTAAAAACTTTTGATACTCCGATGGAATAATTACCATTGCAAAATCAAACGAAGGGACATCATAATTATTATGAATGAATTCTGTTAATGCATTTAAATTAACACCTGGTCTTTTTGATTCTAATGCAATTATATTTGTTCTTGAATCGAAAAAGAAACTACAATCGTAGCCCAATCCTTGTTTGTCGTTCAAATCTAATGGTTCAGTTTTTTCGCCATCATATTTTGGAGGAACATTACTTTTTTGATTATAAATAAATGTACCTAAACAATATCTATCCGAATGAATACTTTTAATATTAGAAATTAAAATTTCACCATCAGAGAAATCTATTTTATCAAAACTCTTTTTTTTGAATTTAAAAACTTCTGAAAATATTTTATTTGTTTTTGCTAATTGTTTGCGCTCTACATTTGGTACTATTTGATAGAAATAAACATTTGTTTTTTTTGTCGTCATAGTTTTTCTATTTTATTTTCATGAATTCCTATTATTATATCATACAATTCTGCTTTTGAAAACTTTTTATTTTTTATACTCTCAACTATCATCAAATTAAAATCTTCCCACGGGATTTCTCCTGAACCTGCATAATTAAATCCACCTCCTTCTTTCTCATAGCGATTTCTTATGGATTTGTCTTTATCTTTTTGTAGCTCTTGTTCTGTCCAAGTGGCATATCCCCATTCAATCGAATGATTTTTTTTATTTGGGTCACTAAATGTTTTTTCTACTTCCAAGGTTTAATTTTTTATGAATTATTATAAAATTACTTTTCACAAGTAATATTTGTGTATTCAGTTAGTTTGATTTTTTAATAAAGAGTATACCCAGTTTCTTCATAATTGTTGTAAGGGTCATTTTTCAAAGCCACATAAATATCTTTATCTTTACTATCAATGTCTTTAAAAATGTCAAATTGAGAAATTCCTACAGAAGTTCCCATAATATCAGATTTAAATTCATGCAAATCTCCAACCTTGTAAGATAAGTTATCTGCTTCTAACTCTGTTAATCTAATTAAGTTCATCTTTATAGTTTTATTTAGTTTTACTTTTTATTACCTCCACTTGAACTACCTTTTGAACTTGTCGAAGCACCTTTTGAAGTACTAGGTGGATTATTGCTTCTTCCACCACCAGATTTATTACCAGTTGTACTTGGTGCATTTTTCATTCCGCTTGATTTTGCCATAATTTATTATGTTTTTTGTTACTACTCTATCCAGTTTTCCTGTTAAAGCTTTGCTTTCACTTAATCTGTTCTAATAACAAACTAGTTTTATAGTTCGGTTAATTATATGTACTGAAAATAATATTGAAGTATTTTTAAGTATTGTATTAAAAATTAAATACTGGAGTAGTAAAATTATAATTTACATAAACACCAAACAATCCGTATAAACACGTAAATTTTCATTTTTTCACATGAAATTACGAGTAAACTCGTAGAAAAAAAATGACAAATAGTATTTAATATTGCATTTATTAATCTCTAAAAAATTAAAAAATGGATCCTAAAGAAACTGCTGGAGCAATCATTGATTTAAGTGAAGCTAAAAAATTAATAAAAAATTTTAAAACTAAAAATCCTGACGAAATAAAGGCTTATCTTGTTGATTCCTATCTGATTAAAAAAGTTTTGGAACAAGATGGATGCGTTAGAATACGAATCTATAATGGATTTGATAACGAAACAAATCAACATAACAGAGTTATTGTTGGAGTCAATGAAAAAAACGAGGATATGGCAGAAGGAATTATTTTAGAAAGATTTTACCAATGCCCACCTCACGCTGCAGCAAATAGTTTATTAGCTGATTAATTTGTAACTTGCGTCAAAAATAACAATGTCTGAATCATTATTTTTCTTTGTACTTATCCTTGGATTAATTCCATTTATAATCACACTATTCTTAAAAAGAAAATATGAAGTTCAGACATTTCCAATAATTCCTTTTTTAGGATTAGTGTTTTTCTCAAGCATTACCGAATTTGTTTTATATTCTTTCAAAATGGAAACGAATTATTGGGGAAGGATATATACTTTTTTAGATTTTCTCGCTGTTTTTTATTATTTCAAGCAAGTTTTAAAACCAAAGCATCGTTATTTTTTCTCATTTTCTTTTGTTCTATTTTTGCTACTTTATATCTATTTATTATTTATTTGGAATGTAACAGACAGTATAAAAACAGAATCCTATTTAACCATATTTGAAACTACTTTTGTTTTATCAGCAGCTGTTTTGTGGTTTAAATTTATTTTTGAGGAAACTAAAGAAACTTCTTTATTGTTAACTCCCGATTATTATTTTATCTCAGGTTTTGTGTTGTATTTTTCTGGAACTTTCTTTCTGTTTTTAGTAAGCGATTTTATCCTAAAAAATATGACTGCTTCGTTTTTAAGTTTTTGGAATTTGAATATATATCTAGGAATCATCTTGCGTTTATTGTTAATCTCTGGAATATGGATAAGTCGAAAGAAATAATTACACTTTTCTGGATTGGTACTATAGCTATGCTAACATTAGCATTTGTATTGCTTTTTATGGCATTATTCTATCAAAATCTTTTATCCAAAAGAAAACGAAAAGAAGTTGAAAATTTGTTAAGAATTGCATTAGAGAGCGAAAAAAATGAGCGTCAACGTATTGCCGCAGATTTACATGATAGCGTTTCTAGTGACTTAAGTGCCATTCGTAATTACATACTACATATCCTTAAAAATGAATCTGATGCCAACAAAAGACTATTGCTTGAAGATTTAAAAACAGGCGTTTTAAATGCTATTGAAAATACTCGTTTAATATCATACAAGTTAATGCCTCCTTTATTACAAAATTATGGTTTCTTAATTGCCGTAGAAGATTATCTTGAACAGCTAACTAAAAAAACGAATAGTAGTTTTTTGTTAAACCACCACGATACAACACTTCACATATCTGAGGCTAAAGGATATGAATTATTCAGAATTATTCAGGAGTTTACAACAAATATGTTGAAATATGGAAATGTTAAACAATGTCTAATAAACATTACTAAAACTTCCAACAAAATTACCGTTGAAATAATTGATGATGGCAAAAGCTATAATTTTAAAACAGCCTTGGAAAGCTCCAGAGGAACAGGTTTAAAAAATATAGATTCCCGAATTAGATTTATAAATGGTACACTATTTCAGTTAGACACTATATCAGGTAATCATTTTAAAATTGAAATTATTAAAAAGTAATGATTTTGAAAAACTAAATACACCATGCTAAAAATTGCTATAGTTGATGATCATTTGTTATTTCGCAAAAGCCTTTCTCTTGTTATTAATGCTTTCAATGGTATGCAAGTTGTGTTAGATGCCGACAATGGGAAAACTTTTTTAGAAAAGGTAAAAAAAATGCCTATCGACATTGTATTATTAGACATTCAAATGCCAGTTATGAATGGATATGAAGTTTGCAGGGAACTTAAAAAAATGCATCCTGAAATAAAAATTTTGATTGTATCACAGTTAACAGCCAAACAAAGTATTCACAAAGTTATCGAGCTTGGAGCTCATGGTTATTTTACCAAAAATGCAGACCCCGAACAATTAGATATTGCCATACGGAGTATCGTAGAAAAAGGTTATTATTTCAATTCTGAATTAGGCAGTGTTATGCGTGATGCATTGGCTTGGGAGAAAAACGGTATCAAAAAAACAATTGCAGTTTCTAAAGAGGTTATGATTACTCCTAGAGAAATTGAAATCATAAAACTAATTTGTCAGGAATATAGTAGCGAAGATATTGGAAATTTCCTCTTTATTGAAAAAAGAACTGTTGAGTCGCATAGAACGAACATAATGAAGAAAACAAAATCTCACAATATTATTGGAATTGTATTGTATGCGCTAAAACATAAGCTCATATCTTTAGACCAACTTTAAATCTTCATAATTTCACTAAATTTATGTGTTTATACGGATTGTTTCGTCATTTATAGTAAACTATTTTTGTACAAACAATTTTACCTATGGATATTTCTTCAATTGATTTGATTAGATGCTTTAGTCAGGGCGAGGTACGATTGTTTGACAGTAAAAAACACAATAACAGTGCTCCTATTGCTTTTATAAAAGCTTGTATAGAAATTTTTGGCTATGATAATGTTATTCAATACACACTAAAAGAAGATATTTACTATGTAATCTTAAAAAACGGTGAAACAGTAACATTCAATACAAATGATCTACACTGTAGTAATTATGTTGCCAATTTTCAATTTAATACAGTCGATCCTGGGAAATATGCATTATATCAAAAGTTAATTATTTATGCGCAACTTCTTCAATGCACTATGGCAGTTATGCTTAGCAAAACCCAAAACATCGTTTTTGATAATGCGCTATCTAAACTTAACTCTAGTATAAGTCCTTTTCAATTACCACCGTTATTGGGCTTAGAAAATTATTACAAAGGTAAAAACTATAAACAATGTTTTATGACTTCACCTGCCAAAGGAATGATAGCTTGGTTTAACAAACATTTTGTGTATATGTCAGAAGAACGTTATGATAACAATGGTGCTATTGGATATTTCGTAAACAGATATCCTTTAAGAATTACGATGGTAAAAAATAAAAGATAAAAACAAGTATGTTTTATCTTGATTTAATAATATTAGGTTAATTTAGGTTTTAGTTTGTTGATTCAAAAAGACCACTTTTATTAAAAAAGTGGTCTTTTGATTTTTAGCACTAAAAAATGTGTGTTTACACGTAGAACTTTGCATTGTTTTTCTCACTAAATTTATAAAATTTTAAATTGAAAAATAAAACGGAATTTCTTACGTTAAATTAATACTAAGAGTTTATTTAAAATTCATTTAATATCGATTTTTTAAATACTAAATTATTGCGTGTGTTAGAGTAGTAATTATGTTTTAGAGTTTACTTTATTTATTGTTATAATATGAAAGGTGTTTTTATTTTTTTTAGTATTCTTTTTTTAGGTTTTTCTCTCCATGGGCAAAGATCGGATACTATTGCTATAAAAATATATCTCGAAGATGCTGAAACCTCCAAAAATGTTTGTGATGCTAAAGTAACTCTCGAAGGATTTGAAATACCTGCAATAGTAGGGAAATATGACAAGAAAGGTAAGTTTTATTATTTTACGGAAGTTCCAAAAGGGTACAATACGATAATGGCATATCATAAGAAGTATAATGAAAAAGGGTTTCAAAATACTGAAGGTTTGCCTAAAGAGATAAAATTGCAATTATTTGATCCAATGAATGTATCGTATAGATTTGAATCGAATCCATATAAAGATTCAGTACAGGTAATTTATATTGAGGATCCGTATAAATTTGGAATTACATCTGTTAATGATGGAGATTATACTACTTTTAGAAAGTACATTATAAACGAAATAGAAAAATTAAACTTGAATGTTGAATTGGTAAATCCGTTTTTAGAAATGGAAAAAAACACCAATATACCTTTAAAGTTTAGAGGTAAACTCTCTTACTGTAATGATTTTGAGTTTTGTAAAAACGCAAATTATGTTAAACAAATAGAAGCATATCCTGACTTACGAATTGAAACAAAGCCTCCAATTGTAGGCTATGAAGAAAATAAACTAAAACCATTTCCTATCATATATACCAATGAAACTATTTTACCATTATTAGCCACGGATTCTAATAACGATTTTTATTGCTTGAGTACTTATGAAGAGGTTTTGTACAACAATGGTTCAGACTTTATGATACCTAATCGTGAAACCAATATAATTTTTTATGTAAGAAAAAAAGACGGGAAAAAATTCAAACGCTATAATGACCCAATAATAAGAAAAATAAGAGAGATTAATCGCATCAACACCTTCTCAGTTACATATAGAAAATATTATCATAATTCAAAAAAAGGTAAATTTTACAAAAACAGCTATACCAAAGATTTAGATAGATTTAATAATTTTAAAAATATTGATTCTTCAAAAGTGTTTTTTTATCATACAAAACGATTTGTTAAATATAAAAACAGATTTTTTTTCAAATTATTTACTATCAAACATCAGCAGGTTTTTGGAAGTTCTTGTGTAGAACCTCATCAATATTATAAAAATAAATACAAGCATTATAAAGAAAATTTGAGATACAAATATCAAGCTTTAGAAAAACTCGAAAAACACAAAAAACTAGTTGAGTTTGATCAATCTATTGGCTTGGGTATTTTGGACAAAGAAGAAATAATTTGTGACTCGATTTTAAAAAATTAAAAGTATATGAGAAATTGGCATACTAGTGTTATTAAATTAACCGAGGCTAAAGATTTACTTGTTGCTACAATCCGCAACGGTAATCCTAATATCTATGTTGGTGTTATTGAGGGGAAAATGGAGTATTCAGCTTTAAATAACACTTTATCAAAATACGAAGCTTACAATTATAAATCTCCCAACAAACGTTTAGTTAATGAAGCTGGTGATAGAAAAATAATCTACAGAGAGAGATATGACAACACTTTTTATGATGAAAATTTGCAATTTGAGGTCAACGAACTAAATACAATGACACACACTACTTGTGTTGCAGGCGTTATTGCGGGTAAAGACGTTGGAGATAATGTTCTTGGTATATGCCCAGATATTAAAATTATTAATTCTGATGATGATTTTGAGGTTGCCTTATTACTATCACTAGTAAATGAATTCACTAAAGGAAATATAAACTCTCTGTTTTATGAAAAAAATATTATCATTAGAGATAATGACAATTATAATTTACTTAAGAACGGTACAGGATATCTTAATAAAGATGCAAAAAAACTACCTCTCTCCGCTAAAAGTACAACAAATAACTTAAGTAATAAGAAATGTTCTATAATTAGTTGTAGTTTTTCACTGCCATCTTATTCTGACTCTAAACCAGATAATATGGCTAAAAAAGTAGCTGATTTTATTTTTAAAGAATTATTCGCTTATGGTCGTGACGGTAGAGGTGTATTAGTCGTTTTTTCAGCTGGAAATGAAAATGTCAATATTAATAATATAGATTTGTGTTCGGCTTATAGTTCTAAAACTTTAATTGTTGCAGCTTCAAAAGTAACCATTGATAATAGCAATATGAATCTCAATGATGAAGGCAAAGCTTCTTATTCAAATTATGGTAAAAGAGTTGATATCTGTGCGCCAAGTTGCCCAATTGGTAAATCTGCAAATAGTGACATTGAAATTTATGCCCCAACTGCTATAAATTGTGGAGAGATTGGAGACAGTAACCAGGTAATTACAGCAACAGTCTTATATAAATCCTCAAATACTATACTCATTTTAGATAATAAATATGACGTAGTCTTTGCTGGTCAATCAATCGAAATTGGCAATCCAATCGATTTTACTCACGAAGTAAGATTTATCATAAGGGTTGAAACAGTACAACATCCTACAAATTCAGATCCAACTCAAAATATAAGGACTAAAATCACGTTAGATCAACCATTAGTATTTACAAAAAATTCTGTAACATCTGCCAATGTTAAAATTTGTATTTTTAAAAAAAATGTTTCAAAATTTAGCGCTTCTCAACTTACATTAGATAATTTCAATGGAATTGGTAATTACCAATCACCTTTGCAAAAAGCATATTTATATTCAGAGGACTCGGCTAATATTAATGACTTTTCTATTGGGATGGTTGTTACAATTAAAAACAATTTAACTAATGGTAATGTTATAGATGTCGAAGAACAAATAAATTTATCAAGACTTACAAATTTGAAATTAATTCCGAGTCAGATAACGGCTTCATTGGAAAGGACCTCTTCAGGATCAAGTTTCTTTTTAGCGAAAAGTAATTCAAGTTTACAAGGTTTTTTTTCAGGTCAACAGGTTTATATTAATGAAGAGAGTGTAAAAAGACATTTAAAATTTATTTCAGGTTCTGGTGCCACAACCCGAACACAATTTAGTCAATTAAGTTCAGAATCAGATAGCGAAGGTAATCCACCAACTAATAATTACACTATTAAGTCATTGGCTTATGGAAATATGACTTCTTCATTTGGTGGAACTTCTGCCGCTGCTCCAATAGTATCTGGTGTTGCAGCACTTGTTTTGTCAGCTAATAATGAACTAAACGCTGCTGAGATAAAACATATTCTTAAACAAACAGCGGACAAGATTACAGGTGAAAGTCATTATAGTTTAGTTACAAATAATTCAAAATATAATTACGGCTATACTACTAATGATGATTTTGGAACTGGAAGAGTCAACGCAGAAAACGCAGTCAAACTAGCAAAAAACTGGCATTGTTTAGAAAATGGTCTTTCACTTCCTCATCCTGAAATACCTGTTCTCAAACCTAGATTAGAAATTGCTGACAAAATTGTAGGAACAACTATAACTGCAGTACCAGAAAACGAAATTGTTGATAGTCCAGATATTTGGGTAAGCCAACTTGCTAATAGTAATACACAGCCATCAGCTCCATTCAATCAAATAGATACCTCAAAAAAACAGTATATAAACATAAGGGTGCGAAATACAGGAAACAGAGAAAGTTTTAAGGAATGTGATTTACGTGTATTTGTTGCATTTATAGATGATGAAACTCCAGCGTTTGAATTTCCAACTATGTGGTATGATCAAACCGAAGTGAAATTATTGGCAGTAGAAGAGATTCCTATTATTCCTCTTGGTGGAGAAACCATTATACAAGTAGAATGGGGAGATATTGCTGCAAAATGGAATGCTGATTGGAACCCTATTAATTCAGCTACAGGAAAAAGAAAGAGAACCTACATATTAGCACATATAGCGCCTTTTGATGGTTTATTTGAAATGGGAGGAACACCTCAAGATCCAATTAATTTATCATTGCAAAATATCAGATATAATAAACAGCTTACCTGCAAAGAAATTATAGTAACTCATAAAGTGATAAACAATGGTTCAACATCTTTGCCAGGAAATAGTTTGAATATAACTGTTGGAAGTGAGGTTATTGCAAAATCTTATGATTTGTCTTTAGAAAATATTCTTTCAACGGAAATAAGTAACTTTAAAGTTAAAGCTACCGTAACAAATAATGATACAGGGCAAACCATTGATGAGGCTATCTATAAAAAAACAGGAAATAATTGGGCTTTTGAAACGCCTCCATCTTCAGATTGGATACAGTTTAATACTCCACCAATAGAAATAATTGGCAATCATCCAAGTTATACTAATGTAAAAATTCCACATACAATAAATGTAAGTGATGACTATTTAAAAGTTAAATTAGAAATCATTTAAAATAGAAGATAATGAGAAAAATTATAATTTTAATAACCAACTTACTTTTTTGCAATGTTCTTTTTGCTCAATGCTGGTCTAAGTTCGATTCTGGGGCAGGACATACACTAGCTATATTGCAAGACGGAACACTCTGGGCTTGGGGAGGAGGAATATATGGGCAGTTGGGAGATGGTTCTAATTTGAATACACCCATTCCAATTCAAATAGGAACTGATAATTGGACGGACGTTTCTGCTGGAGAAGTACATTCTTTGGGTGTTAAATCTGACGGTACTTTATGGGCTTGGGGTCGTAATGACTATGGACAAATAGGAGATGGAACAAATACTACTAGAAGTATTCCTGTTCAAATAGGTACAGCTACAAATTGGTCAAAAGTTGTAGCAGGATTTGAACATAGTGTTGCTTTGAAAACGGATGGTACGATTTGGGCATGGGGGGACAATTATTTTGGACAATTAGGTGATGGTAGTTTTATTGATAGATCAGTTCCTACAAAAGTTGGTATTCAAAATGATTGGGTTTCTATTTGTGCTGGGATTAGTTCCACAGGCGCTATTAAAGCTAATGGTACCTATTGGGCATGGGGATGGAATGGTTTAGGACAATTAGGTGATGGAACAACCATTAATAGAGGGAGCCCAGTTCCTATTGGAAGTTCAACAACTTGGCAATATGTTAGTATGGGTAGTAGTGCTTTTACATTAGCCATCAAGTCGGATGGAACTCTGTGGGTTTGTGGAGATAATAATTACAATCAATTAGGTCTTGGAGTTACGGGTGGTACTACAAATAATTTCATTCAACTTGGAACCGATACTTGGTTAACAGTAAATGCTGGATATACCTTTTCAAAAGGAATAAAATCTGATGGAAGTCTCTGGGCTTGGGGCAATAATATAACTAAAGCTTTCGGTGTTGTAACTGTCTTAGGTAGTAGCTCTCCAATCCAAATAGGTAATGAAACATGGCAATCTATAACTTCAGGGAACCAATTTTCTATTCAATTAAAAAGTGATGGAACATTATGGGGAAGTGGGACTAATTTTTATATTGGTAGTGGTATAGCGACTGGGAGTTCTTCTGTATTGAGTAATGCCGTTTGCCCAACTTTAGGAATTGTTGAAAATAGTAAAATAAGTAATGTCAGTATTTATCCTAATCCAACTCATGACAAAATAAATTTAAGATGTTATGATAATCTAAAAATTGAATCTGTTAAAATAGTTGATTTGACTGGAAAAGAGTTAATTAGTATTGAGGGAAGTAATTCTATCAATGTTGAAAATTTTAAAACAGGTATTTATTTTTTGCAAGTATATTCTAACGGAATATTTGATAGATTCAAATTTATAAAAGAATAAAAAATAATTGACAATTTAGTAAAAAACACAATTGAATTATGCCTATAGAACCATTTGATTTTACGTATAACCTAACTAGCCAGTCATTACAAAATGAGGCTTTAAATGATTTGGGGAAAAAGAGGGTTAAAGAGTTTGAACCTAAATCTTACTTTTTTACAGAATCTAGTATTTCGGAACAATCTGATTTCATAGGTTCATATGGTCCCATTGATTCAAATACTTTTAGAATAACAACCATATTAGCTCTTGCAAATAAAAAAGCTTATGCTGTAACCAGTGGACAAGTCTTAGTAGTCCCTCAAGATGGCAGCACAGACAAAGTTAATGTTATAATTAAACCACTAAAACATGTAGATGTAGGTGTGCCAATTAAATATTTTATTTATAGAGGAATTAAAAAATCTGATTTTATAAATAGTAATACTTATATAATTGATTCAGGAAGTACAACTAAAACGCCTTTTATGAGTAAAGTTTGGTTGGATTTAATAAACTTTAATAATCCTGATGTTCCACCTGCAGCTACTACACCAGCAAGTGTTTTGGGATACAGTATTACAGAGCCTTCAACAAATAGAATAGATTCAAAATTTTTTAATATTTATGATGACGCTACAACTGATGAAAATAAAATTTATAATCTACCAATAATAGAAGCAGGACAATATTTTGGTGATTTTAAAGATGATGAGGCAGGTTTTGAAATAGTGTTAAATGATGGGTTCTATTATCAAGAAAAATCAGATACAGGATATGATTTAGATTTAACTTTTGCTCGAGCCAAAGAAATAATTTTAAATGTTGCTGACATAGCAGCAAACCCTAATGTCTCTGAAAGAATATATCGAGAAAATGTTCAAAATTTTCTCGATCCAGCAGCTTTTTATGGTGCGCATATAACTGAAAAAGAAAAAGGGGAAGTTAAAGTTGTTGATACTAATACCAAATATTCAACAAGAGCAGATATTTATACCAATATAGTTAGTAAGTTTTATAATAAGCATAAATTATATTTGTATATTCAGTGTAATAGAGGAAGATCTTTTAATTTTGATGAATCCTATGGAACAGATCCATTAAAAATTGGTGTTTCTGGTTCTGTCGTTCCTACTACCTATCAAACTAATGGCTGGCCAATAATAATTCAAGAACTAGAGCAAACTCATGCAAGTACTGAAACAGAAGCTAAAAAAGGAGTCAACACTTTATCTTTTCAATTAAAATTTAAAACAGTTAATAAAAATGTTTGTTTGTATAATTCACATGGAAATTGTGCTAACGAAGCTATAGAAGGTAATTTTTTAAATAATAAAGCTCTAATTGACGATGCAAATATTATTAGTCAAGACTACACAAATCAAGTTAATTATAAACTTCTAAACACTTATAATATTGGAAGTAACTCTTTAATTGTTAAAAACATAGCATCCTTTATTTATATTAATCAAAATGAAAAAGAAGTTGAATATTTTAATGATTTTTTTGGTCCAATTAAATTGGATCCAATTGCAAAAGTAGTACTTCCACCATCTGAAAATAGAGTTCAAAAAGTCTCTCAGAAGAAAAAAAAGATTAAACCCTTATTTGATAGTCAATATACTTTTGAGTCAAATTATTTCTCATTTGGTGTTATTCAACCTCCATTATCTCCGGGGACAAATCCTATTGATAATAGAACTAGATTATATGTTTTAAGAGAAATTGATTCCGCTGAAAATAGAACTGACAAAACAGAATTCTCTCAGTATTTGTCTTCAACAACTGATTACGCTTTAGCCGATACTGCTGATAATTATTTTAGTTTTGTATTTCAAAACAAAAACAATAGAGTTTGGAAAGGAAGTTTTACTGACCAAACTACCTCTGAAAATATTAAATCATTACAGTTAATCAACTTAATAGAAGAAACCTATTCAAAAAAATTTACTCAAATAGGAATAACTGAAATAGAGTTTAACAAAGTAATTTATAATAATGTTGATAATACAGTTTCTGGGCATTTACCAGCTGATGCAACTAATATTTATTTTCACCTTGATAATTCAGGTATTGCACAGGGAACTATTTATAAAAAATACAAGCTTGGTGTAAAATACGATACTGCAGGAGTTTTATTTGGAATAAATACCGAAGTAGCTTATCCTTCATCAGCTAATGAGGTTTTTATATATACTCTTGATGGTCATTTTTTCTTTTCAAAAGCTTATGCAGATAAGTGTACTTATTTTGAAGAGTTTGCTAGTGCGGCAATAAATTTTAGACCTAGAGCGACTTATCAAGGAGAATTTGGTTTTGATTGGTTACGCATCGGAGATGTTGGTGAGAAAAGCTACGAAGTATCTATTGAAAGTGGCTATGAAGAAAGGGACTGGCTTGGATTAGATTGGAATACAGAATATGATTCTCCAACTGAAGCATATAATGCTCTGAAGAAAGAATATGTAAACATTAAAACTAATTTTCTAGATGAAATATACTATGTTCCTTTTTTAAATATTTATCCTCAAAGTGCAATAGGAACTCCTTCACCTCCTTCAACTGTAGAATTAAATGCAATAATAAGAATAGATGAAAATTTATTAGGGCTCAAGTATGATTATGATGTTAATCTATTTGATGTGATATCAGATTCAATGACATTAACACAAGGGACTAATAATGTTAATTTATTAATAACTTGTAAAAAGGAATTTGATAAAGATCAAATTATTAAAATTGTAGCTTCAAGCCAAAATCCCGGAGAAACCATAAAAAATAAAGTCGCGGGGATTATTAAAGTTTGTAAAAATAGTCGAAATTTAAATCGAAACCAGTTGAAAGTAGCATTAGTGAAAATCAGAACTAATATACCTGCTACTCCAGCAACTAGTATAACTGGAAACTTTTTTCCTGTTGAGAAAACAAATCTAAGTAATGTAATGTATCAATCATTGGTATATGCAGATATTGAAGAAACTACACTTCCTTTAGAAAATGATATAAATTTTCAAACAGGAGGAACATATATTTCTTCAAATGGAAAAATTAAATGGAAAGAAAGTTCGATTCATCAATATTTAAAAACAAAACTATTAGCGCTAGACTCTAAATACAAAAACTATTGCATATGTTTTTCTTTCGGAGTTGATTCACACACTTATACTTCAGGTGGAGCTGTTAATGGACATGCGGACGAAGTTGGCACACAGGTTGTTATTGTTTACAATCAAAGAACTGCAACTGGAATGACCACTTTAGCACACGAAACACTTCATGGAATGGGTCTTTTTCATACGCACAGAGAAAAAGATAGTTCAGGACAACCAAATGAACCAGTTGTTGAGCCTGATGCAAAATTTGTGTTTAAACATGCTGACTTTTTGACCATAACAGATATAACTAAAGCAACAGACAATATCATGAGTTATAATAGACCAAATAGAAAATCTACTTGGCGTTGGCAATGGGAAATATTAAAAAGAAATATTAAGAAATATATTTATCAATGAAAATTGTTAATACAAAATCAGTAATCTTTCTTCTTATAATGCTTTTTATTGTTAGTTGTAATGGGCAGGAGAAATCTAAAAAGGGTGAAAAAAGGACATTAAAAAAAACAGAGAAAAAAATTAAAATCATGAAAAAATTAGATGCAAAAAAGTTTGCAACATATAAATCTAGTGATCAATTAAAATTTATTGAAAAAGACACTTTTTTTTCCTTAGAAGATCAAGGGAAAACCTATCAAGAAATAAAGAATAAGGTGGGGGAGAATTTTAAAAAAGTTAATGTTTATGATAAAGAAAAACTTATATTAACCTTTGAAGGTAACAGGTTCTTTAATTTTCCTATTGGTACTAATAAAGGTTATGATTTGAATGGTAATATTATTTATGAAAAAAATTTCGATGATGATTTTCCTTTTAGTATCTCTGATTTAAGGACTAAAATAATGACTGAATTTGGTGCGGATATTAATGTTTTTAATAATCAATTAATTGTTAATCGTGGACATGATTCATCTATAAATAAATATTGTTATGATGTTTCTATATATGCAAATGATGGATCAAATTATCGTTTTATTGTTGTTGATGGTGTGACAGGTGAAATTCTTAAAAACACAATTTATAAAACTGGTGAATAAACCATTTTAAAAACAGTTTAACTAAAGAACATAATTTTTTTGAATTAAATATTTCATTTATGCCAACAACTCCAACAAAATATTATCCATCCTTATCTAGTGTTGTAACTTTAGATGATTTCCCTGAATATTTAGGGTTTATAAAAGAAGGGATTCAAAAGATTTTCGATAAAATATACATCAAAGATTTTCAAGCAAATATCAGTCCTAGAGGAGAGTCTGGATTCTATGGATTATCTATAGTTTCAAAAAGAAGACTACAGTTTGAAATTCCAGGTACAGGAATGTTTCTTATCTTAAATCCTGATAATGATGATACAGCTATTTCTTCATTTCCAGTAACAGTAGAGTATCAATGGTTGATATTGTCATATTTGAGGAGTTTCGACTTAAATAGTTTTTCTTATTCTGCTCGTGATTTTTTTGAGTTAGGACTGCAAGTTCTCAATGTTTCAGAAGAGGAAGTGATAAGTTTAGTAATAAATAATTTTGTTACTCCTGCAACTGATTCAGTTTCTATTGTAGAACAATTTGTTACTGATTTTAATACCAAATTAGATTTAAACATTCCAGTTCCATCCTCTGATAACAAAATTGAAGAATTAGTTTTAGCTATAAAAGACCAATATTCTGATGAAGCTTCAATTGCTGCATTTTTGATATATTTATTAGATGAAGCTAACCTTGAGAATTCATTAAATAATGTTAAAACATTTTTCAAGTCATTAATCCCTGATGATATTGATAATTATGTAAAAAACATAATAACTCCCAAAGCTAGAGTGACATTGGCTTTAAGTGCAGCAATTGAGTTTCCTAAAACATTTTTAAAGCCTGTTGATTCTAACGGTTCAGATTATGTAGATATTCTAAATCCTGACATTAAAACGCAATTTAGGTTTGCACAAGCACTTTTATATGCCGATACTCAAGAAGGATTTGGTTTTCAGCTAGAATTAGGAGGGTCTCTTTATCCTGAATATGCTGGAATTGGTAACACAGGAATAGTGTTACAGATACAAAGTTTAAAACTTGATTTAAGTAAAAACACTAACATTCCTGAAGCTACTGCAGATGGTCGTCCAGACGATTTTACAGGTGTGTATGCGAGAGCTTTGTCGGTAACTTTACCCGCCAGATGGTTTCAAGAGGATGCAATACAAGGAACTGCATCAACTACTTTACGTTTAGGCGCTTATGATTTATTGGTAGGAACAGGTGGAATATCTGGAACAATTGCTTTAGAAACAATTGCATCAGTAACAGCAGGAGGACCTATTTACTATTTTGAGGATAAATTTGCAATTCATTTTCCAATTATAATTTTGCAAAAAAATGCAACTACTAATATCGTAGAAGAAGTTGTTGTACCAAATATTGGCATCTTAAAAACTTATCTTTTCCCAGAAGGAAGCCCAATACCACCATGTCCAATAAAGTTTCCCATTACAGTTTCAGAACCTGATTTAGCTACAGGAGTTGTCAGAACATTTGATACACTAATTGCCTATCAACAATATTTAAATAGTTTTCCAACAGGTAATACTCAGGATCCAATTCCTACTTTATGGAAAAAAATAGGAGGAGAAAATGGCTTTAGAATAGGCTTCAATAAATTCGACATTACTTTCAATCAAAATAAGGTAACGTCTTCAAATATTAGAGCAGCTTTAGAAATTAAAAAATTTGTTCATCCTGACACAGGTCAACAAATTAAGATTGATGTTCAAGGGCATCTTGAAGATAATGGGAATTTTGAGCTAAAGGCAGCTTTTGTACCTTCCTATCCTATAAAGCTACCTGAGGTTTTTACTTATAACCTAAAAACCGTTGAATTAGGTAAAATTGATGGAGAAGGTGATGAGGATGATTTGTTTTACATAGGTACTTCAGGAACTATCCAATTTGAAGGTTTCCTAAAAGATACCATGGGACTTGGACCAATTGATATAGAACGACTTCGTATCTATAGTGATGGGTCTATAGAGCTTAAAGGGGGTTCTGTAAATTTGGTAAAACCAATCGTTTTAAAATTAGGACCAGTTGAAATTACTGTAAGTGCTATTCACTATGGTTCGCATCAAAAAGAGGTGGATGGTGTAATGCGTAAATTCAACTACTTTGGTTTTGATGGAGGTATGAGTGTTGACCCATTAGGGGTTGAGATTAGAGGAGATGGTGTTAAGTTTTATTACTGTTCAGATGAAATTGAAGGTCATGCTAAACCAAAACCATATTTACATATTAAAACTATTTATCTGGACTTAACATTGCCAGCTTCTACACCGGTTGCCATAGTAAATGGTTGGTTGTCTATACCAGAACCAGGTGTTTCAAAAGAGTATGCAGGTGGACTAAAACTACAATTACCAAAAGTAAAAATTACAGGAAGTGTTGACATGAGGTTGATGCCTAAGTATCCAGCATTTCTTATAGATGCTTCCTTAGATTTTCCAGGACCAATACCTTTAGGACCATTGGGTATATATGGTTTTAGAGGTTTGTTTGGTTACCGCTATGTGGCCGAGAAATCAGCTGTGGTAGGGGCAACAACTTGGTACGAATATTACAAAGCACCTAAACGAGGTATTAATGTCCAGAAATTTAACGGACCAGACCAGACACAACTTTCAGGAACACCTATTTCGATAGGTGCGGGTGCTTCGTTAGGAACCTCAGCTGATAATGGAACAGTGTTAAATATTAAAGCGATGGTGTTGTTATCGATACCATCGTTGTTTATGATTGATGGTAGAGCGGCAGTACTTTCTGCAAGGTTAGGACTTGAAGATACAGGCGAACCACCTTTCTTTGCTTTTATAGCTGTTGGAGATGATTCGTTAGAGCTTGGATTTGGGGCAGACTTTAAAATGCCAACTAGTAGTGGAAGCATGTTGAGTATTTATGCTGATGTACAGGCTGGTTTCTTCTTTAAAAATCAGAAGCCTTGGTATGTTAATATAGGTACAGATGTAAATCCTGTAACTGCTAGAATTCTAACATTAATTACTTTAAAAAGTTTTGTGATGCTTTCCGCAAAAGGTATTGCAGCTGGTTCAAGAGGAGAATTTGATTTCCAAAGACGTTACGGAATAATTCGTGTTCACGCATGGGCTTATATTGAAGTAGGAGGAAAAATTAGTTTTGAACGACCCCAGTTTGGTGCATACTTAAAAGCAGGAGTAGGTGCTGATATTGATATTAAGTTTATAAGTTTGTACTTAGCTGTAGACATCATGTTTGGAGTAGAAGCTTCAAGACCATTTAAAATATATGGATCGTTTTATTACAGAGTACGTATAAAAATTGCATGGGTATTTAAATTTAGTTTCAGTGGAGAATTAGAAGTGGTATGGGAATTCAATAACGAAGTTGATAGAACACCAATAAACCCAATGATTAATGCTGCTAATTCGTCAGCTGATAAAATAGCAGATCTAGTAAGAGGCGTCAATATGCTTTCGAATGAACAATTTGAATTGGCTTATTTAGGCAACTCGATACCAACAGGAAGCGCAGTGCAAAATGAGATTCTTTCAAAAATAATACCGATTGATACTTATATAGATATTAAGACAGAAAAAGGATTACAACCAGGTGAAAACACTCCAACAAATTTAGTTAGAAAATTATTGGGAGGAGTAAATAATCCTGCTGAACGCTATACTGATTTGATTCCGCCAGAAGCATCAGTACAAGGTAAACCGATGCGACAAGTAAAGCACAGATATTCTTTAGAAAAAATAGAGATAAAATTTCATAATGGCGCAAGTTGGCAAGATTACCACCCTTATAAGGCGATGTATCCTGTTTCTGAACATCCTAATCTTGAAAATTTAAAAATAGGACAGTTTCAAAAAACAGACGGACAGTACAATATGGTTAGACTTCTTGCAACCACTCCTTTTTCGTATACAGAGCAAGGACAGCCAGGTTGGTATGTTCCTGAACAATATGGTATAACTGCGGGTTCATTATTTTGTGCAGGACAAGAAATAGATAAAAAATGTGCCAATTTTGAGTTTAAGCCTTTGCATCATAAGTATTATTGTGCCAATCCAAACCATACACTTTTTTCAAATACCGTTGCTTTTCAGTTACTAGATTTATTTCAGGATGCTTATGCTGAAATAACTAATGAAACTCATTTTGTTGATTTTACAAAGTCACTTAAATTTGATAATTTAAATCAAATGCAAGTCGTGTTTCCTAATTCGGCTGTACAAATAGGGTTAAAAGTAAGCAATTTTGCTAATGGAGTTAGAGTTAAATATTATTCAACTGTTGTAAGTGAAGCTACCGATTTGTTATTGAATCCTGTTTTTGGAAATCCAGATCCAAATGCTTTGAACCAAAGCGAGCCTTTTATAATTGAAAAAAATGTTGCCGAACTGAACGTTGCTATTGAATATAACAAACCCGATTGGAGAGGTGTTTCAAAGGTTGTCATTGAACCAATTTTTGATGCGACAACTGCTTTGCAAATAAATCTTTTAACAGAACAAATTGCTACAATAACAGAAAACAATAATTTAATTTCTTTGGAGATTATCACAGGAGAAATAGTAGATACTACTTCTTTGGAAAATCAATTGCAACAACTAGCTTGTGGTGGAGGAAGCCTAGAAATTTACACTACTTTTATAAATAGATATGATCACATTGATTTATTAAATTATAACTACGCAGAAGAGTTTATTGAAAGTGGAATTGCTCAAATTTTCTCCATAGGACAAACAACCAAAAATGGATTAATAAGCAAGCTTAGTGCTAATGGCGATGTTGTTTGGGAAAAAAGCTACACGGTATCAGGTGAGACTGATTCTTTAAGTTTTAAAAAGATTGTTCAGCTTAAACAGGAGAATCCGTCAAGCAGTTATTTATATGTAGCCTATGCTACAACAGGAAAAAATCATTATCTGATATGTATTAAAGAAACAGGAGATGTTTTTTGGACTAAACAATTTAATTGGGATAATAATTTGATAGATGTGCAGGTTATAGCGTCACTTGTAGACTCTAACTTTTATGTTAGTGTATCAGAACAAATTCCTATTATAAACCAACCACAAATTGTTCGTTTTGACTCCAATGGAAATTTTGTAAACGGGCAGTCATTACATGTTAGCCAAAAAGATTTTATAATTTCAGCGATGGACATTGATTCTAGTGGGCTAGTTTTGGCAGGTAGTTTTACTGAAACAGATGGTTGTCACGGAGTAGTGGTGAGATTGGATAAGGACTTGAAGTTGATGAGTTCGCTATTGTTAGTTGAGGCTTATACGGTTATACAAGATATTAAGATATTGACGGTTGATACTTATTTAGTATCAGGTTATAATACAAAAGAAGCGAACCTATTTGTTACAAAACTTAGAGAGAATATAGCTCAATCAGCGTCAATTATATTTCCAAATACTAACGGAAAATTATCTCAATTACAACTAAATGCGGATGGATTTTATTTGTTAGAATATACTAATGAAAATGGAATATTGCATAGCTTGAATCAAGATTTTGTAATAAGCTGGACTAAGGAAATAAAGTTTGTTAACGAGCCGAATGGTTTTAGAAATTTTAGATTTAACTTAGATACAGACAAACTAACTTTTAATGTTTACAGTAGAGGTGTTAATGGCTCATTGGTAGGTCATACTAATAAAGAATTACAAAGTTGTATGACCAATATTCTTTCTATTCCTACTTTAAAAAGAGATGTAATAAATACTAAAAATTTTAATTTAGATCCTACTAAATTTCAAATTGATTTAAAATCACCAAGAACAGATGCATTATTACTTCTCTCAAATAAAACTGAGTTATGTCCTGTGGTGGTTGATTTATGTGGAGAAGAAGATGTAAAACTTTGCACTTTATATAGTAACATTTTATCTATTTTTAATGAATGTTTAGAAGATCCTAATTTGCCACAAAATGATAATGTTAGTGTATTTCAATTTATAGAATGTATGCAAACGATTTTAGATTTGCTTACAACATTCTCTAACGAAAACCCAAATTATAATTTATTGGAATTATTGTCAAATCAAATATCTTCAATTCAAAAATTTCTTGGGAAAGTTCAAAATCAAGCTTTTCCTCATGTTATAGATGAATGCGGTTGTTATCAAGATGCGTGGGCAGCTATAGACTTTATCATTAACTATTTAGATGATTTAGGAAATTGTACCTGTTCATGTGATGGTAAGAATTATACTTTATTGCATGAAGTTTGTTGGATGACTGCTGAAGATTATGAATACAATCTTAATATGCCCGACCAAGACGCTGTTAGTGAAGATGCTGAGGCAACAATTGCTGGAATTAATGATTACATACAGCCAGTTTGGAGACCAGACACCAGTTATTATGTTCATTTTGTCTTGAGAGATACTGTTGCAGATTCTGGACCAACAGATTATCCTTTTACTTATGGCTTTACAACAGGTGGACCAGTTGGATATTTTCATACACATGAAAAGGCAACTTATGGTGATATTCCTTTAAAAGCAGGGCAGTATATTGATACGGATGCTGGGCCTATTTTATTAACCAATGCTATTAATGGAAAAGTATTGGAAGACACTGTTGGAATAATTAGAAATCCAGATGGTTCTGAATATGATTTACCAAGTGGTGATTTAGATAATCCAATTGCTAAGATTGCACCGCATCCAGACAAGTATGCCTTAACCTCTTTAGGACAATATATAGATTACGAGCGTTCGTATCCTAATGCGAATGGTAATTTATTAAGTGCAAAACCATTGTTTTATAATGATGATACCACCAAGATATCCTTATTTTTTAACAAAGCGTACGCTAAAAATTTCTTTAGAGAATGGCCAGATTATCAAGGTAAAGCGGCACAAACGGGAATGTTAAAAATTGTGATTAAAGACCCTATTGAAAGTACAAGTCCGGATATTATTAATCCTCCAGCATTGGATAGTGTTACAAGTGATGTAACTATTCCGCAAACGGAACAAGTGTGGGATATTGATACTGACCCACAAATACCTTTTGTATTAAGTCAATATGAAGCTCTGTTTAATGTGCAAAATTGTATTATGGACCCCCCTTTTGTAATCATAAAACCAAAATCGGAGTATGTAATTGTTACACCAAAGCATTTAAAACCTAACAAGTTATATTCTGCAATTGTTAATAATATGTACACTACTAATCAGGACTTTGCTTCTCCAAATGACTTGTCACCTAGGCTCTTGGATCAAACTCGAGAAGTACACCGATTTGTGTTTAAAACATCGCGTTATGCAACTTTTAAAGAACAGGTCGAGAGTTATAGAATGCAACAAACTATTGATGGACAATTGGTAGAAAAAGAAGCACTTTTTACTATTGAAAAACACTTTAGTTTAGATCAAATTAATGGTGCCTATAATACAATTACCAATCAGCCAGTAACTGGATTTAATGATGCTATACTTGCAAATTTTGAAAACAACTATCAGCATCCTTTCGATAGAGTTTTTGAAGGTGTTTTAGGGTTTAAACCATTAGATGAGGCGATATCAACCGAAGTTAATGTTATTAGAAACTTAAAGGATAACAAAGTAATAGCCATTCTAGTTAGAAATCCAGAACCATTTAATGACCCGAAAATGCCTAGAATAGATGTTTCGGATACCATACAAGTATTGGCAGGAAATGCTGTTAATCACGATTATAAAGTATTGCATTCTAAAGATTATTCGCAAGCGATTATTATGCATACTAGTAAAGAGATAAACAATAATCTTACATTACAGTTTAAGTATAAAATATGGAATGGAAGTAATTATATAGTTCCAAGTGAAGATTTGATTCCTTCAACCCCCAATTTGTATACTGTAACGTTAGAAGTAGAAATTTAATAAAAAGAAAGATATGTCGTTTGTAAATAAATATAATGATTTAGATATACTCATTAATTTTTCACAAGAATTTTTAGAGGATGGTATTTTGTATGTATATGCTGTAGGAAATTTTGTTAATGGGGGACTATGTATTTTGAAAAGTAAAACAGATGGTACTGTAGTTTGGAAAAAAAATTATGAATCTATAGAATTAGGAAATGATTTTGAATTTCAAAAAATTATACAATCAAGTTTAAATAATTTAGAACCAATTTATTTTTTATATGCTACAAATCAAACTGAGCATTATATTGTAAATATTAATAAAGATGGGAGTGTAAGAAAAGTCAAAAGAATAAAAATAATATCTCCACTAGGTGTTTTTTTACTAGAGTCGAAAGTAACTAATAGATTTTATATCGTTTTTTCTGGAAAATATTTTGGAACAGAACATACATACGGTGGGATGACTTTATCTCAACTTATGGTTATTGAGTTTGATGTTACTATTGAAATTACTAATCTAAATTATTATTGGACAGGTAGTGGATCAGATATGATATTGAATTCAGTAAAAACATATTCTCATGGTTTAATTGTTATTTTCGATCATAAAGGAGGTGATACTCATTTAATGCACCTTAGTTATGATTTGAATTGTATTATAAGAAAGCAAATTCATATTGGTTCAAGTAATTTTTCCGATTTTTACAGTACCGATTTTGAAATTACAACTTATGACGTTAGCAACCCAATAAATAATAGATATATTGTCTCAGGAAGAAATAATGCAAATAAAGTTCTTCTTATTGCATTTGATGGGAATGCTAGTAATTATGTTTATACTGTTCAGTCGAGTGATGATTGTAATTCAAATTTAACTTTAGCTGACAATCATTTGTACTTAAATTTATTTACAAGTCCTAATGAGAAGCCTATATCGGTTATTCATAAAATAAATATAGATAATTTTTCAAATCTTATTATTTTATGGTCAAGAAATTTTAAGATTGGAAGGTTTTTTGTTGGGGTAAAAAGATTAATAAAGTCAAATTATAATTCAGTATTTATATATGATAGTTTTGATAAATCTTTACTTTTTGGTTCCAGCCTAGAATTAAAAACTTGCATTACACAAGAAATAAGAATTGATTTAGGTTTGCCATTAATTTTAGATGTCAGAAATGAGAATATAAACACTAATAATATAAGTTATTCCACCGAAGTTATACAAAATGTATCCATGCATAATAGTCAGGCATCACCTGAACCTATTTGCGCTGGAGTACTAGACCCAGAAGTAATTCCTAATTCTGAATGCGTAAAAGATGAAAAACTATGCGTGTTATACAACTCTATTTTATCTATTGTTACAAATTGCTTAGTCAATCCAGCATCCATTACAGCAAATGAATATGATTTTTCAATATTTGTTACATGTATCCAACAAATTATCAACTTAATTAAAGATTTTAATAAACTCCATCCGCAATATGGTTTACTAACTACTTTTGCATCACAAATAAAAATTCTTGAAACGTTTATAGAAACTCCTAATTCGTTTAATTATAAAAATTCTTGGACTGCAATTGAGTTTATATTAGATTATTTATCTCAATTAGGAAATTGTAACTGCGAGAATGATTTAACCATAAGTGACAACACATCCTTACAGTCAGGAAGTCTGTATTTGCAAGCCGCTGGTTCTGTTGGTGATGATAGTGCTAAAGGGGTTCACTTACGTTGGACTTTAAAAGGGGCTTTAGAAGGGCATTTACCAAAAGCTAATTACGCGACACCCAATGTAAATTTTAATAAAAACAATGACTTTGTAAGGATTTATAGAACAAAGTACGAGGAAAATAAAATATTACTTGATTTAGGTACTAAACCTAGTCAAGTGAATGAAACAACAAGTTCAAAAAATTGGGTTTATGCTGTTGATGGGAAACTCTTTTATGTACATTTCAGAAATACATTAAAATACAATACCGTTAGAAGTCAAGTTGGAATGAATCCAACTGTTGATCCTTTTAATCCTTTGGCTTTTATTGAAAATTATGGTAACTCCTTAATTGAAATAGAAACTAAAACTGAATTGAGTTTTGCAATTTCACCTAAATTCATCAATACTACTAGTCAAAGTAATATAAAAGTAGAGGTTTTGTCAGTTGAAGAAAATAAAATTTCTGCGGCAAAAGGGACATCACTAAGAAATGAATATTCTCAATCAGAAATCAACCAAACTAAACTTATAAGTGAAAATATAAGAAGTATTCGATTTAGATCGTTTAATGCTTATGTTACCAGTTTAGAGTTTGAGTTTTATTCTGATTTACTAGTAAAAACTATGCAGAATAATGCATGGAATTATCTTGGGCGATTTGCATTGACAAAAGATGCACCAGTTGCCTTTGATAGATTAGAGCCTGAAGCAGGTGTTTTATCAAATTGGTTGCGCTACAGAGATGGGGACATAGTTAATGTAGAAAATTACAAAACACGATGGAATGGTAGTTCTGTTGAACTAGAAAATAGAATAGAAGAGGTTGTAAAAAAATATATTGAATTAAGTGATGTAGCAACTAATCCTTATGCACTAGAAACTGTCTATACTAATAATAATGCAGAAGTTAGTGATTGCTTGTTAGAAGGGAATCCTGAGTATTCTCCTAACCTTACCGAAACTCAAAATGGTTTTGAGATTTCCAATTTGCATTTGTTACAAATGGGATCTTTAGATTATCATGTAGCAAGAATGCTTGGATTAGGTTATTTAGATTTGGATTCAATTGTATATGATGGACAATACATTTATTTGTCTGAATATGTTACCTACGCAGATCTAGATGATGGATTAGGTGCCAGAGAAGTACAACATTTGTACTGTTCTTTACCAACAGGACTACAAGACCAACGATTACCTATACCAGTTGAGTTAAACAGAATAGAGGAAGGTATTTTTTATCAACCTGAACTTGATCCTGATGATCTCGAGCCTCCAACCAACGCTTTATTGACAGATCAAGATGGTTTGTCATTTGATGGAAAAACACAGTTTTACACTTTTTTCTCAAATGATTTGCCTGATGAAGAACTTGATGCCCCCTTTTATTATAAAGACGATACTTTTGTCTCTTCAGAGTTGACCATTCCTGTTTATGCTGGTCTTAAGTACAGAGAGTCATCAGAAGCACCTAATTGGAGAAAACCAGGACTTTCTCATGATGGCGTATATATGAATGCTGATTTGGTAGTGTTAGAAACAAAGCCTATTATAATACCAGATAGTGGCAATCCTATTTATATTCATAGAGAACGTATAAATGGGACTTACAATTACACTTCTTACGGAATAAATTGGTTTAGCAGGGCTAGTGATTTAGGTCAAATAATTACTGAGACAACCAATATTAGACCTAAGAATACTTTATTACCTCCAAGTAATGTTGTGGCCACCTTAATTCAAAAAGAGCGTCCATTATTACTTACTAGTGCTTCTGAACAGGTTTTATTTGAAGAAAATCCAAACAATAATGATAGGACATTAGTTAGACTAACTTTTGAATACAATCATGCACAAGAACTTATAGACTATCATCAAAAAGTAAATGGAGAAGTTATAAAAGATTTTTTTATTGAACCTGACGAATCAAAAGAACCATTCGCAGATGACATATACATAAAGTTTAGGAATCAAATTCCAAACTCAATATCAGGTAAAGTGGTAAGTTCTGTTGATGCAAGCAATCCATTGTTATGTGTTATTGAAACAGGTTTTTTCCCTATTTATAGCTCTGGTATTGATACATCAGTAAATCCACAAACAGATCCACCAACTTATAAAGAGAATATAGTTCCGGTTTTTCCAGTAGGCATGGAAGAAAACTTTATTGGTAGTATTTTATTAGTAGATGATGTAGAGTATGTAATTCATGAAATCGATACTTCTTCAACCTATCCAAAGTTTACCGTTTTCAAGAGTGATATTAGTGGTACATTAGTCGATATGACCACACCTTATTCTCCTAATTTAATAAAACCTGCTGAAGGTAGTTTGTTTGCTATTGTAGAAAATATGCAAAACGAAATATCTTGGGGATTACCAAATCCTCCAACAGCATTTAAAGTAACTATTGATCTAGACGAAGTACATACTGAAACAAATATAGTAGTAAAAAGTACCGACTGTAGTACCAATACCTATATTCAAAGGTTTAGAGGAGTATTTGATGATGCACAAATAGAAAAAATAAAGGAGCCTGTTGAAGTTGATACTGATGATGAGGTTCTGTATGAGTTAGTTCATTTAGGATTATATAAAATAACATTCTCAAATTATCATTTAGCTCAACATAGCCAATACCAAACAAATGGTCAAAATTCTGTCGAGTGGTATAATGGTATAGTACGTTTGCATACATGGGATGGTGATGAACTTGATTCTGGGTATCGAAAAAATTATAAAGTAGTAAGAACAGAAAATATTGGAACAACAGAGAATTTAGTATTGTATATTGAGGATTTAACTTTTCCAAAAGATACCCATCTTTCAAATTATGCTTCTATTTTAGCTTCTTATAAAGGTAAGTTAATGGCAGATAATGTAGAGAATTTTTCACAAAAAGTAAATTATTATCCAGGGTATAAGGTTTATTTATATGAAAATCCAGATTTAGGATTGACAAAAGAAAATGTTATGCCTCTAGGAGATGAGGATGTTCGTTACACTATGTTTGGTTTGAAAAGTCACGATAATCCTAATGAGTTTACATTTGATAATGAAATTGATTTCTTTTCAGCTTATTCCGTACCTGCTTTTATGTTTGCTCAGGCGGTTAGAGAGCCTATACAACCTCAAAAACCTACAGGAGGATTATATGCTACTAGACCAGATTATTTTGGAAAATCTTCCTATACATTTGAAACCGTTTATGGGGAAGCAGATCAAAATCCAACACCACCGCATAGACCGCATTCTGTGCAATTTAACAGAGCAAGCGATGTTCAGTTTTTATCAGCTATTTATGATAATTCTGTTTTGGGCTATGATGTTGATACTAAATTACCAATACTCAATACTGTTCAGTCGGTTATGGAAACCATTTTTATGAATGGGGAGGAGGCTTTTTATATGGACAGATGGAATAATTTGTTAGGTTTTAATTATGATTACGCAGGTTTACCATCAAATGACCCATTAATAGATGATGATAATGGATATTTTAAATTTTTTGAAGGCAGAAGATTACCAATGCCTAATAACAAAAAATTTATTGAAGGAATAAACACTTTCATAGATTCACATAATGAATTTTATAATAATTATCCTGAACCAGTTCAAAATTTGAACATAATAATTGAAAATGAGATTATTACTTCAGTGACTTTTGGTTCACCTGCAGTTGAATTAACGCTTGAAACAGAAATAATCCCAAAGGTAAATAATACAGATGGTTCATTACGAAATAGTCAACTATTGTATAAAGACTTTTTAAGAGATGTTTTATACAACTGTTTTGTGCCGCTTACTGAAGTTCCAGTAATCTATGATTATATCAAACCTAAAGAAATATATAAACCAATTCCAAAAAAACAGGTTGTTAGAGATAGAAATGGACAATTGCTTAAGCCAACCGATATAGATTTTGATATGGCTCCAATGGCTGTTAAGTACCAAAATGAAAATGGTAAGTATGCTGCCAAGTTTACAGACTTTGGTTTAGATGGTGCCTCAAATGCTAAATATTTCTATACAGTTAGAGAGATTAATAATCAAATGAAGACAAGTCCTTATAGTTCAATTTTAGGACCAATTAGTTTAGTAAATACAGCTCCACCAACAGCACCAGAAATTATAAAAATAATACCTGTTTTGGAGAATAGAACTTTGGGTATTAATCCATCCATTCAATTAGAGATTAATTCATATCCTGAAGCACAAAATATAAGAAAAATTAATATATATAGAGCTGATAATCCTTCTGATGCATTGTCTGTAAGAACAATGAAATTGGTTAGGGTTGTAGATTTGGAGGTTGAAGACCTTACAAATGAAAGTAAATGGGTATTTACCGATGATTTTAGTGATTTACCTAAAGTCCCTTTTGGGGATATTTTATATTACCGATTGACAGTTTCAAGAATAATTAAGTACAACGATGTTGAAGATCAAGCTATTGTTGATTATAGTCCATCTGAGGCTTCGAAGTTGGTTCTTACTAATATTGTTGAGAATTATTCACCTGAATCTCCAGAAATTCGTTATCAATCAGAGCCATTACTTTCTGGTGAAACAGAATTGAATTATATTACTCTAAATTGGAACGAAACAGCCTATAAAGGGAATTATCATTTATATAAAATGAACTCACAAGGCAATTGGGTTGAGATTGCAAGAATACTTTCAGATAGATTAGAAAATGGTGTTTATCATATTTTCAACACCAATAATTTGAATAATGCTAATCCAACTAATTCATGGATTGAAAGTTCAATTACTAATTCAGTAAACAATACTATTTATTTACAACTTGAAGTAACCAACATTAATGATTCTAGCTTAACTGTTTTATCTGAAGATGGAAGTAAGCTTTATCATCACTTTAAAGTAATTGCTGAAAATACATCTGGTATGTTGAGTAGTAAAGAGAATATTTTGACCATTTATAATGAGGTGACTTGGACTGCAATTGGAGGTATTGCTCCCGAGGACAGAAGTGAAGGCATGATAGTTGGGCATACATTTTTAATAACAGAAAATTAAAAAATTAATTAAAAAAATAAAAAGATGGCACTAAAAAGAATTAGACAAGAATTGAGAAATTATTTTTTAACTGGTTTAAGACCTACAGAAGAAAATTTTGCTGAATTAATAGAAAGTAATTTAAATATTTTAGAGGATAAAGCATCAGAAGCTGAGGCTCAAGCGGGTAGTGATATCGATAAGTTTATAACACCTATAACCGCCAGAAAAGCTATCGATAGTTACGTAAAAGTTAATGATAAAGCATTGGCAAATGGGCAAGTCACTATAGAGGTTGCAGATATTTCCAATTTGAGTTCAACTATAGCTGGTATAAATTCTGCAATAGCAAATAAGCAAGATACGTTAGTAAGCGGAACAAATATTAGAACCATAAATGGTAATTCTCTAATTGGAAATACGGATTTGGTTATTTCTAGTGGTTCATCTTCTTTAAATAAATTCAATTTAACAAGTTATGCAAAAGCAAACCCAAACTTAACTACATTTTCAACTATTGGAACACCTTTAACTGTTGTAGGTACAGTTACAGCAAATTCTGTTACATCATCATCAATTTATACAATTGTACCCAAAGTTGAAGCTTTAATTACGACGGCATCAATTACTGCTACCGCTGGATTTAGACAAGCTCAAGCAGAGCATTTTGTAAAAAATAATCTTAGAGGAAGTTATGTTTCTTTTATATGCGGTATTGCAACTGGTGCAACATTGGCGTCTAAGCGTGGATTTTGGGGTTTAAGAGCATTAATTATAGCACCGACAGATACTAATGCGCCAAACACTATTTTAGATTGTATAGGTGTATCTTACAGCAGTACTTCAGGAAATTTTCAAATACAACACAATAATAATAGTGGAGCTGCCAATCTTGTTGATACAGGTATAGCAGTTCCTACAACTGATAGATCTGAATTATATAAAATTGAAATAACAATTCTAAAAGGAACTACATCTAATCCAATTGTAAAAATAACTAGAATAAGCGATGGAGTAAGTTTTTCTTATACGATAACATCGACTGACATTCCTAGTTCATCAACACCTTTAACTTTTAATAGTTATTGTTCGGTTGGAGGTACAAGTTCTGTTGTTGGTTTTGCTTTGAGTGAGTTAGAATCAAATATAATTTTTTAGAATAATTCTAAAGTAAAATTATAATTTTTGTCTCTTTACTATTGATTTGAATAAATAGTTATAATTAAAAACTAATTTCTTTAAAGATATAAGATATGCAAACAAAACTTGGATTTACAAAAATGTCTGTTATTGA
>CAZLEU010000006.1:0-48702 GCA_964558625.1 uncultured Flavobacterium sp.
GGTTATCCAAAAGTGACCTGCTTTATCTTGAACAATATCGAACGAATTTAAAATTTTAGCATTTGTATTAT
This sequence comes from uncultured Flavobacterium sp., assembly GCA_964558625.1. GTDB lineage: Bacteria > Bacteroidota > Bacteroidia > Flavobacteriales > Flavobacteriaceae > Flavobacterium. Next base: position 72 of record CAZLEU010000006.1, read on the forward strand.
GTGCTTTACCTGTAGCATAATGTATAAATCTTCCTGTTGAAGGATTAAAGCAATAAACACCACTGGTTAGAGTTATCCAAACATTATTATCCTTATCGACCAAACGAGCCGAAACAGTATTGTTTTCTCGTGATTTTATTGTTGTATCTATATCCCAAAGGTTATAGTGTTTGAGTTTATTACTCGTTTTATTATAGTAATAAAACCCATTGTTGCTAGATGTCATGTACAAGTTTTCATTACTATCGCTAATAATTCTGTTGATATAATGTTGTTCATCTGTTTGTATAAAATCCTGAGGAATAAGCTTCTTTTTTGATGTATCATATTGATAAACTCCCAAATTATCACTTGCGTAAACAATTCCTTTTGCTGTTTTATGCAAACCAATTATTCCAAACGAAGTTTTATTTTTATAGTTATTATTTTCTATAAGTTCGAAGCTATTTACGCTTGAATCCCATAGTAATAAACCATTACTCGAATCATTGGCAATAAGCCATTTGTTTTTTCCAATAGCTATTGTGTTAATTGGCTCAACATTGTAACTGTTTTTAGGGTTTTTGAGTGTTATATTCCTTATTTGATTATTCTGCCAAGGAACTTGGGAAAATCCGTTGTGCGAACATATCCATACATTATGTTCCTTGTCTGCAAAAAGTTTTTGAATCTTATGTGTTTTAAAAGAAAACTCATCTCTAAATTCTTTTGAAACTATATAATATTTTTGTTCCAAAATAGAAAAATAGCCAAACTCGCCACCGCCAAAATAAATTGCATCTTCATTTTTTTTAGCAATTGCATCAACTAACAAATGTTCTTCTTTAAAACGCGAACTTGTTATGGTAAAATAGTGAAATTTTTGGGTTTTCAAATCAAATTTGGCTATACCACTTCCCCTTGCAGCTAGCCATATACAGTTATATTTAGCATCATAAAAACCATCACTAAAATTATTTTTAACAGCAATGCCGTTTTCTTTATTTTGAAAAGAACTAATTATTCTGTTTTTATCAAAATTAAAAATCCCATCATCTCCAATAGCCCATAACTGTTTAGGAGTTTCTATAATCTTGGTAATTTTTCTAGAGCCTTTTGCTATATCTCCTTTGGGCAAAAAAGGAATAGTTTTGTTTTGTTTTTCGTCGTACAAATACCAAAAATTAGAAGCTGTAGCAATCCAAAACAGGTTATTGGAATCTCTGTAAAAAGAAGTTATGTTGCTTTTTATTAAGTTAGTAATAGCAACATTGTAATGAAAACCTTCAAATTTTTGTTCTTTCAGGTTATATCGCTGAATATCATTAAGACTTGAAAGCCAGATATATCCATTTTTATCGTAATAAATTGTTTGTAGAATATTGCTAATTTGATGATTAGGAACGTCCAAATTACTTTTGAAAAGTGTAAACTTCGTTCCGTTATATCTATACAAGCCACTTCCTGTCGCAACCCATAAATAGCCTTGTGCATCTTGGTCACAACCATATATAAACTTGTCTGGCAATCCTTCGTTCTCCGAAAAATTGACAAATGGTAATGTTATATACTCTTGCGAAAAAGAATTACAATAAATAAAAAGTAATATGTACAGAAACTTTCTCATAACTATATGCAAAATAATAACTATTTAGCTTGCAACTAAAGTATTATTTAGAATTTAGCATATATTTTTAGTATTTAAAGCTTTATCTCCATCGCTTTTTGAGTTCTAAATTATTTTTTTTAACGAATGACTTGGAGATTTTAGCTATACCCATTCCACTATCCACACTACAAAGTAACTGTTCCAAACGTAGTTCACCTAACTCTTATGAAATGAAAAAACAAAATTAGCTTGTTAAAAAAACATCTGTTAGCAGTTACAGAGATTATGAAACAAATTCAGACACAAGGCAAAGCCGAACTGAGCGGAGCTAATGACAAGTTTGTGGTTAATAGTTCAAAAGTTCTTGTATTTTGGAACGCACTTTATCCACATTTGGAATCATGGTAAACTCCAACGTGCTGTTTAAAGGAATCGCTGGCATATTTTCGGAACCGATTACCATTACTGGTGCATCGAGGTATTTGAAACAATTTTCTTGAATCAATCCAGCTAAACTTCTTGCGAAAGAATTATTGGTTGGCTCTTCAGTCACAACAAGGCATTTTTTAGCTTTTTTTACCGATTTAAAGATAGTTTCTTCATCAAGCGGATACAAGGTTCGCAAATCGATAATCTCAACTTGATTTTTCATCGTTGCAGAAGCATTTAATGCCCAATGAACACCCATTCCATAGGTTATAACGGTTATAGTTTCATCGGTATCTTGCTCCCAAATTTCTTGAACGATATTGGCTTTTCCGAAAGGTAAAATGTAATCTTCACTTGGTTCGTTTACTCTGGCGGCATCAGTTCCTTTTACTTTGCTCCAATACAAACCTTTATGTTCCAAAATCACAACTGGATTTGGGTCGTAATAAGCAGCTTTAAGCAAACCTTTTAAATCGGCACCATTACTTGGATACACAATTTTGATTCCGCGAATATTGGTCAAAACACTTTCTACAGACGACGAATGATAAGGTCCACCACTTCCGTAAGCACCAATCGGCACACGAAGAATCATGCTCACTGGCCATTTTCCGTTGGATAAATAGCACGAGCGACTGACTTCGGTAAACAACTGATTTAATCCTGGCCAAATGTAATCGGCAAACTGCACCTCAACAATCGGTTTTAATCCAACTGCCGACATTCCGACAGTAGAACCTACAATAAAAGCTTCTTGGATTGGTGTATTGAAAACGCGTTCGTCTCCAAATTTTTGGGCTAATGTTGCCGCTTCACGAAAAACACCACCTAAACGTCCGCCAACGTCTTGTCCGTACAACAAACATTCTTGGTGTTTTTTCATTAATTCTTCTACAGCAAAAAGTGCACAATCTACCATCACGACTTTATCTTCACGTTCTGGATTTCGTTCGCCTACTTCTTCAGTGATTGGTGTTGGAGCAAAATCGTGACTAAATAAATCTTCTGGTGATGGATCTTCAGCTAATTGTGCTTTATCAAAATCGGCTCGAACTATGGCAACAACCTTGTTTTCTATTGTTTGAATTTCATCGTTTGTAAATCCAGCTTCTAATAGTTGTTTTATCAAAACTGGATAAGGGTCACGCGATTGTGCTTCTTCCAAATCGTCGCGATACCATTCCATTCGAACACCTGAAGTATGATGGTTTAACAATGGTACTTTGGCATGAACCAAAAACGGACGACGTTCTTCACGAATAGTTTGTACCACTTTTTGAACCGCTAAATAACTTTCTGTAAAATTCGCTCCGTCGATAGAAATCGCTTCTATTCCGTGGAATCCTTTGGCATATTCAAAGGCACTTTGAGCCCGAGTTTCCGCAGCATTTGCCGAAATATCCCATCCATTATCTTGCACTAAATATAAAATAGGAAGTTGTTTTAAGGCTGCCATTTGCAATGCTTCGGCTATTTCGCCTTCGGTTACAGAAGCATCACCCAATGAACAAACGACAATTGGTTTTAGCTCGTTATTATCTTGAATCCCTATATTTTCTTTATACCAAAACCCCATTGCTGAACCAGTTGCTGGGATAGCTTGCATTCCTGTTGCTGATGATTGATGCGGAATTTTAGGTTTATCGGCAGCTTTCAAACTTGGATGACAATAATATGTTCGTCCACCCGAAAACGGATCGTCTTTTTTTGCCATCAATTGCAACATCAAATCATAAGGCTGCATTCCAATTCCGAGCATCATAGCATCATCACGGTAATAAGGAAACGCATAATCTTGGGGCAACAATTGCATTGCCATCGCAATTTGAATTGCTTCGTGTCCTCGTGAAGTGGCGTGAACGTATTTGGAAACTATTTTGAAATTATCTTCATACAAGGTTGCCATGGTTTTGGCAGTTGCCATTGTAGTGAATGCTTTTTCTAATATTTTTTTGTCTAACATTTGTTTTGTCATTTAATCACAAAGTTCACTATTAAATTAACTTTGTTTTCATTGTGCCTTCTTTATGTATCTAGTGTTTAGATTTTATTTAGCTTCTACAATCCAACCAAATTCATCTTTGTTGTCTTGCATTTTAATTGCGTTTAAAGTATCATTAACCATAACCGAAACTGGGTTTTGTATTGGAAATTTTATCGACAAATCGTTATTGCCGATTTCTTCTATCATGGCGATTCCAACTGCTGTTCCTGTTCCGAATGCTTCTTCTAATGTTCCTTTTTGAGATGCTTCGATGATTTCTGAAATGGTGATTGGTCTTTCGGTTACTTCAAAACCTTTGCTTCTTAATAAATCGATTACACTCATTCGAGTAATTCCTGATAAAATCGAACCTGTTAAACTTGGAGTAATGAATTTTCCATCAATTTTGAAGAAAATATTCATAGTTCCCACTTCTTGAATGTATTCAAAATCTTGAGCATCTAACCATAACACTTGGTCATAACCTTTGGCTTTGGCATATTCTGTTGGACGAATGGCAGCTGCATAATTTCCGGCCGCTTTGGCCTCTCCTGTCCCGCCATTTACGGCACGAACGTATTTTTTTTCTGCATATAGTTTTATTTTTCTGCTAAAGAAAGGTCCTGCTGGTGATGCCATTACGATGAATTTGAAACTCGTTGCTGCACGCATTCCGATAAAAGCTTCATCAGCATACATAAACGGACGCAAATACAAAGCACTTCCAGTTGATTTTGGAATCCAATTTTTTTCTAAAGCAGTGAATTGTTTTAATGCTTCCACAAATAAATCTTCAGGAAATGAAGGCATTCCCATTCTATCTGCACTAAAGTTCATACGTTTTGCATTTTCATAAGGACGAAATAATAAAGGCGTTCCGTCTTTACCCAATGTTGCTTTCATCCCTTCAAAAATAGCTTGACCGTAATGTAAAGCCATTGCAGCTGGATGTGTTGGAATTAATGCCAGAGGTTCAATTCGTGGATTATGCCATTCGCCATTTTCATAATCACAAATGAACATGTGATCGGTGAAATGAGTTCCCATAGTAATGTTTTCAAGATTTACTTCTGAAACTCTTGACTGTAAAACTTTAGTTACTTTTATTGTTTGTGTCATTACTGTTTCCATAATGTTATATTGTTGTGTTTGTGTCAAATTGTTCTAAATAATCGCCAACTTTTCGTAAGAAGGAACCTCCTAAAAACCCGTCTACGACTCTATGGTCGAACGATAAAGAAAGATACATCATACTTCGGATGGCTATTTCGTCACCTTTTTCTGTTGTGATAACTTCGGGACGTTTTTTGATAATTCCTAAAGCTAAAATCGCAACTTCAGGCTGGTTTATAATTGGTGTTCCCATCAAACTTCCAAAAGTTCCTACGTTTGAAATTGTAAACGTACTTCCTTGAATTTGTTCGGGTTGTAATTTGTTATTTCGTGAAGCTTCTGCCAAATTATTTACATCTTTTGCTAAAGCGACTAATCCCTTTTCATTGGCATTTTTAACTACTGGAACGATTAAATTTCCTGATGGTAATGCGGTTGCCATTCCGATGTTGATGTCTGTATGAACGATAATATTTTTCTCATCTACCGAAACATTAATCATAGGAAAGTCAACAATAGCTTTGGCTACAGCTTGAACAAAAACGGGTGTAAAAGTTAATTTTTCGTTGTGCTTTTCTTGAAACTTGTCTTTGTTTTGGTTGCGCCAATTTACCAAATTCGTAACATCCACTTCAATGTAAGAAGTTACATGTGGCGATGTTTGTTTGGAATATACCATGTGATCGGCAATCATTTTGCGCATGCGATCCATTTCTACAATACGATCTTTTCCTTCTACGAAATTGATTTTGGGTTTTGGAAAGATTGTAGGTTTTAGGTTTTGGGTTGTAGGTTGAGGAATGCTTTTTAAAGGATATTTTCTGTTTTTTAAATAATTAAAAACATCACTTTTTTGCATTCTTCCGTCTGTTCCCGAACCTGGAATGGTTTGTAATTCTTCGATAGACAAATTTTCTTTTTGAGCTATTGAAATTATTAATGGCGATATGAAAGCGTTTGGATTGGTTGTCAGTTTTCGGTTGTCAGTTTTCGGTTGTGGCACCTCAACTGATCTAAGTGTGTCACTATTCTTTTCAGAAACATCTTGTTTCTTGTTTCTTGCTTCTGTACTATCCGACTCTATCAAAGCCAAAACAGTTCCTACTTCAACCACATCATCTTTTTGGAAACGAATTTCGGTGATTGTACCTGAAACTGGAGCAGGAACATCACTATCGACTTTATCGGTAGCTACTTCTAAAATAGTCTCTTCTGCTTCTACATAATCACCAACAGATTTTAACCAATTGATGATGGTGGCTTCGGATATACTTTCGCCCATTTTGGGCAATTTGAATTCAATTTTTGCCATATTTTTTATGTCCAGACAATTCGCGAATTGTCTCTACGATTTTTTAAATTCTTCTAATGTATTATAAAATGCTTCTTGTGTTGGTCGATTGGTTGGAATTTCTCGCAATGGTTCAACCACTTTCAATGTTTCGTAACACTCTTTTGGCAATTGCTGATACAATGCGGTTCCTTTTGTTTTCCAATCAATCATTTCATCGGAAACGTCCTTTATGATTGTTGCTGGATTTCCAACTACCATTTTTCGGTTTGGGATTTGCATTCCGGCTTTAACAAAACTTAATGCTCCAATGATACATTCATCACCAACGTTCACGTCATCCATAATTACAGCATTCATCCCGACCAAACAATTTGCTCCAATGTTAGCTCCATGAATAATAGCTCCGTGACCAATGTGTGCTCCAGCTTTCAATACCATTGATTTTCCTGGAAACATATGAATAGTACAATTTTCCTGTACGTTACAACCGTCTTCAATAATAATCTCTCCCCAATCGCCACGAATGGCTGCGCCTGGACCAACATATACATTTTTTCCAATAATAACGTTACCCGTAACAGCTGCTTGCGGATGAATGAAACTACTTTCGTGTATTACTGGGATGAACCCTTTGAATTCGTATATCATTTTTTATTGTATAATGTATTGTTGTATAATGTATATTGCTCTTTTCAGTATACAATATACATTTTACAGTATACAATTATTTAAATTTCTTCAACGTTTCTTTTGTAAAATCAGACAATACTAATCTTCCACTTATTGCGGCTCTTTCGGCTAATAAATTATCCCAATCTTCGGTACCTCGCCAAAATACCTTTTTCATTTCGAACATGGCTTCGGGATTATAAGTACATAAATGTTCTGCGAATTTTTGAACGGCTTCGTCTAACTCTTCAATGCTTTCATAGACATTGGCAAATAATCCTTTGTCTTTTGCCCAAGTTGCTTCATAAAATGAATTGGCATCAATGGCAATTTGTGACATGGCTGAAACTCCCATTTTTCTTTCGATGGCTGGTGAAACTACGAATGGTCCAATCCCTACATTTAATTCAGATAATTTTATAGCTGCAAATTTAGTCGCCATACAATAATCGGTTGCTGCTGCAATTCCTACTCCACCTCCAACAGTTTTTCCCTGGATGCGTCCAATTATAAATTTGGGGCATTTTCTCATGGCGTTGATTACATTGGCAAATCCTGAGAAAAACACTTTTCCAGTTGCGGCATCGTTGATGGAAATTAGTTCTTGAAAACTTGCTCCTGCACAAAATGTTCGGTCACCACCACTTTTTAGAATGATTACTTTTACTTCGGCATTATTTCCAACTTCTGTTATCGTATTGGCTAGTTTTGCCAAAATATCGCTTGGTAAAGAGTTTTGTTCTGGATGAAAAAACTCTATTGTGGCGATGCTGTTTACTATATTTTGTTTTACGTATGCTTCCATTGTACTATATAACCGCAAAGAGCGCAAAGTTTACGCAAGCTTTGCTAAGTCTCTATTTTTATATTAAATTAAATTGTTCAAAATGATGATTCAAATGCTTTCTTTCTAATAGATAAGAAGCGTATTTATTCATTTCTCCGAAAACCATATTCTTTAAAATTGCTTCTGGATTTTCTTTGAAGAATGTTTTATACTTTTCTCTTGCCTCGAAAAATTTGGCTTTGGAGGTTTCAAAATCGGGATGAATTAAATCTTCCAATTCGCCTTTTTTCATAGTTGGAAATGCGCTTCCTTTTGGAAATTTCTCATAATTGTATAATGAATTGTGTACTTTATCCAAAATCTTTTCTGGTGTGGCAATTTCGAAATCCTGAATTTCTCCTGACATAATTCGGTATCCATGCTCCAAGTGTTCTAACAAGTGTTGTGGCGTTAGAATTCCCCAATTGGGTTTAGCATTTTCGGCTAGTTTATTGATACATTCTGCTACTTTTTCGTCGGTCATTTCTACAAAAACTTCTTGTTTTTTCTGCACCATTGTCAAAATAGTTGCTACAGCTACTAACTCATCATTAGTATCAAAAACTTCAACAAACCATTTTACGATTCCGCTTGGGTGTTCGGCAGAAGCTACATCCCTATCTACTTTCTGTTTGCACGTTAATCTAACATAAACCGTATCGTTATGGTATATTGGGCGTAAAAAACGGCATTCTTCTAGTCCGTAATTTGCTGCTACTGGGCCTTTATTTGGGTATACGAACAAACCTGCAGCGGCAGCTAAAATAAAGTACCCGTGAGCAGTTCGTTTTTTAAAGATACTTCCATCTAATGAAGTTATATCAGTGTGTGCATAGAAATGATCCCAAGTTAAATTGGCAAAGTTGATAATATCAGTATCGGTTACAGTACGATTGTGTGTTCGTAATGACATTCCGGGTTGGATGTCTTCCCAATGGTATTGGAATGGATGTTGTGTGATTTCTTTATAAGCCGAATTTGCTTGGTAAATTCCTGTAATTTCAGTTAAGGTAGTTGGTGAACCTTGAATAGCACAACGTTGCATATAATGTTTGATTCCTCGAACTCCACCCATTTCTTCTCCTCCTCCTGCTCGACCTGGGCCACCATGAATCAACAAAGGTAATGGTGAACCATGACCTGTACTTTGCTTGGCATTTTCGCGATTTAAAACCAAAATTCTACCATGATGTGATGCGGCGTTAACGACATATTCTTTGGCTATTGCATCGGAATTTGTAACTATAGACGACACCAATGAACCTTTACCCATTTGAGCCAATTCGATAGCTTGGTCTAAGTTTTTATAAGGTATTATTGTTGAAACTGGACCAAAAGCTTCTGTTTCGTGAACTGCTAAATTGGTGTATGGTTGATCTTCACGAAGTAAAATCGGACTCACAAATGCTCCTTTTTCATCGGCACCGATTAGCGTTGTTTTTTCTATATCACCATAAACTATTTTGGCAGATTTTGCTAATTCTTGAACACGTCCTTTTAGTACGTTAACTTGATCTTTACTTACCAATGCGCCCATTCTAACTTCTTTTAGTCTTGGGTCACCAATGGAAACTTTATCTAATGCTTTTGAAAGAGCAGCTTGTACCTCATCTATTAACATTTCTGGAACAATCATTCTTCGGATAGCTGTACATTTTTGTCCTGCTTTTACGGTAATTTCGCTTCGGGCTTGGTTGATGAATAAGTCGAATTCTGGAGTTCCTGGAACAGCATCTTCACCTAATATGGAGGCATTTAAACTGTCTGCTTCCATAGTAAACGGAACGGATTCTTGGATGATTCTTGGATGTGCTTTTAATAATCTTCCTGTTGCTGCCGAGCCAGTAAAAGTGATTACATCTTGGCTTTCAACAGTTTCAAAAATATTTTTGGCAGTTCCCGAAATCAATTGCAAGACACCTTCTGGTAAAATACTGGATGCAATTATTTCTCGAACGACTGCTTCGGTCAAATAAGCTGTTGTTGGTGCGGGTAAAACTACAGCTGGCATGCCTGCCATCCAATTCACTGCACATTTCTCTAACATTCCCCATATTGGAAAGTTGAAGGCATTGATATGGATTGCAACTCCTTTTTTAGGTACTAAAATGTGATGTGCCATAAATCGTCCCCCTTTTGATAGATCAATCGGATCTCCTTCTACATGGTATGGCTGATTGGGAAACAATTTTCTTAGCGAGGCATTGGAATACAAATTACCAAAGCCACCTTCGATATCAATCCACGAATCGATACGAGTTGCACCTGTTCTATAGCTAATTTCATAGAATGCTTCTTTGCGTTTGGTTAAATACATGGCCAAACTTTTAATCATATTACCGCGTTCTTGGAAGGTCATTTTGCGAAGTTTTTCGCCTCCTTTAGTTCTTCCATAATGCAAAATGGAAGGAACATCTAATCCTTCAACAGAAGTTTCTGCGATGAATTCGCCAGTAACTGCATCGAAAGAAGGTTTTCCTTCTCCCGTTGCTGACATCCATTGTCCTAGTACGTAATGTTGTGTTTTGTTCATATTGTTTCTTTTAACTGCGAAAAGCGCACAGTTTTTTAGACTCTTTCAATAATTGTGGCGTAACCTTGTCCAACTCCAATGCACATTGTGATTAATGCATATTGTTTACCTGTTAATTGTAATTCTAGTGCGGCAGAATAGGCAATTCTTGCACCCGTTACTCCTAGTGGGTGTCCAATGGCAATTGCACCACCGTTTGGGTTGATACGAGGATCGTTGTCTTTTAATCCTAATTCACGAATGCAAGCAATACTTTGTGCAGCGAAGGCTTCGTTTAATTCTATAATATCGATTTGGTCTAATGTTAAACCTGCTTTTTCCAATGCTTTTTTGGTAGCTTCAACTGGACCAATTCCCATAATTCTTGGTTCTACACCTACTACAGCCGAACTTACAATTCGAGCCAATGGTTTTAGATTGTATTTTTTTACTGCTTCTTCTGAGGCTATAATTGTGGCACAAGCTCCATCATTTAATCCAGAAGCATTTCCAGCTGTGACGGTTCCGTCTTTTTTGAAAGCGGGTTTTAGTTTTGACAAACCTTCCATAGATGTCGATGGTTTGATGAATTCATCTTTTGAGAATTGAATTGCATCGCCTTTTCGTTGTGGAATTTCTACTGTAACAATTTCTTTTGCTAGTCTTCCAGAATTTTGAGCAGCAATTGCTTTTTGTTGACTATATAATGCGAAAGTATCTTGGTCTTGACGGGAAATAGAATATTTTTCAACTAAATTTTCAGCGGTTTCACCCATTGCATCAGTTCCATACATTGTATGCATTTTGGGGTTTATAAATCGCCATCCGAAACTAGAATCGTACATTTTACTGTCGGTCCCAAAAGCTGATGATGGCTTGGAAACTACTAATGGTCCTCGTGTCATGTTTTCAATTCCGCCAGCTATGAAAAGGTGTCCGTCTCCTGCTTTAATTGCTCTATTGGCACTGATGATGGCAGATAATCCTGAACTGCACAATCTATTTACGGTTTCGCCTGGAACTGTGTAAGGTAAGCCTGCCAACAATAATGACATACGCGCCACATTACGATTGTCTTCTCCAGCTTGGTTGGCACAACCCATGATTACATCGTCGTAGGCATTGGCTGGTATATTTGGGTTTTTATTTACTACGGATTTAATTACTAAAGCACCTAAATCATCTGGGCGAACCGATGCTAGTGTTCCTTGATAACTTCCAATTGGCGTTCGAACGCCATCTATGATGTATGCTTCCATTTTTTAGTTTTCAGTTAGTAAACTTTGAACTTTTTTTGTGTTCTATTGTCTATTCGATATATTCTCTTTTTAGCCCTGATGCGAGGGAAAAGCCTCGCTTCTTTAGCGAGCTTTGGAAAGGCAGCAGGAATTGCCATTGCTGGAATGCCCATGTCTTTCGCTTCTAATTCCACTCTTTTTCACTTCTAAAAACTGTTCCTTTAAACAAGGCTATGATTTTTTCTTCTTTTTTTATTTCTATGGTGTAAAAACCAAATTTATTTTTTAATGCATCTTCTTTTGCGATAGCTATAATTATATCTCCTTCTTTTAGTGGTTCGATATGGTTTATAGATGTATCTATACTAACTGCTTGACGACCATGTGTATTGGCTGCAAATGCTAATGCACTATCGGCTAGTGAATATGCAATTCCTCCATGGGCGATACCAAAGCCATTGGTCATTTCTTTTCGGATAACCATTGAAAGTGTGCAGGTTCCTACTGTAACATTTTCAATCTTGATTCCTAGCCATTGACTAAAGGCATCGTTACTCAACATTTTGAGAGGTATATCTATTCCTTTCATTTTTGGTTCATTTGGTTGCTGATTAACAATATTTGACTCAAGGTCTTTTCTCAAACTGTCAATATAAAGTTGATTTATTTTTGAAATATTTCTTTGAATCGTTACTTATAAAAATTCCTTTTTTCTCTTGACATTCTCCTTAAAATTGGACTGCATCTATATCTGTCTTCGTGGTATTCATCGTATAGTTCGTCTAGTTTTTCTACGCACCAATTTATTCCGAGTTCGTCTGCCCATGTGAGTAATCCTTTTGGATAATTTACGCCTTTTGTCATAGCATTGTCGATGTCTTTGACTGATGCGATGTTTAAAAAGTATGTATCTGCAGCTTCGTTGATAAGCATTACAATGACTCTGTCGAAAATTGATTTTGCTAAAACTAAATCTTCTTTTGGAGTAGGTAACATTTTACTATAATCATAAAAACCTCTTCCTGATTTTCTTCCTAAAAATCCTGCTTCTAATAGTCGTTTTTGGGTGAATGAAGGTTTGAATTTTGGATCGAAATAGAAGGCTGTGAATACAGTTTCTGTCACGACATAATTTACATCATGACCAATCATATCCATTAGTTCGAATGGCCCCATTTTGAAATTTCCTATTGCTTTTAGTGCCCAATCTATAGTTGCAAAGTCAGCTACTCCTTCATCATAAATTCTTAAACTTTCGCTATAAAATGGTCGAGCTACTCGGTTTACTATAAATCCTGGTGTGTCTTTGGCAACGGCTACTACTTTTTTCCAATCGGAGATAATTTGCACTGCTTTTTGCAATACTTCCTCACTGGTTTGTATAGCTGGTACAACCTCTACTAACTGCATTAATGGTGCTGGATTGAAAAAATGAATTCCAATAACGCGATCTGGTTTTTGACAAGATGCAGCGATGGAAGCGATTGATAGTGATGATGTATTGGAAGCTAAAATCGTGTTTTCTGATACTAGAATTTCTAATTCGGAGAATAATTTTCGTTTTACTTCAAGATTCTCTATAATGGCTTCGATTACTAAATCGGATTCGGATAAGTCTTTTAGAGTATTAACATATGAAATGTTGTTTTGGATTCGGGATTTTTCAGCGGCATCGATTTTTCCTTTTTCGAGTAATTTTGATAATGTGATTTCAAGAGCATTTTTACTTTTGGTTAATGCTTCTTGATTTAAATCGAATAGTTTTACGGTACAACCCGAAGTTGCAGCTACTTGAGCGATGCCACTTCCCATTGTTCCTGAACCGATTATTGCTATATTCATTATTAATGTTGTTTACCTCAATGAGTGCTATGTTTTACGCTAAGTTCTTTTATTAATTTCCTTTGAATTCGGGTTTTCTTTTTTCTACAAAAGCGGTTACTCCTTCTTTGTAATCATTGGACGAACTAGCTTCGATTTGTAAATCGCTCTCTAAAGCTAATTGTTGTTCTAGGTTATTTGTCATCGATTGATTTAATAATCTTTTGGTTAGACCGATGGCTTTGGTTGGCATTTGGGCTAAACTTTCTGCTAACGTTTGTACTTCTTCTTGAAAGATTCCTGTTGGGTATATTTTGTATATCATGCCAATATTAAACGCTTCTAATGCTGATACTTTATCTCCTAACATCATTAGAGCTGATGCTTTTTGAAAACCAATTAAACGCGGTAAAAAGAAGGTTCCAGCGCTATCTGGAATTAAACCGATTTTGCTAAAAGCCTGTATAAAACTCGCTTGCTCAGAGGCTACAACAATATCACATGCTAAAGCAATGTTTGCTCCTGCTCCAGCAGCAACACCATTTACAGCAGCTACTATTGGTTTTTCGATTGTTCTTATTTTGTGTACAATAGGATTATAGTGTTCTTCAAGGATTTTTCTGAATCCAGGATTTAATTCTGGATCGGTTACTTCTTTTAGGTCCTGCCCTGCACAAAATGCTTTTCCTTTTCCAGTGATTACCATTGCGCGAACATTTATATCATTTGCACAATTATCAAGAGTTTCTTGTAACAGAAATGCCATTTCACGATTGAAACTATTGAAAACTTCAGGTCTGTTGAGTGATATCCACGCAACATTGTTTTCAATCTTTAGTTCTATTGAATTATTGCTCATACCTAATTATATTTTTTTTTAACCATTAAGAATTTAAAAATTCATTAAGGCTTGATTTCAAAAGACTCCTATTTTCATAGGAATTTATTTTAAACATTTAAAGTAGTCAAATGGTTCTAGGCAATCATCGCACTGGAATAATGCTTTGCATGCTGTAGAGCCAAATTGACTAACTAATTTTGTATTTAAAGAACCACATTGCGGACATTTTACAATCTTTTTATTTCCAAGAAGTGCTTCTTTATCGGCTGATTCTGATAATGGTGAAGCGATTCCGTAACTTTCTAATGCTTTTTTACCTTTTGCTGTAATCCAATCGGTTGTCCATGCTGGCGAAAGGATGAGTTGTACTTTGGCCTCATAGCCATTTTGCTTGAATGCTAATTTTATATCATCTTCTATTACATCCATTGCTGGGCAACCACTGTATGTTGGCGTTATTTGAACCTCAACGATATTGTTTATTATTTTGGCAGAACGAACAACTCCCATTTCCATGATTGATAAAACTGGAATTTCGGGATCTGAAACTGTTTCGAGAATTTCGAATAGTTTACAATCAATATGTGTTAGTTCATCAGTCATAATTTATTGAAGATTAATCAACAAGTAGCTTCGCTATTAGAATTTAAAATACTGTTTAAGCCAAAACTTGAGTAAGCATTTGTACCCTTTACCATGTCATGTTTGGATATGTACGTTGCATGTATTGTAATTCGGTTAGTATGTAACCCATGTGTTCACTATGTATTCCGTTTTTTCCTCCTTTTTGAAAATATTGAATTTCGGGTGTTTGTAAAGTTGCTTCTTCTAAAATTTCGTTCACTTTTTTATAATAATTGGACTTTAAAAGTGTTACATCCACTCCTATTCCTTCGGCTACCATTGCTTTATCGGCATCTGTTTGATGGAAAAGCTCGTCTGTATATATCCATAAATCAGAAATAGCTGTTTGGATTCGGTTGTGGCTTTCTTCGGTTCCGTCACCTAATCTTCTTATCCAATCTGAAGAAAATCGATTATGATACAATACTTCTTTTATGCTTTTTTTTGCAATGGCCGCCAACATTTCATCTTTACTATTTTGTAGCTCTTCTAGGAAAGCCAAATGAAAGACATCCCATAGGAATTGTTTTCCAATGGAATAGGCAAAATCGGTATTGGGTTGTTCAACCAAAAGCACATTTAGGTATTGATTTTCTAATCGAAGGAAAGCGACTGTGTCTTCGGTTTGATTACCGCCTTGTAATTTGGCAACATATTGATAATAACTACGTACTTGACCTAATAAATCAAGTGAGATATTGGTTAATGCAATGTCTGTTTCTAGACTTGGACCATGACCACATAATTCTCCTAACCGTTGACCTAATATCAATGAGTTATCAGCTATCCCGTAGATGTATTGAATTAAATTGTTGTTCATAATTTATTTTTTTCTCGCTAAATCGCAGAGTCACTAAGACTATTTTACCACAAATTCGCAAATTATATTATAAACCTATACGGTTTTTAAAAACCTTTCAGGTCGTACTACATGTGTTTTAATTCGTCTGGAAGTTCGTAAAAAGTTGGATGGCGATAGGCTTTATCCATCGCTGGTTCAAATGTTTCTCCATTGTTTTCTGGATTGGATGCAGTAATCTGAGCGGATGGTACTACCCAAATACTTACACCTTCCATTCTACGAGTGTATACGTCACGTGCGTTTTGCAATGCCATTTGTGCATCGGCAGCGTGAAGTGAACCACAATGACGATGTTCTAATCCGTTTTTACTTCTTATAAATACTTCCCAAAGAGGCCAATTCTTCATAGTGTTCAGATTGTAGTGTTCAGATTGTAGTTTTTAGTATTTTGGTTTTTAATTGTTTACTAAATACTATTAAGCTGAATACTGAATTTATATTGCTTGTTTTACTTCTTTACTTGTTTGTTTTTCTGCATAGGCTACCGCTGCATCACGAACCCATGCTCCATTTTCCCATGCATATTTACGTGCTTCGAGGCGTTGTTTGTTGCATTTTCCGTGTCCTTTTACTACTTGCCAAAATTCGTCCCAATCTAAATCTCCAAAATCGTAATGTTTTCGTTCATCATTCCATTTTAGTTTATCATCTGGAACCGTGATACCAAGAATATTGGCTTGAGGTACAGTTTGATCAACAAATTGTTGACGCAATTCATCATTTGTTTTACGCTTTAATTTCCATTTTACCGATTGTTCGGTATTTGGTGAATCTTCATCTTTTGGACCAAACATCATTAATGAAGGCCACCACCAACGATTCATTGCATCTTGTACCATAGCTTTTTGTTCTGGCGTACCATTTGCCATGGTTAATAGTATGGAGTATCCTTGACGTTGGTGAAAACTTTCTTCTTTACATATTCTCACCATTGCTCTAGAATAAGGTCCATATGATGTTCCCATAAGTGCTACTTGATTCATGATTGCTGCTCCATCTACCAACCAACCCACAGCGCCTATATCGGCCCAAGTTAGTGTTGGATAATTAAATATGCTTGAATATTTTGCTTTTCCCGAATGCAATTGTTCATACATTTCTTCACGAGATATTCCCAGTGTTTCTGCTGCGCTATATAGGTACAAACCATGTCCGCCTTCATCTTGAATTTTGGCTAATAATGCTACTTTTCTTCTTAGCGATGGTGCACGAGTTATCCAATTGGCTTCTGGTAGCATTCCTACTATTTCGGAATGGGCGTGTTGCGAAATTTGACGAATGTGTGTTTGTCTATATTTCTCGGGCATCCACTCTTTTGGTTCTATTTTCTCATCTCTATCTATTCGAGCTTGAAATTGATCTTCTAAACTTTTTAGTTCTTTTTCTGACATAATTTTGTAGTAATTAGTCGTTAGTAATTAGCACTTTATTTTGTTCTTATAGTTTACTTTATAGCCGCGATTGGCGCGACACCTTGTATAGCGGAAAACGGGAATATGCTTTAGTAGAATGCCCTGTCTTTTCGCTCCTTTTTTTGACTTCACTGATGATGAAATTTTATAAGCCGAAATCGACTACTACTTTTTTGGAAGTTGGAACGGCTTGACAACTTAATGTGTAATTTTTTGCTAGTTCGTCTTCTTCGAGTGAGTAGTTAAGTTTCATTTCTACCGTCCCATCTATTACTTTACATCGACATGTACTACATACACCCCCTTTACATGCGTATGGTAAATCGGCTCCGGCTGCAATTGCTCCATCTAATATATTATCAAAATCTTCTCCCATTACGAAGTGAAATTCTTTTCCTCCGTCAATTATGGTTACTTCGGTTCCTTCTACTTTTTTCTCTACGATTTTACTTATTCTTTGTTTATCTTCTTCCGAAATCCCTGTATTGAATAATTCATAATGAATATTCTCTTTTGGCAATCCAGCCGCTGTAAGTTCATCTCGAAGCAAGAAAATCATATCTTCTGGTCCGCAGATGAAGCACTCATTTGTGGCTGGAATGTCTATTATTTTTTGGGTCAAAACCAAGATTTTTTCTTTGGTAAATCTCCCATTGAATAATTCTGATATACGATGTTCTTTGGTTAAAAAATGAAATATTTCGAATCGATTGAAATATTGGTTTTTAAGTTGCTCTATTTCTTCTTTAAAAATAATTGATTTTACCGAACGATTGAGATAAAACAACTTAAATGTGCTGTTGGGCTCGGTTGCTAAATGTGTTTTTATGATGGAAAGAATTGGAGTAATACCACTTCCCGCAGCAAATGCTATATAGTTTTTGGCTTGTGTTGAGTTGTTCTCTGCGAAGAAATTGCCATTTGGTGGCATTACATCTAAAGTATCTCCAACAGACAATTGTTCGTTAGCAAAAGTAGAAAAAAGACCTTGGTTAATTTGTTTAACAGCAACTTGCCATTTGTTTTCGATAGGAGAAGAACATAGTGAATAGGAACGACGGACTTCGTTTCCGTTTATGATTGTTCTCAATGTTAAATGTTGCCCTTGTTTATACTGAAATTCGGATTGCAATTCTTGAGGAATATCAAACGTAATAACAGAACAATCTTTGGTTTCTTTATATATATCTGCTACTTTAATGCTATGAAATTTTGCCATAAAATTCTATTTATAAAAACTAACAACTGTTAGTTTATTATGCAAATTTAATGATTTTTTCAATATGTTACGAAAACGTTGTAATTTTTTATATAAACTATTATGATGTGTATGCTTTATTAAATTATTTGAGTGTTAAATTTGAAATAATTAAGAAATAGTACGTTATGCAATTCCGTTTAGCAACGCTTTTTTCATATTACTTTTAAGAATTTTTTCATTTAGACTTTTTGTTTTATCATACCAAAGGTATAATGTTCGCAAAGTGGAAAGGATAGAAAAAATGATTACTTCTACATTTAGGTTTAGAATTTCATTGTTGATAATTCCTTTTTTTACAATACTCCTAAAATTATGTTCGTAGTCCTCACGCATTTTTATAAAATAATTTAAATCGTTGTCTTCTAGGTGCATCCAGTCGTTATTTAGACATGCTAGGGCATCTGGATTTCGTAGTGTTATGTCGATATGTAAATCTATTACTCTTTCTATCTTATGTATGGATAATGAATCTGAAGTTACAATTTGGTTCATTACGTTTGTAAATTCTTCTGCTATGTTAATGATAATTAAAACTAAAATCTCTTGTTTGGATTTGATGTGGTTGTAGAGGCTTGCAGCTTTTATATCCATAGCTTGTGCGATATCTCTCATGGTAACAGCACTGTATCCTTTTTCTTTGAAAAGTTTTGCTGCAACGTTTATAATTTCTGTTTTTCTATCTGAAATCTTCATATGTTTCAAATATAAAGATTTTTTTTGTTTGAGTAACATTTGTTACTGAAAAGTATGTTGGGTAAGATTACTTTTGTAACAGAAATTCAAGCTTTTACAAAAAAAAATAAGAATCATCAAAAATATTTGGAATATGGGATTATTAAACATGTTAGGAATTGGAGGAAAATCTGAAAGTGTAAAAGAGTTTATGGATAGAAATGCTATTGTTATAGATGTAAGAACGGTTAGCGAGTATAGAGATGGTCATGTAAAGAATTCTATAAACATTCCTTTGGACAATATTTTTTCCAAGATTAATGATATTAAAAGATTGGAAAAACCTATTATAGTATGTTGCAGAAGTGGCATGAGAAGTGCGCAAGCAGCCTCTATTTTGAAAAGTCATGGTATTGAAGTTATGAATGGTGGTGGTTGGCAAAGTCTTGAGAAAATGCTATAATTATAATTGATTAAGAAAGTTATTGGTTATTTTTTAAAACGGCTCTAGAAGTTATTTCGGAGCCGTTTTTTATAATTCATTATGTATTATTTGCATTTATATATGTAATTAATACTAAATCGTGCTTTTCTTGTTTACTCATTTAAAAATTCTAGTGGATAAAATGTTTCTAGACCTTTAGAGTTTAGGTTTCTAATAATGTATTTATCTATTCCAGCTTCTTGCACAATGAAGTCGTCTTCTTTTTGAGTTTTAATTAGTTTAAATAATGACATGTCTTGCATAACTCCATTTTTAATAATGAAAAATTCGGGTTTATCTGAAAAAATCCAGTACATACCTGTAGAGGAAGGGAAATCTTCCATGGAATACCATTCGCCAACTTTTGTGTTTTCGCTGTAAAAATTTTTTAAGATGATTGTTTTTTTAAATAGAACATCATATACCAATATGTCGTAATTGCTTTTTACAGCATCTACATCATTGGTTATTTCTTCTCCATTTTCATCTAAAAGCGTAAATGTATTTCCTTCATTTTTTTTGATTTTATAATTTGAAGAATAAGCTGCTTGCAAATCTGCAATTGCCTTTTGTAATTCTTCGGCAGAAGCTCCATCAAAAGAGGTGTTTACTTCATATGATGGAGAATTTGCATCATGTTTTTTAACATAGTTAACATCAAAGTCTGTACTTCCCTCTGTTTTTCCGTTTGAATAGGTAACTTTTGCAAAAGTAAAATAATTTACTTTGTCATTGGTGTCAAAATCAAGTTGTTGTATTTGTGAACGCAAAATATTTCCTTTGTTATTATAGTCATAAGAATTTTTAAAGACAGCATCATTTCTTGTATGTTCGATTTGATTTTTGTTTTTATCGTATTGATTGGTTATGGTTAAAGTAGAATATTTTGTCGTGTTTTTTTCTGAGACTAATAATCCATTTTTTATTTCTTGTTCGTTAACTTGGTCTTCTTGTCCATTGTAATACTTAATGGTCTTTTTATTATATGAGTTTGGGGCAGTGTAATTGCTATATGTTATTTTTTCGACAATTGCATCTTTTTCATACTTAGTTTCTTTGTTCAAGTTTCCTTTAGCATCATATTCAAAAATAGTTTTATTGTTGTTATCGTTTTTTTCTACTACTCTACCATTTTTATATACAAATTTCTCGGTATACTCACTCATTTGTGTTTTTGTATGTATCGATTGTAGTAAATCATTTTTGTAACTGAACGTATTGGTTGCTTCCATGTATAGAAAATAATTTGATTTGTTCTCTATTTTTGTTACCAATCCTTTATTCAAATAAATGGTTCTTTCACTTGACAATTGATATTTTTTCAAACCAAAATCAAAATAAAATTCTTTTTCTTCGTATTTAATTACATCAGAAGATAGATTAAAATCAGAGTTTCTGTATTTTGTTATTTGAGCATCCGCAATACTTACTACCAATACTACTATTAAGGTGATTATTTTTTTCATTTTTGTTAAAATATGTATTGAACACCAAAGCCTACATGATTACTTTTGAAAGAAGAAGTTCCTCCACTTGCATTTTTCCATGAATATTTTCCAAAATCGAAAACTGCATTACAAGTCCATTTATCAGAATCCGATTGGTAAATTATTGGTTGAAGTCCCCAACCGACATATTTCATGGTTCTTTTTACTGTCTCATCTTGAAAATTTACTTCTTCAACATAGGCCGTTTCCAAAATAGTTCCCGAGCCTGTACCATAATCAAAATGTAAGCTATTAAAAATTGAGTAAATACCTATCCAGACAGGTATTTCGATTAAAAAAGGTAAATCTTTCGGTAATACTTTTTCCAATCCATCTTCACTTCTTCCACTATAAGAAATGGGATAGATACTTGCTTTATAACTTGTTACATCAACTTTTAATTCGGTGAGTCTATCGTTTGATAAAAAGTTGGCATAATCTTTACCTACTTCAACTGCTCCTTTAATACCAAATTTTGTGTTTTTGGAAAAATTTTGATGATATGATAATTCACCGCTTGCAAATAATTGCATGGCTTTACCCTTTACTGCTGCTTGTCCTAAATCGTCAGTTGGTTCTGAAAAAGACATTCCAGTGTTAAATTTAATAGCCAGTTGAGCCGATGCAATTTGAAAAGTAAACACCCAAAAAAGTGTTGAAAATAAAAGTCTTTTTTTCATAATGATATTCATAATTGGTTAAACATTTTGTTTTTTTATTATGAAGTAAAATTATGATTCGCAGTAAGGCAATGTAATACGAAGAAATACGTATTTTGTTTTAAATCAATTTATTGTTTTTCGCTTTTTGAATTGCTTCCAGTTTATTATGTACTTGTAGTTTCGTGTAAATGTTTTCAACATGTTTACGAATAGTACCTGATGAAATGAAAAGATTTTCTGCTATCGCATTGTATTTCAGTCCTTTACTCAATTGCTCCAATACTTCTATTTCTCGTGTGGTCAAATTATACTCGTCTTTATTGGGAATATCTTGAAATGTTTCAGGATTTCTGAATAGTTTTAAGGTTTTTAAAGCTATTGAAGGTGTCATAATCGCGCCTCCATTTAATGTTTCAACAATAGCATTATGCAATTCTTGTGGATTTATCTCTTTTAGTAAATAGCCATCTGCACCCGCTTTTATAGATTTGAATATATTTTCATCATTATCAAAAACTGTAAGCATAATGATTTTTATTTGGGGAAATTGACTTTTTACAATTGCTGTTGCCTCTATACCGTTCATTTTTGGCATTTCAATATCCATTAAAATTAAATCGATGTTATGGTTTTTTTCTAAATTAGAAACTAATTCTTCACCATTGATTGCTTTGAATTTTATTTCAACATCTTCAAAAAAATCCAATTTGTCTTGAATGGCTTTTTGCAAAAATGTATTATCATCTACTATGACTACTTTTATCATTTTGGTTGTTTTTTGGTAATAAAACAGTTATGGTTGTCCCTTGATTTATATAGGATTGGATTTCATATTGACCATTAACATCTTCAATACGTTTTTTCATATTGTGAAGACCATTTCCAAAATCGGTTGTTTGCAAGTCGAATCCTTTTCCGTTGTCGTTAATCTCAATTTTCATTTGATTATTAACTTCCAAAACATGTACAGCAATCTCATTTCCATCGGAATATTTAACCGAGTTATTGACCGCTTCTTGAATGGTTCTGTACAAATTTATTCCAACCAGTGAAGAAAGTTTCATGTCTTTTAATTTAGCATCAATGGTAAATTTGAATTCAATATTTTCTTTGGCAGATTTTGCTTTTTCAATAAAATTAAGGATTCTAGATCGCAAATCTTCAAATGTAAATTCGCTTGTATTCATTGCCCAAATAGTATCTCGAAGTTCTACAATCGTTGATTTTGCAAAATCACTAATTTTGGTTAATTGACTCGAAATTTTGCCATCTGTAATAGGGTTAGCAAACTTCAAATTATCAATAGATGAAATAATAAATGTTAATTGTGCTCCTATATTATCGTGCAAATCCCTTGATATAGAAAGACGCTGTTCGTGGAGTTTATTTTGCGTTTCAATTTGAGCAATAGCCGATTTTAGCTGAAACTCTTGCTCTTGTTGTTTGTTCTTAAGTTTTTGTTGTCGGTAAATTAAAAACCCAACCAAACTGGTAAAAATGGTTAAAAGAGATATAATTAAAATCCATGTGTTTTTTCTTTTGTTTTCGGCTTCCTTCTCTATTAATAATTTTTCTTTTTTTGTCGTTTGGTATTTGGTTTCTAGTTCTGAAGTCTGTTCTAAAATGGATGATTTAAGTTTTTTATCTTTAAGAATAGCGTATTCATTAAAATAATAAGCGCTACTATCTTTCCAATTTAGATTTATACAAACATTGGTTAATTTTTTATATGTTTCGAGTAAATATCTATCTGAATTATATTCTTTATGAATCTGTTTTATTTTTAATAAAATTTCATAGGCTGCATTGTACTTTTTTTCTTTAATTAGTTGTTCTGATTTTGCCAACAGCAAATTCGTTTGTTCTATATCGGAATGGAGTTCATTTAATAAATTTTCAGAAATCTGATAATATTTTGCTGCGTTTTCGGAATTCCCTTTTGCACTATGGATGGAACCGATGCGCTGACTTAAAGTTGAAATCCCTAAATTATCCTTACATGATTTACAATTAGACAAGCTTATTTTATAATTCTTCAATGCCTGAATGGTGTCCTTCTTTTCCATATACACATCTCCTAAAGATAAATAGGTATGACACAAACCTTGTTGCAAATTGTTTTTTTCTAAAAAAAGAGTTGATTCTTTTAGGTACTTTATTGCCTTGGGAAAGTTTTTCATCTCAAAGAAAATTAAACCTAAATTTCCTTTGGTCATCGAAACAATTGTATCGTTTTTTCCTTCAAAAAATTGAATTGCCTCAATAAAATAATTGGTTGCTGGAACATATTCTTGCTTGCTTGCATAAATGTTTCCGATATTTATTTTGGCTTTGGCAACACCTTCATAATCTTTATTGGCTGTTCTAATTTGGATTACTTTTTTGTATGCTTCTTCTGCCTTTTTGAAATTTTCTTTTCTCAAGTATATTGCGCCTAAATTGGAATAGCTTTGGGAAATGAGTTTAAAATTGAAAGTTTTTTTTGAGTTAGTTAATGCTTTATTAGCATAAGCAAAAGCAGAATCTAAAGATACATCTATATAATCCCAGGTTAAATCATTGTATAATTGTGCTTTCCTTTGGGTGGCTGGATTGGTTTTTAATTCATTTTTTAATTTTTTAATATGCTCTTGCGTATCTTGAGCAAATGAAAAAAACGAATATACAATACAAAAGCAAACTAAAATTCTATTCATAACAAACTAGTAAATAAGCATAAAATTAAGCATTATTTTTATTAGAAATAATTTCTAAAAACACTTTTTGCAAAGTGACAATCTCTTCGGATAGTTTTTTGACTTTGATTTTGTGGTGCAAATTATAATCGGAATTGATTGACAATTTTTCCTTTAAGAATATTTGTTTTTGGTATAATGTATTTAATAGAAACTCTAATCTTTCAACACTAATTTTGTGTTCTTTTTTCATTTTTCGATTTTGAAAAAAGAGAATCACGATCAACGATAACAAAAAAAATATAAAAAATAATAGAATATAGCTCATAAATTAAGGTCATTAAATCAACTACAAAATTGACTCAATGACCTTAGATTTACAATACGGAAAAATACGTATTTTATTTACTCAAAAGTTGCTTAATTTGTTTTAATTCCTCTTCCATTTTTGATAGTTTCTCATTTTGAGAATCTACTTGTTTTTGAAGTTCATCAATTTTAGCTTGTTGTTGTTGCACCACATATATTGTTGGCGAAATCAATGCCTGATAATTCATACCAATTATTCCATTTGGATTATCCGATTTTGTCACCATACTTGGAAACAAATCTCTAATCTCTTGTGCTATGAAACCATATTGTAAACCTTCGGTTTCTTTGGTATCCTCTTTCATAAAATAGGTAACTGGTCTTATTTTCATAAAGTTTGAAAATATTGAATCATCAATACTTTTAATATCACTTTTCAATCTATAATCTGATCTTGTAATATAACCATTCATAAAAGTTGATGCTCCAACAATATCCCAAGTACTAAGCCCTCCACCCCAACCAGCTGGCCAGTCATTAAATCTTGAAGTTCCGTTATTTCCTGCAGGTATTATAGCTTGTGAAGGATTGTCATTACTTCCCCCTGTTCCAGCTCCAGCACCAAATGTTTTTACTCCTATCAAATCTAACTTAGCTAATGGTGTAGTTGTACCAATTCCAACTCTTCCATTTCCTTGAATACGCATTAATTCGTTTGAAGCAGTTGTTCCAGTCCCAGCGAAAAAAATGTGATTTGCATTTGTAGAACTAACTTGATATCTTAATGCATTCGCGTTTATTCCAAAACCATAAAATTGATGATCATTGTTTGCATCTTGCCATAAAACCGTTTTTCTATTTTCGATCACATTTGCAAATTGTAATGGTGCAAACGGATTGGTTGTTCCTATTCCAATATTACCAGAAGGCATTATAGTCATTGCAGTAGTATACGTTTGACCTCCATACGTTCCACTTGCACCACTACCCACTCTAAAATGCAATCCATTATCAGCTCCACCTGCAGTAATAAAAGAAGAAACAGTGTCCGAAAATAAATATAGATGATCCCATTGAAAAGCATTAGAAGCTTTTACACCAATTCCATTTCCTGATGTAACATCTAAACTCAAATTGGGAGCGGTATTCCCAATTCCAATTCTATTATTTGCTCCATCCACACTAAAAGTTGTTCCGTCTACACTAAACCCATTTTGTACTGTTGAATTAAAAGTCAATGTGTTAGCTCCTTGTGTCACGATTCTGTTCCCTGTCAAAGTTCCGTCAGATGTATATATTGTTGAATTTTGCGTTGTTTTAATCGCTGTTGCCAAATCACTTATTGCGCCTTGAACATTTGTTGATGGCACTGCTACTTGAGTTGTGCTAGCTGCAATTGCTGTACTCGTTGTGTTAGACGCTAAAGGGTTTTGCCATGTGGCCAAACCGGTTGCGTCGGTCACTAAAGATCTTCCGACAGCTGGAGTCCCAGCACCCGCAAATCTAACAGTTCCTGTTGTATGCAATTGAGCTGTAGGAGTTACAACACCAATACCCACATTCCCGTTTCCTTTGATTCTTAATAACTCGTTTGAAGTTGTACCTGTTACCCCCGCATAAAAGACATGATCAGTAGATACATCCGAAACTTGGTAACGTAACATACTACTATTTATTCCAAAACCATAAAATTTGTGATCATTATCACCATCTTCCCATAGTATAATTTTTCTATTTGCGATAGAATTTGCGATTTGCAATTGTGCATGTGGAGCTGGAGTTCCAATTCCGATATTTCCATTTTGCAACATATTAAAAGACCATGCTCCAAGAGTAGGACTCCAAACACCAAATGCATGATTGGTAATACTGTTTTCAAAACCTGCAAATGATTTGTCTAAGTTGGCTCCGTTTGTAAACCAAACACCAGCATTATCACTTTTAATTTTTGCTCTACCTGTTGTTTGGAAATCAATTGTTCCCGCACCTGTTCCCGCAACATCTAATTTAACAGCTGGCGAAGCGGTTCCAACACCTACTCGATTATTTACCGCATCAACACTAAAAGTTGTTCCATCTACACTAAACCCATTGGTTGAATTAGATGTGAAAGCCAATGTATTAGTCCCTTGTGTTACAACTCTATTCGCCGTTAATGTCCCATTTGAATTGTAAATATTATTAGCAGCACCTGTTCCTCCTGCTGTTGTCTTCCATGCACCGTTGCTGTATACAAACTCTATTGCTTGACCATTGGGGATTGTCATTCCTGCAAAAGTGGCACCAAAACCGCCAGTAGTATTATTTGACACTATTAATCTGCAACCATTTACAGTTGGCGTAAATGATGATACAGTAATTAAAGCAGTAGCTGTACCTATCAAATTTGCCAATGATGTTTCTGTATTGATATTCGCTGCATTTGAAGCTACTGTAAAACTAACTTCTCTATTCGTAATTGCACCATTAACATCAAGTGCTGTTCTTGGATCAGTAGTATCTATTCCTACCTGAGCAACAGTAATAAAGGGAATAAAAATTAAGAAATAAATTATTTTTTTCATGTTGTAATTTGAGGTTAATCTATTAAAAATTAAGTAGTTAATTATTTGTAATCTATTTTTTCATTTATTGTAAGCAAAAAATTTGCGCAAAAATATAAAAAAAATCGATTAAAAACATATTTAATCGATTAAAAACAAATTGTTAACGAAATTTTAATTTACATTACTTTTTTTTTTATCATTTTATTAATTAACAAACTTTTGTTGTAGTTCTATGTTAGACTTTACAATTTGCCCATCATATTTTAATGTCCAACCCATTGAATTAGTTAAGATTAAAATTTTTGACAACTCACTCACTAATCTATTTTTTGCATTAGATTTTAGAGTTGACATTTCTATTTTTTTTGCCAAATTTTCTTTTGCTAATTTGTTTATTTTATTATAATCATCGCCCGTAAACTCATTGAATGTTGACGATTCGGTATTATAGTATTTTATATCTGGACTAATTTTTATTTCCTCATCGGGAATATTTGTAATGGTTACAGTTTTTGTGGTCGAATCAATATCATATTTTACTTTACTCAAATCAAAACCAACAGTTACATCAGCATTTATTACAACCAATGCTTTCTTATCAAAAGTTAGACCTGGAATATAAGTTTTCTTACTATCCTTATAGGTCAAAACCTCTGCAAAATGTCCTTCTGTAACTACTAATTTTCCAACATTTTTTATTTGCTGCTGAATCAAGTTGGTGTCATATTCAATTGTAGATTCATTGCTTGGTGTTGTAAAAAATTTGTATCCAAAGAAAAACACCAAACCAATCAAAACAAGTATTGTCCATTTTCTAAATTCTGATAAAGCGCCAAAAATGTCGGCTTTAGGTTTCATTTGTTGTGTCATTTTAAAATTGAATTTGTGGATATTTTGAGGCTAAAGTATTAATTTTTTCATTCAAATTTTTCAAAAACTTTTGATGACTTTCAGAAGTAGCATTAAAAGGTTTATGACGCATCGCTTTTTGAATATCACAAACTTGTTGCATGGCGGCGAATTCTTTTTCGTTAATATAATTTTCAAAGTATTTTATCCAAATATAATCAATCGCTGCTTGACTTGGATGTAACATATCATCTGCATAAAATCTATAGTCGCGTAATTCATCCATTAGTATTTCATAGCTTGGAAAATAACTGGAAATTGGAAACTGAAAATTGGAAGAATGCAATGCTGTAATAAGATGGGCTTTACTTCTTTGATTTTCTACAAATCCATCTTTTAGGTGACGAACTGGGGAAATGGTGAATATAAAATTACAGCTTGGGTTCACTTTTTTAACTATGTCTATAGTGTTTTGAATAGATTCATTAATTGTCTCTACCAATAAAATTTCTTTAGCGAATTGGTTTTGTGCTACTTTATGACAATTAGCAACGATTTCGTTTGAAACTTTATTTCTATAAACCCAAGAAGTTCCATATGTTATAATCATATGTGTTGCTTCTAGAATATGACTTCTAAAACTGTGTAAAACTTTATTCAAATTGTTTAGTAATAGCTCCGACGAACTAGAACTCAAATCGGAATGAACCTCAAAACAATACCATCTTTCATTATGAAAAAACACATCACCTTCTGCAAACTCAATTTTATTTACAGCACGATAAATTAATTTTTCAATTGAAATTGGATTGAAAATAATTCCAAAAGGATTTACAGCATTTTGAAATTTAAAATATTCCAACTTCTCAGCCATAGTTGAGGCAAAACAAGAACCTAACGATAGAATTTTAGAATTATAATCAATCGGATTTTGATATTTAGAAATTGGAATTTTGGTAGTGAAATTCATGGATTATCATTTTCACAAAATTACTGTTTTTTCGTTAAAAAAATTTATACCTAACAGCTTTGCAAATCTAATCATTACTTTTGCATTCTTTTTAAAACAAAACTGCAGGTATGAAACTATTATATAATTACATTATCAAACACAAATTACTTTTGTTTTTTGCACTATTGATGGCAGCAATCAACATCTGTTTTAGTTTGTCAGACTCAATAATCACAGGTAAATTGATGCAAGACTGTGGTGTTGGAATAGCAAAATACAAAGGCAATGAAATTGGTTTTATAAAATCCGTTGCTTTTTGGTTGGGCCTTTCGCTTGGTGCTGCTATGATTTCGAGAATTACCAAAAATTTTCAAGATTATTTTACCAATGTTGTTATTCAACGAACAGGTGCCCAAATGTATACCGACGGAATCAAAAAATCTTTGGATTTACCTTTTGAAGAATTTGAGGATCAACGAAGTGGAGAAACATTAAGTAAGCTAACCAAAGTACGATCTGATTCAGAAAAATTAATCACACTTTCTATTTCATTGATTTTTCAAACTGTAATTGGTTTTGTGTTTGTCATCGTTTATGTGTCTCGAATAGATTATAGAATTTCATTAATCTTTCTAGTTACAGCACCCATTATTGCTTTGGTAAGTTCGTATTTGGGAAAAAAAATAAAAGTTGTTTCCAGAAAAATTGTTACCCAAACAAATGCTTTGGCGGGTTCAACTACAGAAAGTTTGCGAAATATTGAATTAGTCAAAAGTTTGGGATTAACGTATCAAGAAGAAAAACGATTGAACTTAAATACATTTAAAATTCTACAACTCGAATTGCAAAAGATTCGTTTTATTAGAAGTTTAAGTTTTATTCAAGGTACAACTGTTCATTTTTTGAGAACTTGTGTTGTTTTTACCTTGTATTATTTTCTTTTTGGCGGGAAAATAATTGTGGGTGATTTGCTGACAATGGTATTTTTCACATTCTTTATTTTTGGTCCATTACAAGAATTAGGTAACTTTATTATTGCAGTAAATGAGACGAAAGTTTCTATGGAAAATTTCAAGAATTTATTGAATGCTCCAAAAGAATATAGACCAGCCAATCCAGAACATATTGGTGCCATTCATTCATTATTGTTTTCTAATGTAAGTTTCCAACACAAAACAGCCAATTACAAAGCGGTTGAAAACATCAATTTTGAAATAAAAAAAGGAGAAACTGTTGCATTTGTTGGTCCATCGGGATCAGGCAAAACAACTTTGGTAAAATTATTGGTTGGATTGTATCCGCCAGAAGAAGGAAAAGTTTTGTACAACAATATTGATTCTACCAAAATTGACTTACTGGATTTGAGAAAACAACTTGGTTTTGTTACACAAGATGCACAATTGTTTTCTGGAACCATTAGAGAAAATTTATTGTTTGTAAAACCAACTGCAACCGATGAAGAATTGTTAGATGTATTGAGAAGGGCGAGTTGTGAAAATTTACTAAATCGTGCCGAAGATGGATTAAATTCGACCATTGGTGAAGGCGGAATTAAAGTTTCGGGGGGCGAAAAACAAAGATTATCGATTGCAAGAGCGATATTGAGAAATCCAAATTTATTGATATTTGACGAAGCAACCTCAGCTTTAGATTCGATTACAGAAGAAGAAATAAACGCTACAATTCGTACTATTTCTGATTCCAATAGAATAACGGTTCTAATTGCGCATAGGCTTTCAACCATTATGCATGCTGATAAAATATTCGTTCTAGAGCAAGGAAAAATAGTCGAACAAGGAAAACACGACGATTTATTACAAGAAAAAGGCTTGTATTATGCGATGTGGAGACAGCAGATTGGTGAGAGGAAGTAAGTTGGCATTATTGAAAAAACAACACAGATTTTAAAAATAGTATAATTTTTAAAATCTGTGTTACTAAATTATGTAGTAAATGTTACTTCACAAACTCAACTACTTTTACCAAAGCTTCTTTGATTCCGTTTACATTTTTCCCTTTTCCTGATGCGAAAAACGGTTGTCCACCACCATTTCCATCGATGTATTTGCCCAATTCTCTAATTACATTTCCTGCATTTAATCCTTTTTCGGCAACCAACTCTTTTGAAATATAGCAGTGAATATTAGGAGCATTATCTTCAACTGAAGCTAAAAACACAAATGAATTTGGTTTTGAAGTTCCAATTGCTTGCGCTAAATCTTTAGTTGAACTCATTGACAAATCTACTTGTTTTGCTAAAAAGTGAATACCGTTTATTTCTTGAAAATCAGCAACTAACGTATTCTTTAAACCATCTACTTTTTCTCTTAACAATTGCTCAATCTGTTTTTTCAACTTCACATTGTCGTCTTGTAAAGTTGCAACCGATTTCAAAATATCTTGAGGGTTTTTCAATGTTTCTTTGATTTCTGCCAACGTGCTTTCTTGATTTTTATAGAAATCTTTCACAGCATCACCAGTAATGGCTTCAATACGTCTAATTCCTGCTGCAACTGCACCTTCAGAAATGATTTTGAAATGCCAAATATCCGCAGTATTTTTCACGTGAATTCCACCACAAAGTTCTTTGCTTTCGCCAAATTCAATCATTCGAACATTGTCACCATATTTTTCACCAAATAAAGCCATTGCGCCTTTATCCAACGCTTCTTTGATAGGAATATTTCTATACTCTTGCAATTGCAATTGAGCTTCGATTTGTGCATTTACACTTGCTTCTACTTGACGTAATTCATCCTCAGAAACTTTAGAAAAATGCGAAAAGTCGAAACGCAAGTAATTTGGATTTACCAATGAACCTTTTTGCTCCACATGTGTTCCAAGAATGTTTCTCAAAGCCAAATGCATCAAATGCGTAGCCGAGTGATTTTTGGAAGTTGACGTTCTTAAATCGGTGTTTACTTTGGCAACAAAACCAGTTTCTATATTCTCTGGAAGTTGTTTTGCAAAATGTAATATTAAGTTATTTTCTTTTTTTGTATCAATAATATCAATGGTTTCGTTTGCAGAAACCAATGTTCCTTTGTCGCCCACTTGTCCTCCCCCTTCTGGATAGAATGGCGTGTTGTCTAAAACTATTTGGTATAAAACTCCGTCTTTTTTAGAATCTACTTTACGAATTCTGGTGATTTTCACGTCATTTTCAGTTTGGTCATAACCCACGAATGTTTCCACATTTCCTGGAATTAAAACTGACCAATCTTCAGTTGAAACTTCCGAAGCGGCACGAGAACGGGCTTTTTGCTTTTGTAATTCAACTTCAAAATCGGCTTCATCATAGGTATAGCCTTTTTCTTTTAAAATTAAAGCCGTTAAATCTTTTGGAAACCCGAAAGTATCATATAATTCAAAAACTTTTGCACCAGAAACTTCTTTTCCATTAGTTTCTGTCACTACTTTATCTAATAATTGTAATCCTTGTTCCAAAGTTCTTAAAAAAGACGCTTCTTCTTCACGAATTACGTTGGTAACCAATTGTTGTTGTGATTTGATTTCTGGAAAAAATTCGCCCATTTGATTCGCTAAAACCTCAACTAATTTATTGATAAAAGGCTCTTTAGTATTCAAAAACGTAAATCCGTAACGAATGGCACGACGTAAAATTCTACGAATTACGTAACCTGCACCAGTATTAGATGGTAATTGTCCGTCAGCAATAGCAAACGCAACCGCACGAACGTGATCGACAATTACACGAATAGCAATATTTGTTTTTTCCTCATCTGCATTCGGAACGGACAAGTCGCGACTTGTCCCTACATTATTTGACACATATTTAAACCCCGTAATACTTTCTACTTTTTCAATTAGCGGCGTAAAAACATCCGTATCATAATTAGAAGTTACATTTTGCATCGCCATACACAAACGTTCAAAACCCATTCCAGTATCTACGTGTTGTGCTGGTAATTTTTCAAGTGAACCATCTGCTTTTCGGTTGAATTCCATGAAAACATTGTTCCAAATTTCAACAACTTGAGGATGATCGGCATTTACCAAATCTCTTCCTGAAACAGTATTTCTTTCGGCATCTGTTCTCAAATCGATGTGAATTTCAGAACATGGACCACATGGACCTTGATCTCCCATTTCCCAGAAGTTGTCTTTTTTATTTCCTAAAATAATTCGATCTTCGGATACATATTGTTTCCAAATATCGAATGCTTCTTGGTCGAACGGAACGTTTTCGGCAGGATTACCTTCAAAAACAGAAACGTACAAACGGTCTTTATCTAATTTTAAAACTTCGGTAAGAAATTCCCACGCCCATGCCAAGGCTTCTTTCTTGAAATAATCGCCAAACGACCAGTTGCCCAACATTTCAAACATAGTGTGATGATAGGTGTCAAAACCTACATCTTCCAAATCATTGTGCTTTCCTGAAACACGAAGACATTTTTGCGTATCGGCTATTCGTGGACTTTTTGGAGTTCCATTTCCTAAAAAGTATTCTTTAAATTGTGCCATTCCTGAGTTATTAAACATCAGGGTTGGATCATCTTTTAGCACAATTGGTGCTGATGGAACAATTAAATGTCCTTTAGATTCAAAGAAATTAAGGTATGCTTTACGAATGTCTTGTGATTTCATTATACTTATTTATATTATTCTGATATTTTTTTTAATTCTTGTAATGCTAATGGAAATTTTTCGTTCATATAATTGATGTATTCTGGAACGCAGTCAATTTCTGCTGTTACGGTTGTAATTCCATCAACTTCATTTAACTTGTAAATTTCAAAACTTCCTGTCCATTTTTCTGCTTCAGCATCAATTGGCAATTCTTTCAAATCCTTTAACATCCCAATGTGTTTGAATATAATCAATTTATTTGGAATAAGATAAAAAACATCGCTATACATTCCTTCAAATGAAGGTGCAATAAAATGAATTCTGCTTCCTAATTCGATTTCTCCTGTAAAATAAGTTCCTGGGCAAAATGGCGTTGTCCATTCGGTATACGATTTTTTATCCCACATTTTATCCCAAACAGTTTCTGTAGAAGCTTTGATTTCTTGAGTGAAAACTAATTTTTTAATTCCGTATAAATAATTCCTCAAATTGGTTTTTACTATAGCATTCCAACCCATTTCGTAGTTTGCTATTGCAAAATTGGGTCCAGCATCTGCAAAAGTTTCAACACCATCGTGAGTTAATGTTACTTTTGTTTTTCCATTAACTTCAAAACTATTCCATGTTACAATTGAGCTTCCTTTTGATTGTTCAGGATGTAACCAAGTATGCTGAAACAATTTGTTTTCTTCAACTTTTAATACTTCACCTTCATGAAGATACTCTTTTTTTTTCACCTTCGTAAAATGAGAATTTATTTCCAATATTCAAATTGAAATTTGCTATATCAAAATACCAAATCTTCATAATTTCGGGTTGGGTTATTGCTTCCCAAACTTTTTCTTTGGTCGTTTCAAAAACAGCTTCTATTGTAATTATACTCATTGTTTTAAGGTTTATAATTGTTAAAAAAATAGAAGTAAAAATAGAAGAATTTAAAAAACATTCAATTTAAAAGTTAAAACTAAATGAAACATTTATTAAATTTGTTCGTATAACTATAGCTTACATCATTTTTTGAGCCACAAAAATAGTATATTTATAAGAAATGGCGAAGGTAAAATATTATTACGACCCCGAAAAATTAGCATACAAGAAAATAAAAGTCAAAAAGAGAACAAAATTTGGCTATGCCATGATTTTTTTATTGTCGTCTGCTTTGTTTGGTGTGTTGAGTTTTTTGGTTTTGATGAATACCCCATTTTTTGAAACTCCCAAAGATAAAATTCAAGCAAGAGAAATCGAGAATTTTAAAATTAGGTATGCGTTATTGAATAAAAAAATAGACCAACTTGATGAAGTTTTAGAAAACATTGAAGATAGAGACAACAATTTATACAGAATATATTTTAACGCTGCTCCAATAGATAATGATAAAAGAAAAGCTGGATTTAGAGATAAAAACAGATATAAGGAATTAGAAGGTTTCAACAATTCCGATTTGGTAATTTCGACTTCAAAACGTGTAGATGTTTTGACGAAGGAGTTAGCCATTCAATCGAGATCGTTGGATGAAATTTTAAAATTGGCAAAGGCAAAAGACAAATTACTTTCGGCAATTCCTGCTATTCAGCCAGTAAAAAATGAAGATTTAAAACACATGGCATCAGGTTTTGGGTATAGAAGTGACCCATTTACCAAAGCAAGAAAAATGCACAAAGGAATGGACTTTACAGCGCAAACAGGAACACCGATTTATGCTACTGGTGATGGCGTTGTTCTAAAAGCGGACAATTCTCTTTCGGGATATGGAAATCATATCGAAATTGGGCATGGTTTTGGCTATTTGACATTATATGCCCATTTGAGCAAGTACAAAGTTCGTGCAGGTCAGCGAGTAAAACGTGGAGATGTAATAGGATATGTAGGCAGTACTGGAAGGAGTCAGGCTCCTCATTTGCACTATGAAGTACACAAAGATGGTAGAGTAGTAAATCCGATTAACTTTTACTATGGAACAATTTCGGCAGCAGAGTATGTTGCGATATCAAAAATTGCGAATCAAGAAAATCAATCTTATGATTAACGGTTGTTGATTTTTGATTTTAGAAAAAAAATAAAATATGCACATAGAACTTTCAAAAAATAAATTATATTATAGCATAGGTGAAGTTGCCGCTGCATTTGACGTGAATGCATCACTCATTAGGTTTTGGGACAAAGAATTTGATATTTTAAAACCCAAAAAGAATGCTAAGGGTAATCGTATGTTTACACAAGAAGATGTGAAAAACTTACAATTGATTTATCATTTGGTAAAAGAACGCGGATTTACACTAGAAGGAGCAAAAACACACTTAAAAGAAGGTCAGAAAAAAACGTTAGACAAGTTTGAAATCATTAGTAAACTCGAAAGTATTAAAGCCGAGTTGAATAGTATTAAAAACGAGCTATGATTCGGATGATGCAACATGGAAGATATAAAAAATAAATAAACTTGAAATAATAAAATAAACTTTAAAAATTAGAAATTATGAGAAAATTTTTGCCTTGGATAATTGGAGTTGTAGTTCTTTTTGGAATCTATAGCTACGTTAAAGGAATTAATAACACTGCTGTTACACTTGATCAAGGTGTAAAAGAAAGTTGGGGTAATGTTCAAACTTCATATCAAAGAAGAAATGACCTAATTGGTAATTTAGTAAAAACGGTTCAAGGAGCTGCTGAATACGAAAAAGGTACTTTGACTGCTGTAATTGAAGCTAGAGCAAAAGCAACTTCTGTAACTATTGACCCAACTAATATTACTCCTGAACAATTAGCACAATTTAACCAAGTACAAGGTGGAATGAGTAGTGCATTATCAAAATTATTGGTAACAGTTGAGCAATATCCAAGTTTACAGGCTAATCAAAATTTCTTAAAACTTCAAGATGAATTAGCAAGTACCGAAAATCAAATTCTTACTGCAAGAACTCGTTATAACGAAGCTATCAAACCATATAACAATCATGTGAAAGTTTTTCCAAATAACTTGTTTGCTAATATGTTTGGCTTTAAAGAAAAACCTTATTTTGAAGCTGTTGCTGGTGCAGAAAAAGCACCAGATGTAGAATTTAACTTTGACAAAAAAGAGGAAGCTAAATAATGTCAAAAGTAGAAGATTTTTTAACCAATGCCGAAGAGAAAGAAGTAGTTGAAGCTATTCGTTTGGCTGAAAAAAATACTTCTGGCGAAATCCGTGTACATATAGAAAAAGAAACTGCTATCGCTCCATTGGAAAGAGCGATGGCTGTTTTTCATGAACTCAAAATGACGGAAACTAAAGACCGAAATGGCGTTATTATATATGTGGCTGTAAAAAGCAAACAATTTGCGATTTATGGTGATAAGGGTATAAATGATGTTGTTGACTCTGATTTTTGGGAAAGTACAAAAGACATTATGAAAAACCATTTTGCAAAAGGTGAAAACAAATTAGCACTTGTTAACGGTATAGAAAAAGCAGGCGAACAATTAAAAGTCTTTTTCCCATATCAAGATGATGATACCGATGAACTTTCTAATGAAATATCTAAAGGATAAAAGATGAAGAATCCAATTAACAAAATTCCAAATTCCAACTGGATATTTCGGTTTACATTCTTGTTCATTCTTTTTGCTAGTAATTTTGTTTTTTCACAATTCAAAATTCCTAAAAAACCTAGTTTTCAAACTTCGGTTTATGACTACGCCCAACTTTTGAGTGAAACAGAAAAAGCACAATTAGAAGAAAAACTAATCAAATATTCTGATTCAACCACTACACAAATTGTTGTTGTAACGGTTCCCACAATTGAAGGCGAAGATATTGGAATTTTAGCTCCAAAATGGGGACATGAATGGGGTGTTGGTCAAGCCAAAGAGGATAATGGAATTTTTATTCTTCTAGCTGCTCAAGAGCGGAAAATATGGATTGCTCCAGGATATGGTGTAGAAGATAGATTGGTTGCAGGAATTAACGGTGAGATTATAAGAAATGTTATTATTCCTGAGTTTAAAGCTGGTAGTTATTACAATGGTTTAGACAAAGGTGCCGATGCGATTTTTCAAGTATTAAAAGGAAAATACAAAGGTTCTCGAATACAAGATGGTGGAGAAGAAAGTTTCTTACCGATTCTTATTTTTATCATTATTCTAGTAATTTTCATAATTATTCTTTCCAAAAACAAAGGTGGAAATTCAGGAAATAGTGGCGGCGGAAATGGACCAAGTTTATTAGACATCATAATCTTAAGCAACATGGGAAGAAGCAGCGGCGGAAGTTTTGGTGGCGGTGGATTTGGAGGTTCTTCTGGCGGCGGCGGATTTGGCGGAGGCTTTGGCGGCGGTGGATTTTCTGGTGGTGGAGCTGGTGGAAGTTGGTAAATAATGTATTTCAAATGAAACATAATATTTATTTATTTTTTATTTTATTACTTTCAATTACAGTTTTTTCACAAAATGTTGAAATTAACGAAAATTTGGAAAAGAAAATAAGTGAAATGGATTCGTTAATCTTAATCGAGCCAAATGCTGGAAATTATTATATGAGAGGTTATCTGAAGTATAATAAATTTTTATATAAAGAAGCATTATCAGACTACAACAAAGCGATTTCTCTTGAAGAAAAATCAGAATATTTTTTCAGTCGTGCTATGTTAAAAGACAAAATTGAAGATTATAAAGGCGCAATTGCAGATTATTCTGTTTGCATAAAACTAAATGAAACACCAAAAAAAGCCTTTTTTAATAGAGCCTTTTCAAAGTCAAGTATCAATGACCTTTCAGGTGCTCTCGAAGATTATAACAAATCATTAGAAATTGATCCAGAAAATAAAGGTGCATATTTGAACATTGGCATTATTAAAAAAGAACAAGGTAAGTTTGCAGAAGCAATAAAAGCTTTTGATAAAGCAATTATAATTGATTCAAAATTTATTGATGCAATTCAAAACAGAGCAATTGCCAAGTCAATGCTAAATGATAAAGATGCAATTACTGACTTTAATCGAGTTATTGAATTAAACCCAAAAAGTGGTGAAGCATATTTAAACAGAGCTTTACACTACATAAATCACAAAACAAAAGGTACGTCTTGTACTGATTTAAAAATGGCAAATAGTTATGGAATAACTAGAGCTAGAGAATTGATAACAAAATATTGCAATTAATAAATAAAAACGCCTTTCTAATTGAAAGGCATTTTTATTTAACTATTTTTCTCTTATGTAAATATCTATTGGTACTCCTGCAAAATCCCAATTTTCTCTGATTTTGTTTTCAAGGTAGCGCTTGTATGGTTCTTTTACGTATTGTGGCAAGTTGGCAAAAAATACAAACTGAGGCGTATCGGTTGGCAATTGCATACAATATTTGATTTTCACATATTTTCCTTTGGTTGCTGGTGGCGGATATGCTTCGATTACTTTCAACATAAAATCGTTGAACTTGGATGTTGGGATTCTTTGTTTTCTGTTTTCAAAAACTTGAACTGTAGCCTCTAGTGCTTTTAGCAAACGTTGTTTGGTTAATGCCGAAACAAAAAGAATTGGCACATCTGTAAAGGGCATTAATTGCTCTTTGATTTTGTTTTCGTAATCTCTTGTAGACATGGTATCTTTTTCTACCAAATCCCATTTGTTTACCAAAATCACGATTCCTTTACGGTTTTTTTCGGCTAACCAAAAAATGCTTTGGTCTTGTCCTTCGAATCCGCGAGTGGCATCTATTACTAATATACAAATATCGGCGTGTTCAATAGCTCTTACCGAACGCATTACTGAATAAAATTCTAAATCTTCTTTTACCTTGGCTTTACGACGAATTCCAGCCGTGTCAACTAAATTGAATTCGAAACCGAAACGATCGAACTTGGTATCTATGGCGTCGCGTGTAGTGCCTGCAATATCTGTTACCATAAAGCGTTCTTTACCAATAAGTGCATTGATAAAACTTGATTTTCCAGCATTAGGACGACCTACAACTGCAAAACGTGGTAATGTTACTTCTTCTTTTACTGACTCTGGTTTTTCTGGGAAGGCGTTTACAACAGCATCTAATAGGTCTCCTGTTCCACTACCCGATATACTTGCAAAAGTATAATATTCGCCTAGACCTAAGTTGTAGAATTCCATAGCGTCTTTTTCGCGCATGGCATTATCTACTTTGTTTACTGCTAGAATTACAGGTTTGGTTACTTTGCGAAGTAATCTGGCTACTGTATCATCCATTGGGGTAATTCCTTCTTCGACATCTACTACAAAAATAATGACATCGGCTTCATCGATAGCTAGTTCTACCTGTTTACGTATTTCGCCTTCGAAAATATCATCTGAGCCTCGTACATATCCTCCTGTATCTATAACTGAAAATTCTTTTCCGTTCCAATCACTTTTCCCATAATTACGGTCTCTTGTTACTCCAGAAACGGCATCTACAATAGCATCTCTACGTTTTATCATTCTGTTAAAAAGTGTTGACTTTCCAACATTCGGTCTTCCTACAATGGCTACAATGTTATTCATAATGATTTTAAATATTGTGCAAAGGTACTACTAATTTTATTTTTTTGTACCTTAGTAGTAATGTAATGCATGAAAATTTCAAACATAATGAACTAAAATTGTTGTACGTAATGGAATTAGATAATAATGTGGTGCTTCGTCCACGTTTTCATAAGGATGTTGATTTGACTATTTCTGAAATTATTGAAAGAGCAAAAAAAGTTAAAGAAGAGGTTAAGGAAGATTATCGTGTAAAAATTTCTGATCATCATATTTTTTTGTTTATTCTGTTGGCAAAAAGGCGTTATTATTCTCCGCATTTACATATTGAGCTTTCTGAAAATGAAGATAAAACGACTCATGTAAAATGTTTATTTGGTCCTGATCAAACGATTTGGACTTTCTTTATGTTTTTGCATTTTATTGTGGCGGGAATTTTTTTGGTATTTGGAATGTTTGCTATTTCTGATTGGATGCTTAGTGTTTCTGTAACAAAAGATTTGATTGTTATGGGTTTAATGATTGTTGTTTGGTTTTTGCTTTATTTTATTGCAAAACAGATACGCTATAACGGTAGGCATCAAGTTGTTGAGTTAAAACGGCTTTATTTGAGAATTGTTGAATAATAAGGCTAAATAAGTATTCATTGCCTTTTCTTAAATAGCCCAGACAGGAATGGCATCCTTTTTCTTTTTTGGTTTTGCGAGGAACGAAGCAATCTAAAAAAGAAAAAGATAGAATGAATGGCTGGAATATGGATCATCGATAAAGCCCGAGTCATTCGCTTTTATTAAAACTACTGATTGTAACCAAAACGCTTGAGCATATTGGCGTTGCTTCTCCAGTTTTTGTTGACCTTTACATACATCTCGATATGAATTTGCTTTCCGAAGAATTTTTCTAGGTCTGCTCGTGCTTCCATTCCAACTTTTTTGAGTGCTGCGCCTTTGTGACCGATGATGATTCCTTTTTGGGTGTCGCGTTCGACCATAATGAGTGAACGGATTCGGATAATGTTTTCGTCTTCTATGAATTCTTCTGTTACTATTTCTACAGCATAGGGAATCTCTTTGCTGTAGTTTAAAAGGATTTTCTCACGAATGGTTTCGTTAACAAAGAAGCGTTCTGGTTTGTCTGTAAGTTGATCTTTGGGATAGTAGGCAGGTGATTCTGGTAACAAGGAAATTATTCTAGAAAAAACCTCGGGGACATTGAAGTTTTGTAAAGCTGAGATTGGAAAAATCTCGGCATTTGGAACTTTGGCTGTCCAGAAGGCTACTTGTTCTTCGAGTTGTTGTTGGTTGGAGTTATCTATTTTGTTGAGTAATAGTAGAACTGGAATCTTGGCATGTATTATTTTTTTAAAGAAGTCTTCGTCTTTTAACTCTTGTTCTCCTATTTCGACCATGTATACAATTATGTCGGCATCTTCGAAGGCTGATTTTACAAAATTCATCATGGATTCTTGCATTTCGTATGCAGGTTTGATGATTCCAGGTGTATCGGAAAGAATGAGTTGAAAATCGTCTCCATTTACAATACCAAGTATTCTGTGACGTGTGGTTTGCGCTTTGGATGTGATTATGGATAGGCGTTCGCCGACAAAGGCATTCATAAGTGTTGATTTACCAACATTTGGATTTCCTATAATATTTACAAAACCAGCCTTGTGTGTCATAATTTGCTCCAAAAAAAATTTAATAAAAATTATTAGTATTAAAAAAAGCCACTCATTTCTGAATGGCTTTTATACATTTTGTAGCGGGAACAGGACTCGAACCTGTGACCTTCGGGTTATGAGCCCGACGAGCTGCCTACTGCTCTATCCCGCGATGTTTCGAGTGCAAAGATACAACGTTTATCTATATGTGCAACAAAAATGTGCTAATTTTTTATTTTTTTTCAATTTGTTTAAAATCAATTGTTTATCAGAAACTCCATTGTAATTGGAATATGGTCTGAAATTTCTCTGGCTTCTTGGAGGTTTTGAAATGAATTGTAAAAATGAATTGCTTCAGCTTTTTTTAATACGATTTTGGCTGATTTATACCAGATATTATCAAATTCGGATGCTAGACAGTTGTTGTTTTTGCATTGTTTTTTGAGGGATGTTTTTTGGTTTTGAAATGCACTTTCATATCCCATTTTTTTTAGCGGATTGAATACGGTGTGTGATTGTGGGCAATTGAAATCGCCAACAAAAATTAAGTCTAAGGTTGGATATTGTGCTGGCAAAAACTTGAAATATTTTATTTCTGTTTCGGGTTGTTTGCTTTTGGTGATGGCATGAAAATTGGCAAGAGTAAACCTTTTTTTGTTGTACTCAAATGTGCAATAATAGGGTTCTCTGTCGATTTCGAGATGGTATTTTTGTTCCAGCCATGCTTTTCCCATTTTTTTGACTCGGGCTGTTTTCCATAAAAAGGCATAACGCTCGGTTTTATAGGCACTGCTACTCGTTGGATTGCTTATGGTGTAATCCCATTGGTTTCCTTTTCTGTTGAGTTCGTCAACAAGTTTTGCTACTGTCTGTGCTCCTCCATTTCCTGCAACTACTTCTTGTAGTGCCACTATATCATAGTTTTTCATAGTATTGGCAATAAACAATAGTGTTTTATCAGATTTGGAATTGCCTAAATTTTCTACATTCCAAGATAGGAGTTTTACTTGGGAAAAACCAAGTGTCGAAAAAAGTAAAAGAATCAACCTTTTTTTCATTATTCTTTTTTTAATCTTCCCAGCCACAAAGTGTCAAGCCTAAATCTTTGGCTTCTGACAATTTTTTTTTGGTTATGTCATGTTTGCAGCTATTAAGTCCTCTGCAAGTATCCGAATAATGGTATTTTGACGAGCCGTGTGGCCCGCAGAGGTATACGTCTTTTTCAACTACATTGAAAGATGTTAGTCCTATTAATAATCCTATTACAAGTATTTTTTTCATATGTATAAAAATTATTGGCCAGAAGTACATAATTACTACTCAATGTTTAGCAAGTATAAATCTCCATTTTTATCTGTTGCTTGTAGTTTATTGTATCCTATCCATTCAACAGTAACCACTATTGTTTTGTCATTGCTTAATTTGAGTTTTCCGGCTCCTTCTTTTCCTTGAACTAACACGTTACCTGTTACTTTGTTTCCGTATTTGTCGATTCCTGATACGTCATAATTGTACTCATAACTACCCGACTTGCCAGTTCGATGTTCGTATTTTTGAGTCGTATCTACATGATACGTTTTTTGCTTTTCTTCAATTTGTTTTTGTTGTTCTTGAAGTTGATACTCCTGTGGACT
Source organism: uncultured Flavobacterium sp. (assembly GCA_964558625.1). GTDB lineage: Bacteria > Bacteroidota > Bacteroidia > Flavobacteriales > Flavobacteriaceae > Flavobacterium. Next base: position 43,533 of record CAZLEU010000006.1, read on the forward strand.
AACAATTTGGGGTGGTTGCTTTTGTTTGTTCTTGCAAGCTAAAAGCACCATTACTAAAGTATAAATATACCACTTTTTCATTTTAAAAAGAGTTTATTCAAATTTAGAATGATGGTTTTTTATTTCCTTACGGGAAACCGTAAAAGGGTAAAAAAATTACATTGCAGCAAAATTATATTTGCAGTAAACATATTTAAAGAAGTAATCTTCGGGTTCGTTGTCTTTCATGAGTGCAACAAACTCATTGAGGGGTACATTGAAGTAATGGTGTATGACTTCTAGTCTGAATTCGATTTCTAAAATTTCTTGTATTTCATCATATCCTATTGAAATGATGTTTGAGCTACTGGCTACTGGATATCGGTTCATAGCATTATTTATTTTTTAACTGTTGTTTTAACCAATACGTGATAAATAGGATTGCGGTAGCTATATCAATGGGTATCCAAAAGGTTTTTTGATATAGGTAAATAGGAAGTATTGGATTGAAAAGTATGGCTATTGCTATAAAACTAATCCCTAAAAGGCTGGCTTCTCTTTGTACTTCGTTGTACAATACTACTAATGCCCCAAGTGTTAGTGAAATTCTTAAGAAAGTGTAATAGCCTATTGGCATATTGAAACTAGCGACAAGTGCGAGGATAGCACATATTATGTAAATGATCTTCATTTTTTTAGTGTACGCTGTTTTGTTGATTTTTATATTGTCATATAGTTTGTTTTTTCTGGATTGAACTTCGCAGTAATCAAAATAATTACTACGAAGTTCTTGGGAAACTATCCAATCTAAAACTAACCTTATGTCTTTTTGTTTGTTCAAACTTAAAACCTATAATTTTTTTTTCTTTACGGAAAACCGTAAATGAGAATTATTTTTTATTTGTAAAAACGTCATTCAATATATCTTTACAAGCTTTTTTGAATTTTATTTTGTGAATTGTGTTATGCAATTTAGAGACAATATGTACACAAAAAAATCCCCATTAATGGGGATTTTTTTGTGTGATGACCATGTTCGTTTTTTATTAAAATATAAACACAAAATATTGATTAACAGATAGTTGTTATGCTATATTTATTTTTTAAGTGTTTTTTTTGATACTTTAGGGTGAAAATAAAAACGTCAGCAACAAGGTGAAGTACTAATTATTAAAAAAAAGATTAGGTTGTTATGTTATCCCAAGATCTTTGGCTATAGCTATAAGATGCACCGTATTATTTGCTTTGAAATAGTCTTTGAGTTTTCCTATTCGTTTTTCGATTGTACTTTTGCTGTTGGGTTCGATTCCAAGTTCTTTGAACTTAACATCCATTTTTTCTTGAGGGATTCCATTGGATAATAGTTTGATAAGTTGAATGTCATATTGATCAATTTTTAAAATGGCATTGTCTTTAAGCAAATGGGCCATTTCGGGTGTAATGTATTTTTTATCACTATTGTATATAGTGCTGAGTGCCGCTTTAAGTTGTTCTAGACTATAGCGGTTTTTATATACATATCCATTTATATCAAATTTTTCAAAAAGTGATCTTATACGAAAGCTTTTATCTTCTACAGAATAAGCTATAATTTTTAAATTGGGTTGTTCTTTTTGGGCAAGCTCAATTAGTTCATCACCAGATTGAATGTTAACTTTACGATGATCTTGATTAAAAGATAAATCGCATATAAGCAGTTCAAAAGGTTGATTATCGAGATGTGCTTTTCTAATTTTGAGTAAGGCATCGTCACAATACTTAGCATATTGTATGTCCTGAATTCCTATTTCTTCAAGTGTTTGTTTTACTGCTAAATTTACTGTATCAAAATCTTCTGCTATTAATATTTTTTTAAACATAATGAGTCTGTTTTATTTAGGAATATTGATTTTGGCTTTGAATCCTTTATGGGTTTCTGTTTCAAAAATAATTGTTCCTTTTATAGCATGAATACGGTTTTCCGCATTGTGAAGTCCTTTTTTAAAATTTAACATTTCGGGACATCCTACACCATTATCTGTGTAGTTGATTTCTATTTTGTTTTTGAAGTTTTCAAAACCAATAACTACAATCGAACTTTGACTGTGTTTTTTCATATTGACCATCAATTCTTGCAGGACTCTATAAACCGCAATTTTTGATTCTTTGTTTATGGATCCCCAATTGATTGATGCATTTTTATTAATAATAACATTGGTTTGATGACTAGTGTAGCTTGAGAGCATATCATATAAATAGTTTTCAAAATGTTCTCCTGTTTCAATTTCACTATTCGATTTGGAAATATTACGTGTTTGCGAATAGATTTTGTCGAGGTTATCTATTAGCATTTCTTTCTTATGGGGGTTTTGTAAATCTTGTGTTGCTGTAAAGGTCATTAAGTTGTAAACATCATTGGCTAGTTCATCATGCAATTGTTTGGAAATACGTGTCTCGGTTTCATAGGCAACTGTTTTTAATTTTTGTCTGTTCTTTTTTCGTATGAAATAAAATACCAAAAGGCCTATTGTTAGTAAAACTCCTGTTACTATAAAAGCAGTTATTTTTTGTTTCTTTTGCTTTTCGGTTTCTTCAATAGCTATTTTAGCATCGTATTTTATTTTGGCAAATTGATTTTTAGCTTTTTGGCGAACTATTCCTATGCTATCACTCAATTTTATCTGTTGTAAAGCATATTTTTTGGATTGATTGCTATCACTAATTTCGATAAGGTATTTCAAAGCTCTTAGTCTGTTGTCAATACTATTGCTCATAGTTGCCTTTTGATATGATAAGTAAGCATATTTTTCGGCATTTTTTTTATCTCTTTTGCAATAAAATTGATATAAATGGAAGTAGCTAGATATCATATCAAAATGTGCTTTTTCTTTTTGTCTAATTTTGAGAGCTTGTTCAAATTGTGCAATTCCTTTTGTGCTATCTTTTTTGAAATAGGCTTCACCTAAATTATCAATAATTCTTGCTTGTTCCAGTGGATTTTGTTGTAAAATAGGGTTTAAAACTATGGGCTCAAGAATAGTAATCGCTTTTTGAAATTGATTGCTTTCATTGTATACAACAGCTAGATTATTCTGAAGGATTAATTTATAGAGCTTGTCTTTTGTTAAATTGGATGCTTTATTATAATATTTTATTGCGCTAGTGGTATCGTGAAACTCTATGTATGCTATTCCTAATTGATTGTAAAGATTGGGCAAATACATTGTTTTTGCATCTAATTTGAGCGCTTCGGTAACGGTTTCTTCGCTTCCTGAAAAGTCATTTTGCTGCTGCTGAATTGATGCCATTGAAAGTAGTGCATAAATTTTTCTTTCTTTTTCGTCTGATTTACATTCTAATTTTGCCTTATTGAAATAAAAAAAAGCGCTATCATATTCTTGTTTGCTATTGAAAGTTGCTGCTTTTTCGATTAACATTGAATAGTTATCAGTTATCTCGTTGTGTTGATCACACGAAAACAGTAATATATAGCTCGTTATGCATACAAAAATCGGGAAACGTCCTATAATAGAATTCATTTCCCGAAGTTATTGATTTTAATTTAACTTTAAAACTATTTCCGATAAATTATGGTTTTGGTGGCGGTGGCGGTGGTAATTGCCCATTTTGCCCTCCTCCGATATCGGTAAGATTGGTTTGCTTTGTTTCTGTTACATCATCTGCTGTGCAAGATGTCATTGTGGTAATAGCCACTATAAAAAACGAAAATAAAAGTATTTTTTTCATTATTAATTCACTTTAAAAATTTGACATGAGTTGGGCTGTTCGAGACTTTCTCGAAAGCGTGTGTGAGTAGATTTCTACTCATTTTTTTTAATACTCGAGTAATTTTTGGGAAGTGAAGTGCGCTATTATTGAACTGTTTAGTTATACTTCCCTGATAAAAATTCAGTTCAATAGTGCAACACTTTTAAGAAGTAGTTTTGTACATTTGTTCTTATCGCGAAATAAAACAAGAACTAATTCTTGAGGCAAAGGAATGGGGATTTTGTATCAGTGTTTATAAGGAATTCCGATATTTCCGAAGTTTCCGAATATTTCATATAAATTCCGAAAAAACACTTTTTTACATGAAAAAAAATACTTTTAAAAATTATAAAGAAGCGATTCAACATTGCTATCAAATAGCAAAACATGAAGATCCGTCAGGTATTTTATTGAATCCTTCTCCTGCACAAATGAGAACATTATGTTTGCTGATTTTTGATAGTGGAATAAGCAAAATAGATGAAACCATTTTGCGTGTTTTCTTTGAAACAAAAGAAAATGAATCTTTGAGAAAGTCGATAGAAAATTGTAATATTGATAGGTTCAGACCCATCATTTCGTTTCTAAGGAGTGAAAGTGATACAGAAAATAGTATTAGGATAGAGACATCGGCTATTTTAATAAATTTTGAAAATAGACCTTATTCTGTTTTTTCAAGAGATGATAGGAAGGCTAATCTTAATGCGCCTACTCGTATTGATGATTTTAAAAACAATAGTTTTGAGCAAAATGTTGTACAAAATTTTTCAAATGTTACTACTCAGCCCATTTCAAAAAAGGGTTATAGAAATAGAATTATAATTGGAGGGTTGACTGTTTTGAGTCTATTTGGAATAAGGACTGTTTTTTTTAAAGAAAAAGAGTGTATGGAGTGGAAAGAGAATCACTACGAATTGATAGACTGTCAAGATGAGCAACTTGGAATTGTTTCATTGAGAATTATTAAACCTTTTAATGAACATGAGTTTAAGAGAAGGGAATTAACCGTAAGTGATACTACACGTTTTTTTTATGGTGACAAAACTCTTGTATGGTATAGCAAAAAAAATAATGAAGTTACTTTTTTTAATATGGATGGAGAAAATCCAGAAAATGGTGCTGAGTTAAGAAAGGTTACTCCTCATATAATTGAAAAATATGTCTATAAATAAAAAAGTCCCTGCTAAAGCAAGGACTTTTATTTTATATTAATTTAATCTTATTTTCTTGTAATAAGAAACTCAGATCTTCTGTTTTTCTGATGTTGTTCTTCTGTACAAGAAGACTCATTTGTTGGCTCACAACCACAATCATTTGTTAACTGGGATTCTCCATATCCTTTTGCTACTAAACGTGCTTTATTGACTTTTTTACCAACTAACCATCCTTTTGTTGATTTGGCTCTTCTGTCTGATAATGCTTGGTTGTATTTTGCTGTTTGACG
>CAZLEU010000007.1:0-47960 GCA_964558625.1 uncultured Flavobacterium sp.
GAGCCAAAGCGCTCAATATGGCGGCTAATAATACAGGTTTGATTTCAAGGAAAATGGCAAGAATGGAAACTACAACTAAAAGTATATAACCTATAATTCGATAATCAATTTTATCTCTTACTACTAAACAAAGTAAAGAAACTATTCCAACAAATAAAAAACTGATTAGATAAGGATTAACAGAACTCTTTTTGAATAACTTGTCCATTGTTATTAATTTTTGACAAAGTTACGGCGATAGTTATAAGTAAAAAATAGTATTCTGAATAGAAAGTATAAAGATTTTATAAAGATTTCCTTCTAGTATCAATAACATAAATAATCTTCCAAATATTATTATCTCTAAAAAGTGTAAAAGCATTTACACCCGAATGACTTAACTTACCATTAATGTAGAATTCATATGGTGTCCAAGCATGTGCCATTGTTCCATCAACTTGAATGGAATAACTTAAAATTTTTTCTTCATATTTGAAATCATCCGGGATCGAAGCAATTGAAGTATAAAATTCTTTAACTGTTTCATTAGACAATTTAGCTCCTTTGGTACTTTCCATTATTGATTGAAAAATAATTTTATCGGAACAAACCAAATGTAACTTTAGTGTATCTTTAGCATGAAAACCTTCAAAAAAAGTATCAATAACCTTCTGAACTTCTTGATTTTGAGCTACAGTTGGAACGGTTATAAAGAATATTATAATTAAAACTATTTTTTTCATTTAAAAAATAACCTCGATAATAGAAACAAAAATTAGTATATTTTGTGTTGCATTTAGTACAAAACTAATCGTTTTTATTACTTTTACAACTTTAAAAATAATATTTGAAATTTAAAATATAATATTCGATGTCTGTAGCCAAAAAAGATTATAAAAGAATTACTACCAAATCATTAATTGAAATGAAAGCCAATGGTGAAAAAATTTCAATGTTGACTGCTTATGATTTTACCATGGCAAAAATAGTTGATACTGCTGGTGTTGATGTTATATTGGTTGGTGATTCAGCAAGTAATGTTATGGCAGGTCATGAAACAACTTTACCAATAACGCTTGACCAAATGATATACCATGCTTCAAGTGTTGTTCGTGCTATAGAAAGAGCATTAGTTGTGGTTGACTTACCGTTTGGGAGTTATCAATCCGATTCAAAAGAAGCATTGCGTTCGGCCATAAGAATAATGAAAGAAAGTGGTGGTCATGCTGTCAAATTAGAAGGAGGAAGCGAAATTAAAGATTCAATAAAAAAAATATTAAATGCTGGAATCCCTGTTATGGGACACTTAGGTTTAACTCCACAATCCATTTATAAGTTTGGTACTTATACTGTTCGAGCCAAAGAAGATGCAGAAGCAGACAAATTAATAGAAGATGCAAAAATGCTTGAAAGAGTTGGATGTTTTGCAATTGTATTAGAGAAAATACCAGCTGCTTTAGCCGAAAAGGTGGCTCAAAGCATTTCTATTCCTGTAATCGGAATTGGTGCTGGTGGTGGTGTTGATGGACAAGTATTGGTCATTCATGATATGTTGGGCATGAACAACGAATTCAGTCCCAGATTTTTACGTCGTTATTTAGATTTATATGATCAAATGACTAAAGCCATTGGCAATTATGTTGCCGATGTAAAAAGTCAAGATTTTCCGAATGCTAATGAACAATACTAGTAAGTAGCCAATAGTAAATCATATATTTTGTCAGAAAAAATAGTCTCAAACAAATCCAACCTTCAAATCCTATATGAAGATAATCATATTATTGTGATTAACAAACGTGTTGGTGATATTGTTCAAGGCGACAAAACAGGTGATAAAGCGCTTTCCATTATTGTAAAAGAATATATTAAAGAGAAATACAATAAACCTGGTGATGTATTTTTAGGGGTTGTTCATAGATTAGATAGACCCACAACAGGAATTGTAATTTTTGCCAGAACAAGCAAAGCTCTTGAGCGTTTAAACAAAATGTTTAGCGAACGTGAAACTAAAAAAACATATTGGGCTGTCGTTAAAAATAAGCCTCAAAAAAGTGAAGATAATCTAATCCATTTTTTGAAAAGGAATGAAAAAAACAACACTTCAAAAGCCTACATTAAAGAAGTTCCCGAAAGCAAAAAAGCTTCGTTAGATTACAAAATAATTAAAGAACTGAACAATTATTTTGTATTAGAAATTAACCTTCACACAGGTCGCCATCATCAAATTAGAGCACAATTACAAGCCATTGGTTGTCCAATAAAAGGAGATTTAAAGTATGGATTTGACCGAAGTAATAATGATGGTGGAATCCATCTTCATGCTAGAAAGTTAGAGTTTATTCACCCCGTTTTAAAAGAAAAAATAATTTTAGTTGCGCCAACTCCTTCAGATACAATCTGGAAATCTGTATAAAAAATGTTTATACTATTTATTAAATAGAAAAAATATATCTTTGTTATAATCAATAATTGCAATTATGAAAAAAATAATCATCATTAGTCTAGTAGCATTAACTATGTCTGCATACTCGCAGGAACATTTTACAGGATTAACCACATCTAGTAGAGGTGGACTTATATCGAGTGCTATGAACCCAGCAGAATTTGCAAATGCTACAAAAAAAGTAGAGGTTAATCTATATGGATTAAGTGTAAATGGCTCTAATAACAAAATTGGTTTTGAAGATATAATATCTGGTAAAAATCTTGAAACAATACTTTTTGCTCCAGGTGAGGCTGTAAATGCTCGCTTAGATGCAGAAGTTTATGGACCAAGTGTAGGAATCAAAATTGGAAAATGGGGATTTGGCTTAAACACAAAAGTAAATGGCAAACTAAATGTTGTAGACGTTGATGCTAATCTTGGTGATGCATTAATAAATGATGTTCTTTCAAGTGGTTTGAGTACAACAATTGATTACCCAAATAACCAAAGAGTTGTAGGAACAACTTGGGGAGAAGTTGGACTTTCATTAGCAAGAACAATTTTGGACAGTGAAGACAATAAGTTTAGTATAGGAGCAACTATGAAATTAATGTTCCCAGGCTCCTACTCCAATGTTGGTTTATCATCTTTTAAAGGAACAATCAATAAAGTCGGTACAGAGGTGTATCTAAACAATGCTACAGCAGGTCTTAATATTGCTTATTCTGGGAATTTAGCCAATAGCTTTACCGATTTTAGCGACTATTCCAAATCTGTTTTTGGAGGATTTAATGGTTTTGTTGGTGACATTGGGATTAGTTACCAACGAAAAGATAAGAGTATTTTAGATGTAGTTAAAAGTAAAAACAAATACAAAATAAGTATTGGAGCATCAATCAAAAATATTGGTTCAATGACTTTTAAAGATGATAATAATTACAATACAAATTATCAACTTAAAATTCAACCTACTATTGAAAATCCACTTGGTCTAAATTTAGGTGATATACAAAATATTGATAATTTAGGTGAGCTAGAAACAATACTAAAAAATAAAGGCTATTTAGTAAACAGTCAAAATAAAACAGATTTTAAAGTAAAGCTTCCTACAACATTTGTTGCCTATGCCGATTTAAAACTGATATCGAAACTTTATATTTCTGGATTCATCCAACAAAAACTTTCTGATGATGCAGACAATGATCAAATTACAGCACAGAACTATATTACTGTCACACCAAGAATTAACCTTGGCTTTTTTGAAGCATACATACCATTATCCGATAGTGAAATATCAGGTTTTAATGCCGGTTTCGGTTTTAGATTAGGTGGTTTTTATTTAGGGTCTGGATCAGCAGTTACTTCATTTTTAGACCAAAAAAACAGCAAGCAAGCTGATATTTATACAGGATTTCGTTGGGGATTTTTGTAAAACCAAAAAAGAGTAAATCAAATGGAAAACAATTATAACAAAGTAGCTAAGATAGCAAATGAAGGATCGAACTAGAGTTTGGATTGGTATTCGAACAATCCTTTGATAACTTCAAAAAAATATGGGGTATCGCAGGTGTTTCATTTCTTCTTGTTGGAATAGTAATTTCAGTATTAATGTTTAGTATTGTTGGAATGTTTATTGGCTTCTCAAATTATACAGAATTACTAACAGATTTGAATCCAGAATTAATGACAAGTTCTGTCCTTACAAGTGTAATAATTAGTTCGGTAATTTTCGCAGGGTTATTCAGTCCAATAAATGCTGGATTCATAAAAATGGCATATTTAGCAGATACAAACCAAGTATTTGGTATAAATACAATTTTTGATTATTTCAAAACAAATCATTTTAAAGAATTGTTTATATCAGCATCATCTGTTACTTTAATAGGGTCAGGAGTTGGAAATGTTCTTGAATTCTTTGGAGTACCATTTATTGGAAATGTGGTTTCTCTTGTGGTTTCACTTTTTACGATTCTCACAATCCCATTGATTATTTTTTCAAATTTAAAAGCATTTGAAGCAATTGCTATGAGCGTTAAATTGGTTGCAAAACATCCATTTATAATTTTAGCATTATTTATTGTTTCTATTTTATTTGTAATATTGGGAATATTTGCCCTTTGTATTGGAATATTATTTACCATTCCGTTTTTGTATTCCATGTATTACATAATTTATAAGAACATTATTCCAATAGAAAACAAAGACGAATTAGATGAAATAGGTGTTTTTTAACATCTATTTTTTTTATAACTAATTATTAATCTTTTATTTAAAAAAAATATATACAAAAATAAAATTGATTGTAATTGTTTAATTTTTTTTTGTAATTTGATGAAATATTTATGGCAGTTATAAATGGAGCTAAATTCATACTTTTCTTTTATTTACTTAACAGAAACTAACAACTGGATTATTTTTACAATAATAACGTTATTGGTCTTGGTTTTGGCATATACTGTTATAAAAAAACAGTTAAAAACAAAATTAACAACCAACTTCTCTGAATTTGAACCAAAAGAACAACAATACTCACTTCTATTGCTTTTTATGGGAATTATTATTCCAATAGTTGAATCAATTAATGAGTTATTTCATGTAAGAGAACGAAGTTTACTAATAATTAACTATATAGTAGGTGCAATATTAATATCAATCTATTTTATTGCTCTAAAAAATGAGTTCATTGCAAAAAGAAGAAGTTCAATTTTTATATTTTGCTTTATAAGCTATTTTCTTTTTGTAACCATCAATTTACTATTCAACCCATTTGAGTTTGTAACCTATGTAGGTCTGATTCTCGTTTTTTTTCTATCCTACTTTGCATTCAAAAATATAATACAATTTTTAATTTTTGTTTTTATTGTACTTATTGGCACTGTAGCGATATATAATAAAGATATCATTCCTAATGATTTTGTGATCATTTTATTTAATTCCTTTATAATTATAACAACCATTCATCTTGCTCGACATGCGGCATTAATCGAAACAAAAAATAAATTCTTATTTACAGATAAAATCGTTAATAAAGGAAATTCTATAACCATTGCAACAAACCGTAAAGGAGAAGTATTCTTTTGTAGCGAACAGATAAAAGAATTTTTGGGCTATAAACCCAGTGAAGTAATGGGTCTAAATTATTGGAAATTAACCGAAGATGAAGAGTTTATAGGCGAAGCATATCATGATGATTTTAAAGATGATAGATTATATGTAAGACGATTAAAATGTAAAAACGGAAAATACAAATACATCCAATGGAAAGACAAAAAATTTTCAGATGATATTATCATTGGCATAGGTCAAGATGTAACAGAACAAATTACAATTCAAAACCAGTATAAAAACTTGGTTGAAAATGCTACTGACTTAATTTATGAATTAGACAAACACGGAAACTACACATTTATCAACAAATATTCTGAGAAAATAATGGGTTATACCTCAGAGGAAATGTTCAAATTTTATTTTACAGAACTTATACGTAACGATTACAAACAAAGAGTTTTTGACTTTTATAGTAAAACACCAAAAGATATAACAAGTTTTCCAACGTTAGAATTTCCAGTAATTAATAAAAATGGAAATGAGGTTTGGTTGTCACAAAATGTAGCCTACAAGAAAAATGAATTCAATAAAATAATCGGTTACTCAGTAATAGCAAGAGATATAACTCAGATTAGACAAATAGAAATTGAAAAACTGAGAAAGGATAAAAAAATTAAAATTTATAACGAAACATTCAAAAATATTTCCTCAAAAAGTTACTCAAAAACAGCTGACTTCGATGAAATATTAGAAGAAATTTTAAAAACAATTTCTCAAAAAGTTGATATTAATAGAGTAAGTTTTTGGCTTTATTTTGAAGACAGAATCCAATGCCAAAGGTTATATAACAATAACAATGATATATTTGAAACTGGAACAATTTTACTAAAAAAAGATTATCCAAACTATTTTGAATCTTTGGAAAATCAGATTCAAATAGTAGCATCAAACGTATATATTTCAGAAGAAGTAAAAGAATACAAAGAAGATTATTTCCCAAAAGAAAACATCTGTTCTTTAATAGATACCCCAATATATCTAGACGGAAAAATGGTTGGGTTATTGTCATTCGAAACCACAACAAAGTATAAAGAATGGGATAATGAAGATATAAGTTTTGCCCGTACTCTAGCCGATTTTTTAGCTATTGCATCTGAAACATATAACAGAATAAAAGCAGAACAAAGACTTGCATACAAAAGCGAATTACTAGGAACAATCACCCATATTACCAACTATTTTATTAAAAGTAAAAACATTGATGATATTTTCGAAGAGTCACTATCAATAATAGGAAAGGCAACAAATATTGATAGAGTTTACTTTTTTGAAAATAATAATTTAGAAAAAACAATCTCTCAAAAATATGAATGGGTAAATGAAGGCATAAGTGTTGAAATTGAAAACCCAGAATTACAAAATATGCCACACGAAATTGTAAGTGAAGTTATTGAAGTTATATCAAAAAACAAAACATATAACAAAACAGTAAATCAAATTACAGATTCAGAATTTAAAAATATATTAATCGAGCAAAAAATTCAATCCATTCTTATTTTACCCATTTTTGTTCAAAATGAGTTTTACGGATTTATAGGCTTTGACGATTGCAAAAAAGAAAGAATTTGGACTGAAGATGAGTTTACAATACTCGAAACTTTATCCCTAAACATCGCATCTGCAATAGAAAGAAATATTTTCGAAAACATAATCATTGAAAGTGAAAAACGTTTTAAATTAATTTCTGAAAACATACCAGGAACTGTTTATTTAACTAAATACGATGAAAAATCATCAAAAGTATATATCAATAACGAGATTGAAAAACTCACAGGCTATACCAAAGAAGATTTTTTAACCAATGCCATATCTTTCCTAGATATAATAATTCCTGAGCAGCGCAAAGAAATTATTGATTATCAAATTTCTAGAATTGAAGAAAAACGATCTTTTCATTCTATTTATCAAATAAAACGAAAAAATGGTGAATTGATTTGGATTGAAGAGTTTGGAGATGTAATTCTAAAAAATAACGAAATAGATTATATCGGAGGAATATACTTTGACATTACATCAAAAAAAATAAACGAAGATGCAATTAAAGCCAAAGAATATGCAGAAGCTGCCAATAAAGCAAAATCTGATTTCTTAGCCAATATGAGTCATGAAATTAGAACACCATTAAATGGGATAATTGGTTTCACCGATTTACTTAAAAACACGAATCTTGAAGATATTCAAAAAAGTTATATGAATACCATTAAGCAATCGGCTCAATCATTGATGGAAATTATTAATGACATCCTCGATTTTTCAAAAATAGAAGCTGGAAAATTAGAACTTGATATAACCGAATGTAATTTAGACGAACTCATAAACCAAGTAATAATTCTAGTTAAGTATCAATCTGATAGTAAGAACTTAGATTTAAAGCTTGATGTCAAAAACGATGTTCCAAAGTCAATTTTTACAGATACCATTAGATTAAAACAGATACTAATGAACCTGTTAAGCAATGCTGTAAAATTTACAAATAAAGGATATGTCACTTTAGAAGTGTCGTTATTAGAAAATCTAAATGCAAACGAAAATAAGATTCGTTTTACAGTAAAAGATTCAGGTATAGGTATTAAAAAAGAATTTTTTGATAAAATTTTTGAAGCTTTTTCTCAAGGAGATAATTCAACAACAAGAAAATTTGGAGGTACCGGTTTAGGGCTTACAATTTCTAATCAACTATTAGGATTAATGAACAGTAAGTTGCAGCTTAACAGTACTTATAAAGAAGGAAGTGAATTTTTCTTTGATGTTATTTTTAAAGTAGGAAATACATCCTCTAAGATTATAGAAAAAAATCAGACCTATCCAATAGAAACAAACAAAGCAGATTTTGGTCAAGAAAATTTTAAAATTTTAATTGTAGAGGATAACAAAATAAATATGCTGTTAGCAAAAACATTAGTTAAACAAATAATACCAAATGGTACCATATATGAAACAGAGAATGGTAAAGAAGCAGTTGACAAGTTTACCATTTTGAAACCAGATTTAATATTAATGGATATTCAAATGCCAATTCTAAATGGTTATGAAGCAACAGCCGAAATTAGAAAATACCCTATTGGTCAACACATTCCTATAATTGCCCTAACAGCAGGAACAGTAATTGGAGAAAAAGAAAAATGTATAGAGGCAGGAATGAATGATTATATATCAAAACCAATAGACAAAGAATTGCTTGAAAAAATAATCGTCAAATGGTTAAAAAACAAATTGTAATCATTTTTTAAACAAAAAATTACAAGCAAAACAAAACTGTAAACTAAAATTTAAAATAATATTTTGTTAATTTGTAAAAAAAATAAATTATGAAATGGATAGGAAATCGTAAAAGTGATAATGTAGAAGACCGTAGAGGAATGTCGGGTGGCGGGAAAGCCATTGTAGGCGGTGGAGTACTTGGTATTATTATTCTATTAGTCAATATGTTCGGTGGAGAAAATGCACAAATGCTTACTCCTATTTTAGAACAAATGAATCAAGGACAACAAAGTGCACCAACAGAAGAAAGGGTTCTAACTCCCGAAGAAAAAGAAATTGGAGACTTTGCTAGTACGGTTTTTGCATACACAGAAGATACTTGGGATAAAATTTTTAGAGAAAATAATATGCAATATGAGCAACCCAAAATGGTCTTATTTTCTGATGCCGTAGAAACAGCATGTGGTAGTGCTACTGCTGCATCTGGACCTTTTTATTGTCCTGGCGATAAAAAAGTTTATATGGACTTACGTTTCTTTGAAGAATTAAAAACTCGTTTTGGAGCCAAAGGTGGCGACTTTGCTATTGCTTACGTTATTGCTCACGAAGTTGGTCATCATATTCAAACACTATTAGGAACATCTGGAAAAGTTCGTCAACTACAACAAGGAAAAAGTGAAGCAGAAGCAAATAAATTTTCAGTAGCATTGGAATTACAAGCCGATTTTTATGCAGGAGTTTGGGCAAAACATAACAGCCAATACCTTGAAGTTGGTGATTTAGAAGAAGCCATAAGCGCTGCTCACGCTGTTGGTGATGATGCCATTCAAAGTAGAATGCAAGGACATGTAGTTCCAGATTCATTTACACATGGAACATCTGAACAAAGAATATACTGGTTTAAAAAAGGTTTTCAAACGGGAGATATAGAACAAGGAGATACTTTTTCGGCTTTATTCGAATAATAATTTATATTGACAATAATAGTAAAGCTACAACTTAAAAGTTGTAGCTTTTTTTTGGGGTAATTTTTTTCAAACTTAATGAAAGTATATTAAAATTATGTTACTTAAACATATATAAAACAACAATATTAATCATCATAAAGCACTGATTTTTAACGATTAAATAATTAAAAAAAGAAAACAAGACCAAATACACGATATATATTTGCCTTAGTATTAATTTAAATATTTTCTATCATGAAAAAAATTATTCTTTATGCGTTTGCATTATCAACTTTTGTCTTAGGACAAACTTCTGCCCAATCACTAGCAGAGCAAAACTTGAATTTAGCAATTCAATCTGCTGAAAAAGTTAAACAAGAAGTAGTTACTGCCCGAAAAGCAGTTAATCAACTGGTTAAACAATTAACTGTTTTTGGTAATCCAGATGCCGCTACTTTTGAAACTAAAATGAATACACATGTAAACAATGTTTTGAATAATTCAGATGACATTCACTATTTTATTGGATTAGCACACGACAATTCTAGTATTTCGTTTTCGTCAACTACCATTACAAATGCTGCTAACGAATTAGTGAATCAAAATGACATTATCATGGGATTAACAGTTAGCATGATTGAAGCTATAAATAACAATAATACATCTTTAGCGTTAGCACTAGTACAACCTATTCGTGCCGCACTTACAAAACAATATAATAAAGCGACCAACATAATAACAACAATTGAAACCATAAAAACAGAAATTAGAACTTATACAGTATGTATAAAAGTTGTTGACACGCAAGGAAATTCTACAACATATACCGCTGGCTTTTATGCAACTAATGATTTAACAGGCGAAATTTTTTACCCTGGAAACCCAAATGATCAAGATTATGGTCAAGGAGATTGCTTTTATAATATGGCTCCGGGAACATATACATTTAACTCTTACCAAGATTATTTCTGCGGAACTGGTTCATCGACGGTTACACTTTCTAATAGTTTAGTAAATACTAATGGTGTAATAGAAGTTACACTAGTAGTATGGTGTGAGTAATTTTGTTAGTTTGTTTTTATATGAAAATGGAGACTATTATTTCGGTCTCCATTTTTTTATCCCAACCAACCTTCTCTATCCAAACTTCTATACTGAATTGCTTCAGCAATATGATTAGGAATAATATCTTTTGAAGCATCTAAATCGGCAATAGTTCTAGCCACTTTTAAAATTCTATCATATGCCCTAGCAGATAAATTTAATCTTTCCATAGCCGTTTTTAATAGCTGCAAAGAAGCATCATCTAATGCACAATGCTCTCGTATTTGCTTTGAATTCATTTGCGCATTATAGTGCATATTTTCAAACTGTTCAAATCTACGAGTTTGAATTTCCCTAGCATCAATAACTCGTTTGCGAATTTCAACACTACTCTCTCCTTTACACGTTTCTGTTAATTTTTCAAACGGAACAGGAGTAACTTCGATATGTATATCAATTCTATCTAACAAAGGTCCTGATATTTTACCCATGTACCGTTGCATTTCTGCAGGTGATGAAGTCATAGGCACATCAGGATCATTAAAAAAACCACTAGGACTTGGATTCATACTAGCTACTAGCATAAATGAAGATGGATATGTAATAGTGAATTTTGCCCTAGAAATTGTTACTTCCCTATCTTCTAATGGTTGGCGCATAACTTCCAACACTTCTCTTTTAAATTCTGGCAATTCATCCAAGAATAAAACACCATTATGAGAAAGCGAAATTTCACCAGGTTGCGGATAACTTCCACCGCCAACAAGCGATACAGATGAAGCAGTATGATGAGGAGATCGAAAAGGACGTTGACTCATCAAACCTGCATCTTTGATTTTTCCAGCAACCGAATGAATTTTGGTGGTTTCCAATGCTTCTTTCAAAGTCATTGGTGGTAAGATACTAGGCAAACGCTTAGCCAACATCGTTTTACCAGAACCTGGCGGACCAATTAGAATAATGTTATGACCGCCAGCTGCGGCAATTTCCATACAGCGTTTGATACTCTCTTGCCCTTTTACATCTGCAAAATCATATTCTGGAAAATCTAATGTTTTATTAAATTCTTCTCGAGTATCAATAATAGTTGGCTCAAGGGTTTCTCTTCCTTCAAAAAAATTGATTACTTCGATAATATTTTCAATCCCATAAACTTCTATACCATCAACAATTGCTGCTTCTTTAACATTTTGCTTAGGAAGAAAGAAACCTTTGAAACCTTCTTCTTTTGCTTTAATCGCTATAGACAAAGCACCTTTTATTGGTTGCAAACCACCATCTAGCGACAATTCACCCATGATAACATATTTTGCAACATCATCAGCCCGAATTTGTCCAGATGCAACAAGGATTCCAATTGCTAATGTTAAATCATAAGCAGAACCTTCCTTCCTTAAATCGGCGGGCGCCATATTAATGGTTATTTTTTTTCCAGGAAGTTGATAATTATTATTTTTAAGTGCAGCAGCGATTCGATAACTGCTTTCTTTTATGGCATTGTCGGGTAAACCTACCAGATGGTAACCAACACCTTTATCAATATTTACTTCTACGGTTATAGTTGTAGCTTCTACCCCAAAAACGGCACTACCAAACACTTTTACTAACATGGCATATATTTTTTTAAATGGCTTATAATAGTACAAATATATAAAGTTTTTTTCTAAACCAATATTTTGTCATTCAAGAAAATCATATTTTACTATTTCAATGGAAATTTCGTTTTTTAATGTTATCTTTGCAGAGAGGATTCTGAAAAGAAGTTACACCTCCCCGCACTAGCCGATCGCTCCAGGTCGGCTTTTGTATTTTAAAAACTTTGTATAGTATTACCATAAATTAACATCTTAACTTTTAGGTAATATTAACTAAACCAAATCATAAACTTCAAGTAACATCCTATTTACATTTCAAGTCGTTCTTTGCAAAAAATTAACGTACTAAACAATGAAATTTAACTTACTTATCACAACACTACTATTTGTAACATTTTCATTTTCACAGACAAAAGGAACATTAGCAGGTTCAATCACCGACAAAGAAGCAGGCAATGCACCACTTCCTTTTGCAAATGTGGTTATAAAAGGAACCTCGGTTGCTGTTACAACTAATGAAACAGGAAATTATTCAATTTCTCTAAATCCTGGAAATTACATTGTTCAATTTAGTTTTATTGGATATGAAAACGTTGAGAAAACAATAACTATAAAAACTGGTGAAACTGCTACTCTAAATTGTAGTCTTGGTTCGGGAAATTATACACTGAAAGATGTTGTAGTAAAATCTACTACAAAAAATAGAGAAAAAGAATCAGCCTTATTACTTGAACAAAAGAAAGCAGTTGAAATAAAACAAAGTATTGGTGCACAAGAAATGGCTCGTAAAGGAGTTAGTGATGTTGAAGAAGGTTTAACAAAAATTACAGGAATTTCTAAAGTTGAGTCTAGAGGATTGTTTGTAAGAGGTTTAGAAAACAGATACAATAATTTATTAATCAATGAATTACAAGCACCATCAAATTCACCTTTCAAAAAAATTATACCTCTAGATTTATTTCCTACAGATATAGTAGGTGTATTAAATGTTTATAAAACCTTTAATCCAAATATCCCAGGAGATTTTGCAGGAGCAACAATCAATATTGAAACAAAAGAATCACAATCTTCTACAACAAAACTTAGCGTAGGCTTTGGATTTGTAACCGATAACAATGGCTCTGATTTTTTACTATCTGAAAATGCAAATAATAATCAAGGTTTTTTTGGTATTCAAAAAAAATATAGAGAACTCCCTTCTACTTATGGGAAATTTAGCGGAATAACACTAAGAACTAATGAATACTTAGAGGGTTATAAAAACAGCTCTTGGAATGTAAACAACGTTGGAGCTCCAATAAATAATAGTATTAGCTTCTTGCATAGTGATAAAATAAAGTTTAATGATAATCGCAGTTTTAGCTACTTAATTTCACTAAACGGTGATAACAAATACCAAGTTAGACAAGGAATAGAGAGAAGATTTGAGGAAGGCCTTAGCACCTATTCAAATGATTTATATTCAAAATCGTTTGCATATCAAACAAATGCTTCATCTTTAATAAGCTTAAAATATAAATCGAATAGATTAAATTTGGCTACAAACTCAATTTATATTAGAACCACAGAAAGTCTAATAAAAGATCAATTTGGTGTTTTCTCTCAACAATTTACAATCCCAAACAAATTAGTCAGAACCAATCAATTTGAACAAACTGATTATTTTAACAATCAATTAAGCATTGGGTATAAACTTACTTCAGACAACAAACATAGTGTCAAGGGAGGAATTTCTTATGTTAAAACGCTATATGAGTTGCCTGATAGAAAATTTCTTGATGGTCAATTGAATGGCTCAACATTTGACAATAATTATGGAGGAAATAATTTAAATAGACAAAACTTCAGCATAAAAGGAAATTACTATGTTAGTGGAATGTTCGAATACAATTTAAATTTTGGAAACAATTCAAGTGGAAAAACAAATAGAATTGCATTAGGTGCAAATTCATTTAAAAATAGTTTATCAAGTACCTATAGGTTTTTTTCAACTCGACCATTTTTACCAGGATATACTGCCCCAAGTAATCTTAATTCAATAAATGCTCAAATATTTGAAGATATTACAAATGGTTTAATTTATGAAAAAGAAGAATCGAATGCTGAATACAAAACCAAATTAAATCAACTTGTTAATGCTGGATATATTAATGCATTATTCAACCTAGGTGAAAAATTTGAAATTAGTGGAGGTTTGCGATATGAATCATCAGATAGGATTATAAGTTATCGCTCATTAAATGAAATTGACCTTCCAGATAGTCCATATAGAAAATTAAAAGAGTTGAAGAATTATTTACTTCCATCATTAAATTCAAAATACATCATTAATGATAAATCAAATTTAAGATTAGCCGCTTCAAAATCAATCACAAGACCAGTATTAATGGAATTACTTCCAGTTCAGTTTGTAAATCCCGATGGAACAGTAGAAAGAGGTAACGAAAACTTAGTTGATACACAAAACACAAACATAGACTTGAAATATGAATTTTTTTCAAAGTCAAATGATATGTTTGTAATTGGTTTATTTGGAAAAAACATTCAAGATCCAATTGAAAGAGTTTTTGCTGCAAGTGCAAACCAGTTAACCACATTTCAAAATTCGAAAGTTGCCAACTTATATGGTGCTGAATTTGAAATCCTTTTAAATATGAAACATATTTCTGAAAACTTAAAAGATTTCTCTGTAGGCTTTAATTCGTCTATCATGAAAACTAAAGTTGATATAGCTAAAGAAAATACAACCGAAAATGAAACATCAAGAGAATTACAGGGTGCATCCAATTGGTTATTGAATGCAGATATCAAATATGATTTTAATTTGGGAAAAGAAATTAAAAATACAATTTCATTAGTATATGGAGTAAAAAGCAAAAATATTTATGCGGTTGGAACAAATGGTTTAGATCATATATATGAAATGCCTTTTAGCAAACTTGACTTCATATACACATGTAAATTAACAGAAAAAATTGAAACAAAACTTTCAATAGACAATATATTAAACCCATATCAGAGATTTGAATTAGGTGAAAACAGCAAAATATTATTTGATCCTAATACTTCTCTAATCACTAAAGAGTATAAAAAAGGAATTGGATTTGGACTAAATCTGAGTTATACTTTTTAAAGAAATAAAAATCCCGCAATTGCGGGATTTTTATTTACAAAGAATTTACATTACGTTAAATCATTTAAATTTTTAATAATAATACGCTAACTATTAGATTATAAGTCCACATTAAATTTGCCTGTATAAAATAACTAAAAAAATAACACAATGAAAAAACTAATTCTAAGCTTATCGATTTTGAGTTTACTATTCACAGGATGTTCAGAAGATGATGACGAAACAATTACAACCAAAACACCAGTAGAAGGTGAAATATCTGGAGAACTTACAACAAACAAAACATTTGCACTTGGAAATTACACATTAAAAGGGATTGTAAAAATAAAATCTGGTGCAACGGTTACTTTTGATTCTGGTTCCACAATTACAGCAACGGCATCAGATGGTAGTGTTGATGCATTAGTAGTAGAAAATGGTGGTAAATTGATTATTAATGGAACTGCAGCTGAACCTGTTATCTTTACAGAAATTTCTAAAACACCAGGTTCATGGGGTGGAATAATCATGTATGGTGATGCTCCAATAGTTGGTGCAAATGGTGTTACCTCTGCTGTTTCTGAAGATGGTTTAGCACTGCCATATGGAGGAAGCAATTCAGCACACAATGGTGGTTCTTTAAAATATGTACGTGTTGAATACGCTGGTAAAAAAATTACTGATGGAACATCTGAGATGAATGGATTTTCATTCTATTCAGTAGGTTCTGGTACAGTGTTAGAAAATTTAGTTTCCTATAAAGGGGCAGATGACGGATTTGAATTTTATGGTGGAACTGTAAGCATGAAAAATGCAATATCATATGGTAACTACGACGACTCTTTTGACTGGCAAGATGGTTGGAGAGGTCAAGCTAATTCAAATTGGTATGCATACCAAACTGGAACAGGTAACTTTGGAATGGAAATTGAATCAAAATCTGTTAATAACGCATTTTGGCCGATTGTTAGTGGTATTACATTAAAAAGAGCAGCCGGTACTTTAACAGAAAATGGATCTGCCGAATATGACGCAATTCAATTTAAAAAGCAAGGAAATGGCGAATACACTAATATAATTATTGATGGTTATAGCAATGCTAACGCCGTAGTTTGCAGAATACAAGACACCGCTACTAACACTGATCAAGTAACTGGTGGTAAAATTAAATTAACCAATGTTAAAATAAACGGTACTACTCCACTAACAGGTGCTGGTGCTGACTTTACAATTGTTTTTCCAACAAACAACTTCACAACAAGCACTACTGCTACTGGTGCAAGCTTAACAACTGGTGCTTGGTCTACAGTTAGCGGAACTAATTTGTTACAATAATTTTAGTTTAAAACAAAAAAAAGTTCGTCTATTACTAGACGAACTTTTTTTGTTTGCAAAATGCTTTTGAATTAATTTTTAACAGCTATTGGCTTAGCGTTAAGATCTTTTATAACTGCTACTTGATTTTTTGAAAAATCAACTTCTTTTACAGCAACAGCATTATTGAAAAATTGCCATTTTCCAGTTTTTTCACCATTACTATACTCAGCAATAGTTTGAATTGCTCCATTCTCTGTATAAGATGTCCATGTTCCTTCTAGCTTACCATCTTTAAAATAACCTACTTGTTGAATAGTTCCATTATCGTAGTAATAAGTAGCTTTAACTAACTGTCCTACGGCTTCCAATTGTGGTTCTCCTTGTGCAAAAATCACTCCAGAAACCATCATTAACGCGATTAAAATTATCTTTTTCATAAGTAGCTTGGGTTTTTAATTACTATTTCGATAACAAATATAAACAATAATTTACAATAAAAAAACTTTTGCTTAACAATTTCATAACATTGAACAAATAAAAAAAGCGACAAAATGCCGCTTCTCAAAATTTATAATCAAAATTATATCCCTATTTCAACTTGAAAACGCAAGTACCAATTGTTTTTATTTGTTCCATTATAATAATTTAAAGTATCATAATTAACTTCTGCCTGAAGTTTAAAAGTATGTTCCCAAATGTATTTGGTTACACCAAACGAATATTCTTTTGTTCTTGGGGCTTTACTTTCTATATCATTTCCAACATTTTGAAGTGAATACCTTCCTATAAACTCATAGTTTTTCTTAGTATTGTAACTCACCTGATAATCAAATCCATTTCCAACAAAAACATAATTTGATTCTGCAAGATCATCTGGATTAAAAGTAATAGCATTATCACTTGTAGTTCTCGACATATAACTAGTCATAGCAGCCCATCCATTGTATTTGAACATAGCATCTAACAATACAGATTTCATCGTTCTAGTCTCAAATAAATCATTTCCTAATTGACCTTGGGTTCTACGAGCATGATTATTTTGCTGAAATGCCCCTGAAACCATCAACTTTGGCTTCTTTTCTCTAACAACATCGCCTTCAAAATAAGTTCCATCTTTGGTAAAAGCACCAAAAGGAAAAATTTCTGCCTTTCCTGTAACAGCAATACCATCATCTGCTTTTCCTGTCACGTTACGCCCTTCACCAGTAGACAAAGCTCCTTTCAAATTATATGAAAATTTATCTTTAAACTCATTCATATTATGCACTTGAAAACCAAAGTCTCTATCAATGGTAAATTTAGCATTATTTATCGTTCTATCGGTCAATTGCAATCCGCCTGAAGAATTTACTCGTTGTCTATTTCCCGGTAATTTTGTTTGACCAAAACCAATATTCCAATGCTTATTTGGGCGATAAAAAACAACCGCATCACGTATAATATTAATATTTTCTCCTTCTTTTATTTCTCCTACATCACCTGGTGCAAATGATAATTGAATTGCATAAAGAAATTTTGGATTTCCAACATATCCATCAAATCGCAAACGCAAACGTCGAATTTGACCATCATAAGCTCCGTTTTCTCCTTCATTTTCAATATAAGAAACTCTATTTTGTAGTCTAAACCTAATATTCAATTGGTATAAACTATCAGGGGATGTAATTCCTACGCCTTTACCAAAACTATAATAAGGTAATGCAGATAATTTGATGTCATTATCGTGTTTAGTTTGTTCAATAGAAACCTGAGCTTGAGTAAAAATAGTGGAAATTAATACTCCAATGAAGATTATTTTTTTCATTTTAAAAAAGTTGTGTTGTTTGTATTAAGTAGTTGTTAAGTTTATATTTTGTAATAGTTTAAAAAATCTTAATTTAAAAAATTTTGATAACTTTAAATTAACATTTAAAAACTTGAACTAAAAAAAACTGCCCGAAGACAGTCTTTTCAATATTATTTTTTTTTAAATAAACATTTTTAATATTCCATAAACAAGGGCTGCTAGAATTGCCGAAACTGGAATCGTTAAAATCCAAGCCCAAAGCAGCTTCACTGTAACACCCCAACGAACGGCAGAAACTCGCTTCGTCACTCCTACTCCTATAATTGATCCTGTAATAGTATGAGTAGTCGAAACTGGAATCTTGAAATGCTCAGTCGTAAATAAAGTTAATGCACCAGCAGATTCGGCAACAACACCTTCAAAAGCAGTTACTTTGGTTATCTTTGAACCCATAGTTTTTACAATTTTCCAACCACCACTTAGGGTTCCTAATGCAATAACAGAATAACATGTTAATGGAATCCAACCTGGCATATTTGCACTAATTCCTTTATCTTCATCTGGTAAGATTACATTCAAATCTAACCAACCATCCGACATATTCATATTGGGATTACTTTTTATATATACTGCAACAGCTGCTGCAATGATACCCATAACTTTTTGTGAGTCATTTCCACCATGCCCTAAACTAAACGCAGCTGAAGATAATAATTGCATTTTCTTCAACACTTTTTCTGCTTTTGCTGTTGAAAAACTACTAAAAAGTAAATTAAATATTGCTAAACTATAAAATATAAAACCAACCAAAAACCATTTAATATTATGGGGTTCTGTTATCACACTCCAAAAATGACTATCAAATCTTGGTTTTTTAATATCGTCATAAGAAACCATAACTGATGATAAAAACCATGCAACCAATAACATTAAAACTATTGTTACTATTTTTGGATAAATGTTTTTCTTAGACGAATACATCAACCAAATAGAAATAAAGTACGAAATTAACATTCCCAATAATGGTGCAAAAACGATAAAAAGAATGACAATCAAAACACCCGATGGCATCAATTCACCTTCTTTTGCAGCCTTAAACCAGTTTACAATTTTAAATCCTGCGTGCTCAGGATCGGTAACACTTGATAACCCATGTGCAATAGCTGCACCGGCAAATCCACCAATCAAGGTATGTGAAGATGATGATGGAATACCTTTCCACCATGTAAGAAGATTCCAAATAATTGCTGCAATAACTCCAGCAAGGATTGTTATTAAATCAATGCTACTAGTATGAGCCGTTTTGGCAACCGTATCTGCAACTCCAAAACCAAAAACCCAATACGCCAAGAAGTTAAAAAAAGCAGCCCAAAGTACCGCTTGAAAAGGGGTCAATACTTTTGTAGCAACAATTGTAGCTATCGAGTTGGCTGCATCATGAAAACCATTGATGTAATCAAATACTAAAGCAAGGAATATGATTATTATAAGTAAAGTAAAATCCATAAAAGTGATTTTTAATAGAAACTATTTATGAATGTTTAACAGAAATTTGCTCCATAACATTGGCTACACTCTTACATTTATCAGTAGCACTTTCTAAAGAAGAAAGCACTTCTTTATACTTAATAATGTTTTTAGCATCACTTTCATTTTCAAAAATATCGGCAACCGCTTTGTCAAAAACAGAATCCGCTTTACTTTCCAATTTATTTATTTTTTTACACGTTTCTTTGATAGCCTTGTGATTATCCATATCTTTCAACTGTTTGATTCCAACAGCAATAAGTTGACAGGCTTCTAAGTTAATTTCTGTTAACTTTCTAATTGATTTTGTAATTTTTTCTACTTGGTACAAACGCATTTTGCTTGAAGCTCCATGCATAAAATCTGCAACATTATCAATAGCTTTAATTAATGAGTGAATGTCTTCTCTATCAAATGGAGTAATAAAGTTTTTACTCAATTCAAGGTGTGTTTTATGTGTAATTTCTTCAATTGTAGCTTCAAGTTCTTCAACTTTTTTATAATAATTCTCACGCTCAGCCTTAGGAGCATTAACACCCTCATGCAATGTTTCTGCTAATACAATTAAATTTGCTGAAGCTTGTTCAAATAATGGAAAGAACTTTTTATCTTTCGGAACAAAAAACTGGAAAATACTGTTTAATGACATTTTTGTATCTATTTAATTATTTTGGGGCAAAGGTATATTGACTATGTTAAATTATCGTTAACAAAACAACAATAAGAAGTTATTAATTTGATGTTTTTTAATCAAAATTTAACAATGCATATCAAAATCAATAGTAGTATTTCAATCGTTTTCGTATTTTAGCACATCAAAATTTCAAGCAACTATTTATGGATATTAACTTCAACAAAAACGAAGATCACAACAAACTTTTACTTTCCGATTTAAAAAACCGATTTGCAAAAATCAAACTAGGCGGTGGCGAAAAAAGAATCGAAAAATTACATGCCGAAGGCAAAATGACAGCTCGTGAACGAATTGATTATCTGCTAGATGCCAAATCAAAATCTATAGAAATTGGAGCTTTTGTTGGTGACGGTATGTATACAGAGCATGGAGGCTGTCCTTCTGGTGGCGTTGTGGTAAAAATTGGTTACATTTCAGGAAAACTATGTATTGTTGTAGCAAATGATGCTACCGTAAAAGCAGGCGCATGGTTTCCCATTACAGGAAAAAAGAATCTTCGTGCGCAAGAAATTGCAATGGAAAATCGTCTTCCCATAATTTATTTGGTTGATTCTGCTGGCGTTTATTTGCCAATGCAAGATGAAATTTTTCCTGATAAAGAACATTTTGGTAGAATTTTTAGAAACAATGCCATAATGAGTAGTATGGGAATTACCCAAATTGCTGCTGTCATGGGTAGTTGTGTGGCTGGTGGTGCTTATCTTCCAATCATGAGTGACGAAGCCATGATTGTAGATAAAACTGGAAGTATTTTCCTCGCTGGAAGTTATTTGGTAAAAGCGGCTATTGGTGAAAATATTGATAATGAAACACTTGGTGGCGCAACAACGCATTGCGAAATTTCGGGTGTAACCGATTATAAAGCAAAAGATGATAAAGACGCTCTAGACAGAATAAAAAGCATTGTAGGTAAAATTGGTGATTATGAAAAAGCAGGCTTTAACAGAGAAAAAGCTGAAAAACCTACCGAAAAAGAAAACGATATTTTTGGAATTGTACCAAAATCCCGCGCCGATCAATATGACATGTACGACATTATCAAGCGATTAGTAGATAAATCCGAATGGGACGAATACAAACCCGATTACGGAAAAACAATCATAACAGCCTATGCCAGAATAGATGGATGGGCCGTAGGTATAGTCGCCAATCAGAGGAAAGTCGTGAAAACAGCAAAAGGCGAAATGCAATTTGGTGGTGCCATCTATTCTGATTCGGCAGATAAAGCAACACGTTTTATTGCCAATTGTAACCAAAAGAAAATCCCGTTGGTTTTCTTACAAGATGTAACAGGTTTTATGGTTGGCTCAAAATCGGAACACGGCGGAATCATTAAAGATGGCGCCAAAATGGTAAATGCGGTTTCCAATTCGGTTGTACCAAAATTCACCATAATTATAGGAAACTCATATGGAGCAGGAAATTACGCCATGTGCGGAAAAGCCTACGATCCAAGACTAATTGTAGCTTGGCCAAGTGCCGAACTAGCCGTTATGGGCGGAACACAAGCTGCAAAAGTATTAGCACAAATTGAAGCATCTTCACTAAAAGCAAAAGGCGAAACCGTTGACGAAAAAGTAGAACAAGAATTATTTGATAAAATCAAAGCAAGATACGATGCGCAAGTTTCTCCTTATTATGCAGCGGCTCGTTTATGGACAGATGCGATAATCGATCCATTAGAAACCAGAACATGGATATCCATGGGAATTGAAGCAGCAAATCATTCGCCAATTGAGAAGAAATTTAACTTGGGAGTTATACAGGTGTGATACTGAGAATTGAATAATGGAAGATAAAAATTATTAAAAAAAACAAACTGATTTTAAATCAATGAACAAATTACTTATTATATCAATCCTATTAGGTTTTCAATCGCTTTTTGCACAAGAAACATTTACACGAAAAGACTCACTGCGTGGTGGTTTGCAATATGGTAAAGGAAATTATGATGTATTGCGCTATGATTTGAACATCAAAGTGAATATTGATGAAAAATCCATTTCCGGTTATAACGACATAACGTTTAAAGCTTCAATCAATAAAACCAAAAACATTCAAATCGATTTGTTTGAAAATATGGTGATTGATAGTATTATTCATAATGATCAAAAAATTCCGTTTACACGAGAATACAATGCTGTCTTTTTAACATTTCCACAGTTTTTAGTACAAAAATTTGAAAAGAAAATCAGAGTATACTATTCTGGTAAACCAACTATAGCAAAAAGGGCTCCTTGGGATGGTGGTTTTGTTTTTTCTAAAGACAAACAAGGAAAACCTTGGGTTGGCGTTGCCTGTCAAGGTGATGGCGCGAGTTTATGGTTTCCATGCAAAGATTCTCAAACCGATGAACCTGATTATGGTGTTTCGATAAAAATTGCCGTTCCCAATGGTTTAATGAACGTTTCCAATGGAAGATTAATTGGTAGCGAAGATTTAAAAAACGGTTATACACGTTGGGATTGGGAAGTAAAAAATCCAATAAATAATTACGATATTACAGTAAATATTGCCGATTATGCACATATACATGATACGCACAATGGTTTAGACCTGGATTACTATGTGTTAAAAGAAAATGAAGCAAAAGCCAAAACTCATTTTGAAGAAGTCAAACCAATGTTAGATTGTTTTCAGAGTAAATTTGGGAAATATCCTTTTGTCGAAGATGGTTACAAGCTAGTTGAAACTCCGTATTTAGGCATGGAACATCAAAGTGCTGTTGCTTACGGAAATGGTTATCAAAAAGGCTATCGCGGAACGGATTTGTCTGATACTGGAATTGGTTTGCTATTCGATTTTATTATTGTTCATGAAAGTGGTCACGAATGGTTTGGTAACAGTATAACAAGCAAAGATGTGGCCGATATGTGGATTCACGAAGGTTTTACTTGCTACTCTGAATCGGTTTTTTTAGAATGCCAATATGGTTATGAAAAAGCGCAAACCTACATCAACGGATTGAAACAAAATGTCCTAAACGACAAACCAGTAATGGGACAATTTGGTGTTGCAAATGAAGGCTCGAGCGATATGTATTATAAAGGCGCTTTGATGCTAAATACCATAAGACATATACTAAACGACGATGCCAAATGGTGGAAATTGCTGTTGAGTTATTCAGAAAAATTTCGTCATAGAATTATAGACAATCGAATGGTAGTGGCTTATTTTGAACGTGAAACAGGTTTAAACTTGAAACCCGTTTTCAATCAATATTTAAAATATAAAAACATTCCGGTTCTTGAATTAAAAGTCACTAAAAAACAATTAGAATACCGCTGGAAAACAGATGAACCTAATTTTGCAATGCCAATTGACATCAAAATAAAAGGAAAAGAAACACGCTTACAACCCACCAACGAATGGCAAAAATCAACTTTCAAAGTAAAGAAAATGAAAGAAGTTGAAGTCTTGACTAATGCGTTTTTTGTGGATGTTGAAAAGTAAAAATGATACTTTTTCCATAAATTTATATGTTAGCAGCAATTGAACAGCTCAACCTAATAAAGAAGAAATTATGTTAGAAAATAATTTTGATATGGAAAATTCTCCCTTTAACAGACTTCAAAAAGCAATGGAAATAAATAGAGAATTGCAAAACGAAAGCGATAGAGGTTGTTGTTTAATCGCTTCATCATTATTGGAAAGTGAATTAGAGCATTTGTTAAAATGTAAATTAATAGGAAATAATAAGCATCAGGATACCTTATTTAGCTTTAACGGGCCAATTGGAACATTTTCTGCAAAAATTAAACTATCTTATTCACTAGGTCTAATCTGCAAAGAAGCATTCAAAGATTTAGAGATAATTAGAAGAATAAGAAATAAATTTGGACATAGTTTCGAAGTTATAAATTTTGAAACTGTCGAAATAAGTAACGAGGTTTCAAAACTAAAAGCACATTTCTACTCAGCAGAAATGAAACCAAATAGTAGAGCTATATTTACAAATACTTTTGTTTCTATAATAGGACAATTATGGGATTCGGAAGCTTCACTGCCAAATTTTATTGAGTTGAAAACTGATAAAGATTATACAGAACAAGAAAAAGAGGAAACTCTAAAATTTGCTGAAAAATATTTTAAATCGCTTAATAAAAAGTAAACCAACTACTGCCAACAGGCTTAGCAAGATTGCTAATTTTTAGTAAATTCACATTTTCGTTTCGCAAGAATATTTATCTTTAAAAGAAAATAATTTGTTTCGAAGTTAACAAGATATCCAAGTAACTGAATGATAAAATTAGATTTTACAAGTCAAATCATTTTCATCCGAACAGCGTTAAAAACCCTACTCCAAACTCTCTTTTCTCAAGATTTTTCCAGTAGCCGTTTCTTTGAATTTTGGGATAAAAATAACTTCTTTTGGTTTTTCATATTTGTCTAAATCATCAAAAAGAGTGCTTTCCAACTCAACTTTTTCGCCTTCAATTACCAAAATTACTTTTTCACCTAACTCTTTATCTTCTTTGGCTGCAATAAAAAATCTTGGTTCAATTTTGTCAAATAATTTTTGCTCAATTTCTTCAGGAATTAATTTGATACCACCGCTATTTATCACATTATCATAACGACCAATAAACTTAAATTGGTTTTCGTTTACCAATTCAACAATGTCGTTGGTCACTATAACTTCATCTGAAATTCTTGGTGCGTGCAACACTAAACAATTTCTATCGTCATACGAAATAGTAACATCTGGTAAAACGGTAAATGCCTTCTCTCCTACTAATTTTGCTGCAATATGCGTAATCGTTTCGGTCATCCCGTAGGTTTCATAAACTTTGGTCGAAACTTTCATCAATTGTTTTTCCAAATCTGGATTGATTTTGGCACCACCAACAATCAACTTTTTTACTCTTTTCAAACCAGCCATAGAACTTTTTGCTTGCAACGGAACCATAGCAGCAAAATCATAAAAAGTGTCATTATTATACAAAGGATTGGCACTTGGCGCTACAAAATCCATATCTAAACCTAGAATAAAAGCTCTAATGAACATCATTTTTCCGGCAATATATTTGGTTGGCAAACAATGTAAAGCCTTATCACCAGGATTTAATCCAAAAAAATCTCCAGTTGCCAATGCCGAATTGACCATTGCTTGTTTGTCTATTCTAATCCGTTTTGGCGCGCCAGTTGTTCCAGATGTATTCACTTCAAGATACGGTTTATCGTCAAACCAATCTAAAAAGAAATTTCCAACAGGCTTCTGAAAATCAGCACCTTCTTTTATGTAACTATAAGCAACGGTTCGCATATCATTTACATCAAAATGAAAACCGTTTAACTTGAATTTGTTGTGAACGTTGTTGTAAGTTGGATTAATCATTAGTTCCTTGTATTTCGTTGATTAGATTAGAATTGGTTGGGTGAATTTCGCCAGTTAGTTTTTCCTTCCAATTTGTCCAATTGTATTTTTTAGCAAAAATAAATAGCAAAATTGGATATATTATTAAAACAGGCACAATAACATCAAAACCTGCTGATGGTTCAGAAATATCTTTTAAGATAGAATGGGTTTGAAACACGGACCAATCTGCGGTGACTAGCAAAGCTCCTACCAAATTATTCGCCGCATGAAAACCAAGTGAAAGTTCCATTCCTTCATCCATGAGCGTTAAAATCCCCAGAAAAAAACCTGTTCCTATATAGTAAACTAAAACGATATAACCCATTTTAGTAACTTCGGGATTAGCAATGTGCATTAATCCAAAAATTGAGGAAGTTATAAAAAGTGGAACAAATTTATTTTTACCTTTTTGATAAATCGTATTATAAAAATTTGTTTCAAAAAAATTGAGCTTAGTCAAAATGAAATCAATTAAAAAAAGAAGCAAGATAGATAAAGAAAATGTTCTTATTGTTATTAAAGATAATAAAGGAATTTCCGAAGTAAGCTGAACTTCTTTTAAAGAATCAAACATAAAATATATCGGAAAAAAAAGAAAAGAGTATAAAATTCCAATTGCAAATTTTTTTTGAAAAGTTCCAACACCAAAACCTTGCATCAAATAACCTCTGAAAATATATTCTTCACAACTGGTTTGGATTGGAATCATAAGTGTTCCTATGATTACTAAAATCAAAAACGGAACTAACTTGAAGTTCATTACAAAACTCTCAGGCGAAGTATAATACAGAATTGCCGTTGAGATTATGGTAAAAAGTGACCAAATTGTAAACGAAAATAAAATACGGCTCCAATCGACTTTTGTTCTTGAAGTCGTAACAGATAACATAGTTTGCTTGTGAATGTTTTTTACAACAATATAGAGCCCGAACATAGCAAAAACAAAGCTCAACATGATTAAAAATAAGGTTAAATTGGGTTCGAGGTAAGTCATTAAACTTTTTTCGTCCAATTGTGGCATCCCTTTACCTTCAGAAAAGGATTTAATCAAAATACCAATCATCAAGGGAATCTGTCCAAAACTTGATATTAAAATGACAACTAATGAGCCAATAATGTATTTCCAAAACTTATTTTCGGGTTTAATCCCCTGTTCTATAAACATTTTTTTTTTAATTTAGAGCTTTAAAAATTAGTTTGTAAAAAACTAAATTTGTTACGCACAAGTTACAGCTTTTTTAAAATATATTTCAATTACTTTACATAAAAAATTCACCCAAAATCATGATACAAATTTTACACAATGCACGTTGCGGAAAATCAAGAGATTGCCTAGCTTTTTTAACCGAATCCGGAAAAGAATTTGAAGTCATCAAATACCTAGAAACGGTCCCCACTCTTGAAGAATTAAAAGAAATCATTTCAAAATTAGGAATTAAACCAATCGATTTGGTCAGAAAAAAAGAACCCATTTGGCTCGAAAATTTCAAAAACAAAACTTTGTCTGATACCGAAGTTATTGAAGCTATGATAGCAAATCCAATTCTCATTGAAAGACCAATTGTCATTAATGGCGAAAAAGCAGTCATAGCGCGACCAATGGAAAATGCTAAGTCAATTTTGTAAGTTTAGCTTTTAACAAACATTTGTGATTTACTCTTTAAACCATTATCTAGCTTTGTCGTCTTACAATAAATTTTTTATATGAGATCAATATCTAGATTATTTTTAGTTGTATTATTACTAATAACATTTGTTTCTTTAGCTCAACAACCAGAACGAAAAAAGATTAAAATTACAGGCAAAATTGTTGAAAAAATCAGCAAACAACCATTAGAATACGCCACAATTACACTTATAAATACTAAAAATCCTAAAGCGCTTTTTGGAGGAATTACAAATGCAAATGGCGAATTTGTGGTAGATGCCAATGCAGGAAATTATGATGTAAAAATTGAATTTATTTCTTTTAAAAGCACCGAACTTAAAGCTCAAAAACTTACAGAAGATACCAATCTTGGTACAATTTCGTTAGAAGAAGACGCAACACAACTAAATGCTGTAGAAATAAGAGCTGAAAAAACAACAGTCGAAATTAAATTAGATAAAAAAGTTTACAACGTTGGAAAAGATTTAATGGTAAAAGGCGGAACGGTAAGTGATGTTCTTGACAATATTCCATCAGTAACCGTTGATGCAGAAGGAACCGTTGCACTTCGCGGAAACGAAAACGTGAGAATTCTAGTCGATGGACGACCATCAAACGCAATAAATATTACCGAAGCACTAAAATTAATTCCAGCCGATGCAATTGACAAAGTAGAAGTAATTACCAATCCATCAGCAAGATATGATGCAGAAGGTGGCGGTGGAATTTTGAATATTGTGCTCAAAAAAGGAAAAACAAACGGTCTCAACGGAACGTTTATTGCCACAACAGGTTATCCTGACAATCATGGTTTGAGCGGAACATTGAACTACAAAATGGATAATTTCAACCTTTTTACAACGCAAGGTTACAATTACAGAGATAATCCAGGAAATGGACTATTCGATTCAAGGTATTTAAATGCCGACAATACCACCAAAAGTTATGTTTACGAAACCCGAAAAAACCAACGATTAGGTAAAGGTTATAACGGTAACTTTGGATTCGATTGGTTTCTGACAAAAGATATTACATGGTCAAATGCTTTTAATTATAGAAGAAATAATGGCGATAATGTTGACAATGTTTACCAAGATTATTTAGATGCAAGCAATGTTTTTGATTTTTCTAGAAGTCGTATTAGTAGCGAAGACAGTTTTAGTGAAAACACAGAGTTTACTTCAAGTTTCTTGAAAAAATTCAAAAAAGATGGACATAAATTATCTATTGACGCCTCGTTTTCAAGAAATAAAGATGATAACACTGCAAGTATTATTGACACAAATACAAATAATGCTACTGTTGGATTTGATCAATCTTTTAATGTTCAGAAACAATCTCGCGATTTAATTCAATCTGATTATGTTTTACCGTTTGGAAAAGGCAATCAACTAGAATTAGGTTATCGAGGTGATTTTAGTGAGCTTTTAACCGATTTTTCGGTCATCAATGATGGACTCGCTAACAACGATTTTACCGATGTTATTCAATACAAAGAGAAAGTAAATGCACTTTATTCTCAATTTGGAAAAAAATTCAACAAGCTTTCTGTTTTAGTTGGTTTACGTTGGGAAGATTCAGATATTGATATCAATTCGTTACAAAAATCAACTTTCATCAATAAAAAATACGATAACTTCTTCCCTAGTGCATTTTTAACTTATGAATTAAAAAATAATTCAAGTGCGTCGATTAGTTACAGCCGAAGAATTCAGCGACCAAGAGGAAGACAGCTTATCCCGTTTAATAACATTTCGAGTAACATCAATATTTTTCAAGGAAATCCAGATATAAATCCAGCAATGACAGACGCTATCGATTTGGGTTACATGAAAAAATGGGATAAACTAACGTTCAGTTCATCACTATATGTAAACAAAACAACAGATGTTTTTCAATTTGTAAGAAGAGAATCTGGAGAATTTACAGATGATGGAATCCCATTAATCGTTGCAACTCCAATAAATTTAGCAACAGAATATAGAACAGGTTTTGAGTTTACACTTAACTATTCTCCTTATAAATGGTGGAAATTGAATAGTAATTTTAACTATTTCAATATTGATACCAAAGGGGATTATACATACACCAATTTTTCAAATAAAATAGTCACACAAAATTTTGATAACAAAACTAGTTCATGGTTTGCTCGAATCAATTCAAAAATAATATTACCCTACAAAATAGATTGGCAAACAAATGCTAATTACAATGGTCCACAAAATAATGCGCAAGGTAAAGTTTATGGCAACTTTAGTGCTAACTTAGCTTTGAGCAAAGATGTTTTAAAAGACAAAGGAACAATTGCACTTAATGTAAACGATGTCTTCAACTCAAGAAAAAGAATTTTTGATACTTACATTTCTGGAAGCGTTGATTCGCACACCGAAATGCAATGGAGAGAAAGACAGATTACACTTTCTTTTACTTACCGAATAAATCGTGCTAAAAACGAAAAAGAAAAACAACCAAAGAAACAACAAGAAGATAATGGTGGCGAAGGTTTCTAAAACCATATATAAACAAAAAAAAGTCCTGAAATTCAGGACTTTTTTTAATAGAACAATCAATTAAGCTTGTTCTAATTCTCTAGCGGCTTTTCTTTCTTTCAACAATTCTCTAGTAGCACCAAATACCCAATAGAATACAAAGTGAATCAAGAAAATCATCAACCAAAAACCAATGGTTAAAATGGTCAAGAACATTAAAAAACCTAAATACTGTTGAAATGTAAACATGTTTTTACAGAATTTGATGTATATACAGGCTCAAAGGTAATTCATATATTTTTACTTCACAATAAAAACTTCCAAAATATTTTCATTCAAAAACTTAAATTAGTAAATTTAAACATTATTTTTTAGGAGCTATTTCCCGCTATACGTTACAATCTTTTCTTTTTTAAAGAAAGAAAAGGATTTCCACTTCTATCGGGGCTATGGCATTTCATAAAAAAAACATCTCTTAATTCAACAAAAATGGAATTCAGAACAGAAAAAGATACAATGGGTGAAATTAAAGTTCCAACCAACAGATATTGGGGAGCACAAACAGAACGTTCTCGCAACAATTTCAAAATCGGAGAATCGGCATCCATGCCAAAAGAAATTATTGAAGGTTTTGCCTATCTAAAAAAAGCGGCTGCCTTTACCAATTGCGATTTAGGTGTACTTTCAACAGAAAAAAGAGACTTAATAGCAACCGTTTGTGACGAAATTATTGCCGCAAAACTAACCGATGAATTTCCACTAGTAATATGGCAAACCGGTTCGGGAACTCAAAGCAATATGAACGTAAATGAAGTCATAGCCAACAGAGCTCAAGTAATCGCTGGTTTCAGAATTGGAGAAGACGAACCAATTATCAAAGCCAATGACGATGTAAATAAATCACAATCATCCAACGATACATTTCCTACGGCCATGCATATTGCTTGCTACAAAATGGTTGTAGAAAATACAATTCCAAACATAGAAAAACTCAGAGATACACTTCATGCAAAAGCCACAGAATTCAAAACAGTGGTAAAAATTGGACGAACGCATCTTATGGACGCAACCCCCATAACATTAGGTCAAGAAATTTCGGGTTATGTAGCACAACTCAACTACGGATTAAAAGCGCTAAAAAACACTTTAGATCATCTTTCAGAAATAGCACTTGGCGGAACAGCTGTTGGTACGGGACTTAACGCACCAAAAGGGTATGATACAAAAGTTGCTGCATATATTGCAAAATATACTGGACATCCTTTTATAACAGCACCCAACAAATTTGAGGCATTAGCTTCTCATGATGCCATTGTAGAAACTCACGGCGCATTGAAACAACTTGCGGTTTCTTTAAACAAAATCGCAAATGACATTCGACTTCTAGCTTCTGGTCCGCGATCAGGCATTGGAGAAATTCTAATTCCCGAAAACGAACCTGGTTCATCCATCATGCCCGGAAAAGTGAACCCAACTCAGTGTGAAGCACTTACTATGGTTTGTGCTCAAGTAATGGGCAACGATGTAACAATCTCAGTCGCTGGAATGCAAGGTCATTATGAACTAAATGTTTTCAAACCTGTTATGGCAGCTAACTTTTTGCAATCAGCCAGATTATTAGGCGATGCCTGTCAGTCTTTCAATCAACATTGTGCCATCGGAATTGAACCAAATTATACTCGAATAAAAGAATTGCTTTCTAACTCGCTAATGCTTATAACAGCTTTGAATACCAAAATAGGTTATTATAAGGCTGCCGAAATCGCTCAAACAGCGCACAAAAACGGTACAACTTTAAAAGAAGAAGCAGTTCGATTAGGTTATGTAACAGCCGAAGATTTTGATGCATGGGTCAAACCCGAAGATATGGTTGGATTTTAAAAAGTCGTTTTGTTTATTCCTTAACTTTTGAACTTTATACCAAAATCTAGTACCATTTCTTTTTCTTGAAGTAATAAACCATTCCAACAAAAAGAAGAAACATACAACCCAAAATAATGAAATAGCCATACTTCCAGTGCAATTCGGGCATGTTGTCAAAATTCATTCCGTAAACACCAACTATAAACGTTAATGGCATAAAGAAAACCGACACAACGGTCAACGTTTTCATAACATCATTCATCTTGTGATTTTGTGACGAAAAAAAGAAGCTTGCGGCACTATCTAAAGTTGTAACATCATATTCTATTTGTTCTAATAACTCCAAACTTTCTTGGTGCAATCGATCAAAAAAAGTGTAATTATCATCATCGATTGCATTAAAAATATCATCATTCTTAATATTTTTGATAGAATATAATGAATCACGAAGAGGAATTATGGATCGCTTTAAAAAGTTAAAATTATCTCGATGTTGTTCAATTTGTTCCAAAACAATAGGATTATCGCTTGTTTTAGAAAGACTTATCAAATCTTCAACCTTATTTTCTTCATTTTCAATTGTTATAAAGAAATTCTCCATAACTGCATCAAGCAAAAGATATAGTAAATAATCAACTTTTTTCTGTCTTACAATACCCGAATGAGTTCGCATTCTTTCTCTAATATAAGTAAAATGGTCACTTCTCTTTTCCTGAAAAGAAACCAAAATATTGTTTTTTAGCAAAAAACTAATTTGTTCAACTTTTATATTATTAGAATTTTCTTCTGGAAGAATTGACTTTATATTAAAAAACAGAACATCATGGTATTCATCCAACTTAGTACGTTTGGTTGTATTCAAAATATCACCAAGCATGAAATTGTCTACACTTAGATATTCACCAATTTTTTTAATTATATCAATATCATTCAAACCATGAACATTCAACCAATTATCTTTGGTTAAATCAACACATTCTTGTACGGCTTCAACTTTAATTTTTTCAAACTCTGTCAATTCATTTGTATCATAAACAAACAACTGCATTTCAGTTTTAATTTCTTTATGAACACCAGTATAATCAAAATGACTTGGTTGAACTTTTCTTTCTTTTTTGAATCTAATTTTTCTCACGGAATCAAATTTTGTCTAAATTTATAAAGAATTATTTTTTAAAAAGTATTTTTACAAAAAAATAAAATTCATGATTACACTAATTACCAATATTAAAGAACTTTTGCAAATAAGAGACAGTAATGTCAAAAAAGTTTCTGGAAAAGAAATGGCAACGCTTCCAACAATCAAAAATGCTTTTTTAGTAATTGAAAATGAGCTTATTACCAACTTTGGAATAATGGATAATTGCCCCAAAATAAATGCGGATAAAACCATTGACGCAACAGGTAAAATTGTACTTCCCACATGGTGTGATAGTCATACACATATAGTGTATGCAGGCAACAGAGAAACCGAATTTGTAGACAGAATAAATGGATTGTCATATGAAGAAATTGCCAATCGTGGTGGCGGAATTTTAAATTCGGCTAAAAAACTGAATGAAACTTCAGAAGAAGAAATCTACAACCAATCAAAAGTTCGTTTAGAAGAAGTTATGCAACTCGGAACTGGTGCTGTCGAAATCAAGTCGGGTTATGGATTGACTGTAGAAGGTGAACTAAAAATGCTACGAGTAATCAAAAAATTAGCTGAAAATTATCCTATCAAAATTAAGGCAACTTTTCTTGGTGCACATGCTTTTCCAACAGAATATAAAGATAATCATTCAGGCTATATTGATTTGATTATTAATGAAATGCTTCCAAAAATTGCTCAGGAAAATTTAGCAGAATACATCGATGTTTTTTGTGAAACAGGTTACTTTTCTGTAAAAGAAACCGAAAAAATAATGGAAGCTGGAAAAAAATATGATTTAATTTCCAAAATTCACGTAAATCAATTCAACGCAATTGGTGGAATTGTTGCAAGTGTAAAACATAAAGCACTATCGGTAGATCATCTCGAAATCGTAACGGATGAAGATATTGAAGCATTAAAAAATTCGGAAACGATGCCAGTTGCTTTACCTTCTTGCTCCTATTTTTTGAGTATTCCGTATACTCCAGCAAGAAAAATGCTTCAAGCAGGTCTGCCTTTAGCACTTGCTACCGATTTTAACCCAGGTTCAACACCATCAGGAAACATGAATTTTGTAGTAGCCACAGCTTGTATCAAAATGAAAATGACACCAGAAGAAGCTATAAATGCTGCCACTATAAATGGTGCTTATGCTATGGGAATTTCTAATACACACGGTAGCATCACTGTTGGAAAAAAAGCCAATTTAATCATAACAAAACCCATTACATCTTATTATCAATTACCGTATGCTTTTGGTAGTAATCTAATTGAAAACATTATAATTGAAGGTAAAACAATAAACTAAAAAACCACGATTTTACATATTAGAAGTAAAATCGTGGTTCAAATAAGAAAAAACAATACCTTATTTAAGTGTAAAACTTGTAGAAGAAACCAATTCGTTTTTATCAAAAATATTAACATAATAAACGCCTTTTTCAAAATCTTTACC
This sequence comes from uncultured Flavobacterium sp., assembly GCA_964558625.1. GTDB lineage: Bacteria > Bacteroidota > Bacteroidia > Flavobacteriales > Flavobacteriaceae > Flavobacterium. Next base: position 34,686 of record CAZLEU010000007.1, read on the forward strand.
TGGTAAATTTTGAACAACATCAACCGTTTTATTTTCATAATTCACAGTTGAATCAAAACTATAAGTCAAGATTTTATCGCCGTAGGTCTCAGTTTTTTTATCTCCAAGAACATTATTCTTACTATCAATTACTTGAACCTGATATGTTTTTGTTCCAGCTTTAGCAACTTCATTTTCTGCAATTGTATAACTAATTTTTAGCATATCTGCTCTACTTGCTTTATCTGTATTAATCTCTTTTCCAGACGATTTAACTTTAAAAGCAACCCCTTTTGTATTCAAAACTTTCAATTTGGCTGCTTTTTCAACAGTTTTAGTCAAACCATCATTCATAGCTAATAAATCTTCGTTTGTTTTGCGAGCTTCACCAAGAACAGTTGCAGTACTATCTCGCTGTGTAACAAGTTTTTGATTGTCTTTCTTTAAGATGTCATTCTCCTGAATTAGAGCTTTCATTTTAGACTCTAATACAAAATACTGATTTTTATATTTAGCCATGGCTGAAGCATCTCCTTTAGATTTTTTTACTTCAGCTAATAATCCTATTACTTTCTCTCTTTCGGCAGCTAAGTCCTCAGAAATAGTAGTGTTTTCAGCAATAGCCTCATCATATTGGGACTTTAAAGCTTCTAAATCGCTAATTACTTTTTCTTTTTCCGTTTTAGTGGTAGTCAAGAGTGCTTGATTTGTCTTTGCTTCAGATGTCAATTTGTAAATATATCCCAAACTTCCAGCTAATAATAAAGCCAGTACTAAGATGACCGCTTTTAACTTTGAGTTACTTTGTTGATTTTCCATTTTTTTTATTTTTTAGGTTAAGTGAAACATGATTTAGATAATATAACGCAAATATTCGCAAAAAAGTATATTTTTGAAAAAACAAATTTTTACTGATGGAAAAATTAATTCCTTTCACAATCAATGACTTAGCAAAAGTAACACATCATCGAAACGGCGAAATAAAGTTTGGCGAAAAAATGATTACGTTGCCCAAAGATAAGGAAATAAGTTCTTTCTTTAAAGAATGTGATGCTCAATATGTTTTATTTGGAATTCCAGAAGACATTGGCATTAGAGCCAATTTTGGTCGTCCTGGCGCAGCATCAGCTTGGGATAACGCAATTGCCAGTATTGCAAATATTCAGCATAATAAATTTTGCAAAGGAAATCAAGTCATAGTATTAGGTAAGCTTGATGTAAGTGAAGAAATGGAAGCTGTAAAAGAATTAGACTTTACCAACATAAAAGATCGAAAAAAATTCAGCGATTTGGTTGAAAAAATTGATAAAGAAGTTGTCCACATTATTTCTATTATAGTCAATTCGGGAAAAACACCAATCGTTATTGGTGGCGGACATAACAATGCTTACGGAAACATAAAAGGAACGGCACTTGCCAAAGGAAAGCCAATAAATGCTATCAACCTAGACGCACATTCCGATTTTAGAATTTTGGAAGGAAGACATAGTGGTAATGGTTTTAACTATGCATATGAAGAAGGTTTTTTGAAAAAATATTTCATCTTTGGATTACATGAAAATTATACCTCAAAAAACGTTTTACACATTCTAAAAAATATTGAGGATAGGGTTACTTATAATACATATGACGAAATAGCTATCAGAAAAGAGAAAAACTTTGAAAATGAACTTTCAAGAGCATTCCAATTTGTGAGCAATGATTTTTACGGGCTTGAAATTGACCTAGATGCTATTCCTAATATTGCAAGTAGTGCTATGGGACCAAGTGGTTTTTCGGTTGAACAAGTACGACAATTTATATATCATTTTGCCAAAAGTAAAAATGTTTCTTATTTACATATTTGTGAAGGCGCTCCAACTCTAGGCGAAGAAAAAAATCAGCATCTTATTGGAAAGTTAATTGGTTATATGATAACCGATTTTATCAAAGGAAATAGTTCTTTTCACCACAAAATAGATTAAAAGTAAATAGACTATCTTTGCAACGTCTTAATCACTAAAATTAATCGATTAAGCTATTTTTTTTATGTTATTCGAAGATTTATCATTATCCAAAAGTATTCAAAAAGCCGTTTTTGAACAAGGTTACACGAAGCCTACTCCTATTCAGGAACAAGCCATTCCTATCGTTTTAGCAGGAAGTGACTTAATCGGTTGTGCTCAAACTGGAACTGGGAAAACGGCAGCTTTTGCCATTCCTATTATACACCAATTGCATAGAATAGTAGGTTCTTCTAAAAAGACCAAACAAATTCGTGCACTTGTCATAACTCCTACTCGTGAACTGGCCGTTCAAATTGGTCAAAATTTTGACGATTACGGAAAATATACCAATCTAACACAATTGACCATTTTTGGTGGTGTCTCACAAATTCCACAAGTTGATCAATTGCGAAAAGGTATCGATATTTTAATAGCTACACCAGGAAGACTACTTGATTTACACAAACAAGGGTTCATAGACTTAGATCACTTACATGTTTTGGTCCTTGATGAAGCCGATCAGATGCTCGACATGGGATTTGTAAACGATGTCAAGAAAATTGTAAAATTAACTCCAAACAATAGACAAACTCTTTTATTTTCTGCAACAATGCCATTGGCTATTAGAGAATTAGCCGAAATGTTTCTAAAAAGTCCTGCACAAGTTGAAGTATCACCTGTTTCTTCAACAGCAGAAAATGTGGAACAACGCATTTATTTTGTTGAAAAAACCGACAAACGTGCATTATTATATCATTTAATTCGCAATGAACATTTGTCTGACTTATTGGTTTTTTCGAGAACCAAACATGGTGCCGATAATATTGTGAAAGCACTCCGAAAACATGGAGTTGCTGCAGAAGCTATTCATGGTGATAAATCACAAACAGCGAGACAACGTGTACTTGATGCCTTTAAAAATAAAGAAGTAGGTGTTTTGGTAGCAACCGATATTGCCGCACGTGGAATAGACATTGATCAATTACCTTATGTTATCAATTTCGATTTACCTAATATCCCTGAAACATATGTGCATCGAATTGGACGAACTGGTCGCGCTGGAAACGGCGGAATTGCAATCTCTTTCTGTAGCAAAGACGAACATCCATACTGGAAAGATATTCAGAAATTAATTAAAGTAGATGTTAAAACAATTTCGGAACATCCATATCCTTGGCATGCAGGAAGTCCAGAAATTGCTACAAAACCACAAAGCAATTCGAACCGAAGTGGTGAAAAAGTAAAATCGAGAAAATCGGCCAATTCGAAACAAAATAAGAAACGCTGGTATTAGGAGACTGTAGTTTACAAATCTGTAACGATTAATTCTTAACTCCCAACTGTTTCATAATCCATTCCATTTCAGGATCTTTTTTCTCCACTTTATCCTGAATGGTTTGTTTTATTTCGACATTTGGAAAAATTCCTCTTCCATCTGGTCCACTTTGGTTTACAGATTGAATGTCAATTAGCCCTAATCGTAACGAAAGTTTTGAATTTGGAAGTTTTACAACTGGCATAAATCCTGCAACTGTTCCTTTTAACGCGCCACCTGTTTCTTCTCCAACAAAAGTTACATTAGGATTAAGTTGCAATGCCGACGAAAGAACACAGGAAGCAGAAAAACTCATTCCGTTAATTAATACGTATGTTTTTCCCGAAAAATTATTTTTATTAGGCTTTTTAAATTTTGATTTATAAGTAAAAACTCTATCCGAAACTTTTTTGGCTTTAAAATAAGTAATTCCCATATAAATTGGATAACCTATTGCTACTAAAGGATAAGTATACTTAGGAAACTTATTCACAATCCCTGGTCGCCACAAACTTGTTCTAGAAGTAACAATAGATGGTTTTGTCAATTTGTACTTTTCATTCGTTAAATACGAATACAGATTTTGTATTTCGGCCATTCTTCCACCTGGATTATCGCGAAGATCGATAATTAACGTTTTTATTTCTGCTTTCTTTATTGAATCAAAAACTTCATCATAAATTTCGTCATAATAACCTTTTGAAAAATTTCTAATCTTTAAAACCGCTACAGAACTATCAGCTGGAAGAATTTTAAATTCTTTAGTATATTCTTTCTCTTTTTCATCAAATCCATACACTTTTTTAAATCTTTTATCAGCTTTAATTTTTTCTTTATCAACTACAGGTTTTGCAGCAACTTTTACCGAATCAGCAACTCTCTTTTTTGCTTTTTCAACTGGCTTTTTTCTCGAAATTACTTGAGAAAATAGTGAATCATTTTGTCTAAAAACAAAATTCAAACTATCATTTATTCCTAATTCATATGTCATATAAGTTGTATATCGTTTTGAAAATACTTTTGGTAAAAATGTAGTATTAAAACCATCCGAAGTAAATGTTTTTCTATACTTTGAATAAAGTTCTTGTGGCGTAATTTTATTGATTGAAACCACTTCTGTTCCAACATTTATTTTATCATTTTTAGATTTATTTTTTATTACATATAATTTATTATCAATCCATTCATAGGCAAATTGTGATAATGGACCATCGCCTGCTTTTTTGATTCGCTTAGCTTCTTTCTTTGATAACTTGTATGGAACTTGTGACATCGTCATATGACCTTGACGAACCGAAGCAATTATTGGGCTTATAGCAAAATAAAATTCTTTGCTAGTCATTGGTTGTTTTATGGTAGTTCTCAAACTATCAAACTTTGCGTCTAATTGTTGTTTGGGAATATATAAATCAATACTTGGATAATATCTATCTAGTTTATGCTGAACATAATCTATATCTTTTTGCAATTTAGCGACTGGAATTGGTTGTGCCATTTTTTGATTGAACTTTTCAGCGGATGAACAGTTTACTAAAATGAAAGAAAATGCTAATACTACTTGTATTCTTATAAATGTCTTAATCAAATTCACTATTACTATTTTTTAGGTTTTCAAATATAAAATAAATAATCATTTTTAAGAACTTTACTTCCCTATAACTTATCAATAAATTCAATCGAATTTGTACATTTGTCAAAATTATTAAATTCTTATGCAACACATTATTGACCGCTTTGTAAGCTACGTTACAATTGATACAGAATCTGACCCAAATTCAGAAACAACTCCAAGCACCCAAAAACAATGGAATTTAGCCAATAAACTAGTAGAAGAATTAAATGCAATCGGAATGCAAGATGTTACGATAGACAAAAATTCCTATGTTATGGCAACATTACCTAGCAATGTAAAAGAAAAAGTGCCAACAATAGGTTTTGTAGCTCATTTCGACACAACTCCCGATTTTACTGGTGCTAATGTAAACCCTCAAATTGTAAAAAATTATGATGGTGGCGATATCATTTTGAACAAAGAAAATAACATTGTTTTATCGCCTAGTTATTTCAAAGATTTGTTATTATACAAAGGGCAAACGCTTATCACAACAGATGGTTTAACGCTTCTTGGTGCCGACGACAAAGCTGGAATTACCGAGATTATGACCGCCATGGAACATTTAATCAAAAATCCAGATATCAAGCACGGAAAAATCAGAGTTTGCTTTACACCAGATGAAGAAATTGGTCGTGGAGCCGATTTATTTGATGTGAAAAAGTTCGGTGCAGATTGGGCTTACACTATGGACGGAAGTCAAATAGGCGAATTGGAATATGAAAATTTTAATGCGGCTGGTGCCAAAATTACTTTCAAAGGAAAAAGTGTGCATCCTGGTTATGCAAAAGACAAAATGATTAACTCAATGTTGATTGCTAATGATTTTATAAACGAATTACCAAAAGGTGAAACACCACAAGAAACGAAAGGTTACGAAGGATTTTTTCACGTTACACAACTTTCGGGAAGCATTGAAGAAACTAAATTGGAATTGATTATTCGTGACCACAGTGCCAAAAAATTCAAGAAACGTAAAGAGATTATTGAAAAAATAACCAAAAAAATCAATAAGAAATTTGCAAAACAATTTGGTGAAGATATCGTAATTGCGGAAGTTAAAGACCAATATTACAATATGAAAGAAAAAGTAATGCCTGTAAAATACATTGTTGATTTGGCCGAAACTGCTATGAAAGATTTGGGCATAAAACCATTAATAAAACCAATTCGTGGTGGAACTGACGGTTGTCGTTTATCCTACATGGGATTACCTTGTCCAAACATCTTTGCAGGTGGACACAACTTTCACGGAAAATATGAATATGTCCCTGTAGAAAGTATGCAAAAAGCAATAGATGTAATCATCAGAATTGCCGAGCTAACAGCTACAACAGACTTTACAAAAAAGAAATAAAAAATTATTTAAAACTAAAAAAGTCGCAAAACACTATTCTTTGCGACTTTTTTGGTATATTCTAAAATTCTAATTTTATTTTTCTCTAATAAATTCAAATAGTTGACCACTAATATCCAGTGCAAATGTTTCTTTTTTATTGTCAAACTGAACACTCACACCAGCTTCTTTCATCGTAAATTTTCCGTTACCTTCATTTACCAATGGCAGAGAAGGTTGTCCCTCAGCATTTATAACAAGTGTTCCATCTTCATCTATAACTTCAACTTTTATAGGAATCATTTTGCTAGCAAACTTGCCAGTATACGCATCCAAATTCTCTACCTTCTCTACTCCATTTTTTGAAGCAACCCATAAATTATTTTCCTCATTACTGTCAGGAAAAACAGCATCTGGATCTAATTTTATAGTATCTAGCTCTTCATTAGTATCCACTTTGAATGACCAAGTCACATTACGTTGCCACACTTCTACTGGCAATGTTATTCTTTTCACTTTATCATTAACAGTCTTAATTTCAACAATTACTGGCAATGGCATTCTTTCTAAGTTTTCAATTGTAATAATTGCTCCTTTTGTAGCATCACCTTTTATATATTTGACACTTTTAATTCCTTGGTCAAACTGCCAATTGTTTAAAAACCAACTTCTCCAAAACCAACTAAGGTTTTCCCCAGAAACGTTTTCCATTGTTCTAAAAAAGTCATCCGGTGTAGGGTGTTTGAAAGCCCAACGATTGATATAGGTTTTGAAAGCAAAATCAAAACGCTCAGCTCCTAAAACATGATTTCTCAATATATCAAGTGCACTTGCTGGTTTATAATATGCTAAAAAGCCTAAATTATCTTCTTTCAAATTATCTGGTGCAGCTATAACCGGTTCTAAATCAGGATTTGTAAGCATATAAGCTGATTGATGCATATTGGGTTTATCTTGTTTGTATTCCCCATTATTAAAATCTTGAGAACTCAAACCATTAATAAATGTATTAAATCCTTCATCCATCCAAGCAAATAATCGCTCATTTGAACCTACAATCATTGGAAACCAAATGTGACCAAATTCGTGATCAGTAACCCCCCAAAGCTCAGCGGTTTTTGCTGTATATTCACAGAAAACGATTCCCGGATATTCCATTCCACCTTCGTTACCAGCAACATTTACAGCTGCTGGATAAGGATATTCGAACCATCTTTTAGAATAATTCTCTATTGATGCTTTTGTATATTCTGTTGAGCGAGACCAAGCATCTTGACCATCACTCTCTATTGGATAAGCCGAAATTGCAAGCGATTTTTTTCCACTTGGCAAATTGATTTTGGCAGCATCAATAATAAAAGCTGCAGAAGAAGCCCAAGAAACATCACGGGAATTTTTCATTTTAAATTTCCATGTTAGTGTAGCTTTTCCTGCTGGACGAGAATTGGCATTAGTAACTTCATCAGCAGAACGAATAGAAACCGTTTTATCACTTATCTTAGCTTGAGTCCAACGCTTTTGTTGTTCTACAGTATAAACTTCAGTCGGATTTTGTAATTCTCCAGAACAAACCACAATATGATTACTTGGGACAGTTATAGCCACATCAAAATCGCCATATTCTAAATAAAATTCGCCAGCACCAAGATATGGGCTTGTATTCCAACCACGAACATCGTCATATACACACATTCTTGGATACCACTGTGCAATTGTAAATACTTTTCCATTTTTGGTCTCCAAAACACCCGTTCTATCTGAACCATATATTGGTGAAATATATGAGAATTCTGTTTTGATTTTGATACTAGCTCCATTGGCATTCAACTCTTGCGGTAATTGAATTTGCATACGAGTATCAGTTATCACGAATGTTGTTTCTTTTTCTACTGTTTTTCCGCCAACTGTACTCATAATTTTTACAGATTTTATTTTAAAACCACCATCAAAATCTTGTCCTTTAGCACCATTACGGCTTCCTTTGGTTGGAATTACAGCATTTCCACGAGAATCTTTTTTGAATAAATTCTGATCGACATTCATCCATAAAAACCCAAGCTTATCTGGACTGTTATTGGTGTAAGTAAGAATCTCTGTTCCAACAATCTCATTCGTTTGTTCATTTAAAGTTGCTGTTAACGCATAATCAGCTCTATTTTGCCAATATTTGGCTCCTGGTTGTCCGCTGGCCGAGCGAGTATCAGTTGCATTTTTTGAATAAAAATTATTCCCAAATGCTTCGTTGTAATTATAATTTGATGCTTTAACTTCTTGTGCATTTGTAGACAAAGCTCCAAAAAGAAAAGTTACAAAAGCAATTCTTAAAAAATATTTTTTCATTTTTCTGATTTATTTAGTGAACAAAAATATATAATAAGTATAAAAACCAATACGTTTGTTACCTTATATTTGACTTTTTATAAAATATTTAACTTGATGAACATTTCAATACAGAATAATTTTCTAAAAGCAACCATTAATTCAAAAGGAGCCGAATTGAATTCGTTGGTAAAAATTGCTAATGGAAAAGAATATATTTGGGAAGGAAATCCTGCGTTTTGGGGAAAACACTCACCTGTTTTATTTCCGATTGTGGGAACTTTGAAAGACAATTGCTATTTTTATGAAAATCAAAAGTATGAATTGCTACGACATGGTTTTGCCAGAGATATGGAGTTTGAAGTGGTTTATCAAACGGTAAACAAAGTTACTTTTTCATTGAAATCTACAGAAATAACTTTACAGAAATATCCATTTTTATTTGAATTGCAATTGACTTATTCACTTACAGAAAATGAACTAACAATTGGGTACTCAATTCAAAATTTGAATAAAGTAAAAATGCCTTTTTCTATAGGGGCGCATCCAGCATTCGCATTGCCAAAAGAGATTGAAAATTATAGTTTATCATTCGAAAAACAAGAAGAATTACAATGTTATATACTTGAAAATGATTTGCTCTCAAATACTAATTATAGTATATTATTAAAAAATAAAACTTTGCCTATTACCAATAAACTATTTCAAAAAGATGCATTAATTTTCAAACAATTACAATCAAAAAGTATTTCACTTCTTGAATATAAAAAACCAATTTTAAATGTCCGTTTTAAAGATTTTGAAAGTCTCGGAATTTGGTCAAAAGTTGGGGCGCCTTTTGTTTGTATAGAACCTTGGCTAGGTTATTCTGATATAACAGAAACATCAGGAAACATAACAGAAAAAGAAGCCATTGTGATTCTTGAACCAAATAAAAAACATGATTGTTCATTTACAATAGAAATTTTATAAATTATGCTAATAATTAACTTTAATCCATTCCCAAATTTAGAAACAGATCGTCTGTATATGCGTCGACTTACTGAAGCTGACCTAAATGAAATACTAGTACTTCGTGGTAATCCCGAAACTATGAAATACATTCCTCGTCCACTAATTGAAACCGAAGAACAAGCATTAGCACATCTTAAAATGATTGATGAAAACATCGAAAATAACACCGCAATAAATTGGGGTGTTTATTTAAAAGATGACTCAAAATTTGTTGGTTTTATGGGAATTTATCGAATCCAACCCGAGAATTATCGTGCTGAAATTGGTTATATGATTTTACCTGAATTCAATGGAAAAGGTTATACAACCGAAGCTATAAAAGAAATTGTAACCTATGGCTTTAATCAAATGCAATTGCACTCAATGGAAGGTGTAATTGACCCCGATAATATTGCTTCAGAACGTGTTTTACAAAAAATTGGTTTTATAAAAGAAGCCCACATATTGGAAAACGAATTTGCGTTAGGAAAATTTTGGGACACCGTGATTTATTCTTTATTGAAAAGAAATTTTAAACGATAATTACTCCGTTCTTTTATTTAGTTTACTATTTTTATATCCATACATAAAGTAGAAAATCAATCCTAGTACCAACCAACTTCCAAACCACATCCAGTTTGAAACTGCCATACCTGTTAGTAAATAGCAACATGAAATTAATCCTAACAAAGGAATTAGCGATAAGTTTTTGATAAATGCCAAAATTGTCATCATAGCACAAATCAAAAGAAATACCAACATGGGTAAATTCGTTGCCATTTTTCCATTCGAAAAATCAAGCACATCGGTAAAAAATGTCGGAACATATTTTTCAATCAATACAACTGCAACAATTACAATCACAGGAAATATGAACTTTGAATTTATGTACGGAATCCTGAATTTACCTTTGGTTGCTCTTTCTACTAATTCAGCTTCACTTTGAGGTGAAAGCATTAAAACTCCGCCGCAAACTAGCACAAAAGCAAATAATGTACCTATACTAGTAAAATCTAATACAAAATTTTCATCTGTAAAAAATATCGGAAGTCCTACCACCAAGCCAGTAACAATAGTTGCAAATCCAGGCGTTTTATATTTTGGATGAATTTCAGCAAATCTCTTTGGCATCAATCCATCTCTTGACATTGTCATCCAAATTCGAGGTTGCCCCATCTGAAAAACCAATAATACACTAGTCATAGCCACAACCGCTGCAATAGAAACAATAAACAACATCCATTTTACTCCTTTTAAAGCAAAAATTTCGGCCAATGGATCACTTACTCCTAATAATTCATAAGAAACCATTCCAGTGATTACTAATGCTAGAACAATAAAAACCACTGTACAAATTACCAACGAATAAATCATTCCACGAGGCAAATCTCTTTGTGGATTTTTACTTTCTTCTGCCAGTGTTGAAACGGCGTCAAAACCAATATATGCAAAGAAAACTGCAGATACACCTCCCATAACACCACTAAAACCATTTGGCATAAATGGTGTCCAGTTATCAATATCTATATAAAATGCTCCAACGACAATTACTAAAAAAATAATTGCCAGCTTTATATAAACCATAGCATTACTAAAGTTTTTGGATTCTTTGGTTCCTCTATATACTAAGTAAGTAATCAAAATATTAATAACTACTGCAGGTAAATCAAATATAATCTTTAATCCACCTATTACTGGAGCATTTTGCCAGGCAGCTAAACCTTCAGTACCTTTGTTAGCTACAAAAGCATCTTGAGCTGATTTATAATTTATGGTTAACCATTCGGGTAAATGAATATGAAATGTTTCTAACAAATTGGTAAAATAGCCACTCCATGAAAAAGCAATGTAAATATTTCCTATTGAATATTCCATAATTAATGCCCAACCAATAATCCAAGCAAATAATTCTCCAAAAGAAACATAAGCATATGTGTATGCACTACCCGAAACCGGTACTCTTGAAGCAAATTCTGCATAGCACATGGCTGTAAAACCACACGCAACAGCACACATTATATAAAGTAGAATTACTGCTGGTCCACCAGAAAAACAAGCGTTTCCAATTGCGCTAAAAGTTCCTCCACCAATAATTGCAGCTATTCCAAAAAAAGTTAAATCTCTAACGTTTAATACTTTATTTAAACCTGAATGATCTCCGTCTCCACCCTGTTCGATAATTGTTGAAGTTGGTTTTCTTCTGAATAAATTTGATAATGACATTTTTATAGTTTATTAATGTTAGAATAACAAATATAGCATAATTTAGTAATGTTTTAAAAAAATGAAAATTATAAAACTATAATAAAAAACTATTATTAAATAAAAAGATATAATTAAAAATAATAGACGTGAATTTCTTTTATAGGTAAATTTGCAAAAAGAATAAATATTAACTTAAAATTATATACAATGTCATTAGTTGGAAAAAAATTCCCAAACATTACAGTAGATGCTATCTCTTTTATGGGAGATAATTTAAGAATTAACGTTTTAGACGAAGCGGTAAAAAACAAGAAAAAGGTAGTTCTTTTTTGGTATCCAAAAGATTTCACATTTGTATGTCCAACAGAATTACATGCTTTCCAAGCTGCTCTTCAAGAATTTGAAAAAAGAAATACTATGGTTATTGGTGCTTCATGTGATACAAATGAAGTTCATTTTGCATGGTTAAACACTGCAAAAGATAATGGAGGAATTGAAGGTGTAACCTACCCTATCTTGGCAGATACAACCCGTAATTTATCTTCTGCATTAGGAATTCTTGATATTGATGTTGAATATAATGAAGAATTAGAAGATGAGCAATTGGTGGGATCTAATGTAACCTACAGAGCCACTTATTTGGTTGACGAAGAAGGCAAAATTTTCCACGAAAGTGTAAATGATATGCCATTGGGAAGAAATGTGAACGAGTATTTAAGATTAATTGATGCATACACACATGTTCAAACCAAGGGTGAAGTTTGTCCTGCAAATTGGGAAGAAGGAAAAGATGCAATGAATGCTGATAGAAATAGTACAGCTGCATATTTAGCATCCCATTAATAAATAACAACCATTAGACAATGACAATGTCAAAATTATAAATTTGACATTGTTATTGTTATTGAAATTTTAAAACTATGTTTTCAGAAATAGAACAAGATAATTTAGCAGAAGTGGTTGCTTCAAATGATGTTGTAGTAGTTCAATATGCTGCTTCATGGTGTGGAAATTGCCGTATTATGAAACCAAAATTCAAAATGTTGGCTTCTCAAAATGAGACAATACCATTTCTTATAGTTGATGCAGAAAAATACCCTGAGTCAAGAAAATTGGCTAAAGTGGATAATTTACCAACATTTGCAACTTTCAAAAATGGAAGTTTAGTGAATCAAAGCCAAACTACCAAACTTGAAGTTTTAACAGACTTAATAAATGAAGTAATCTAAAAAGTTAATGGTTTGTAGAATTTAGTACAAACCATTAACTTTTAACAACATACTATAAACTAGACAAATGAAATTACCTATAATAAAACACCTAACTCAGTTTATTGAAGATAATGATCAAGATTATCTAATTGAAACTATTGAAGTATTAGAGAATCTTTGTGAAGTTTCTTCACTAAAAGATGAAGAATTAGAAGTCATTGGAGAATTAATTTCCAATCTGTATGGAGCCTTAGAAGTAAATCAATTAATAAAAAATGGAACTGATAAGAAAACCGCATTAAATGATTTCATGAAGAGAG
>CAZLEU010000008.1:0-45391 GCA_964558625.1 uncultured Flavobacterium sp.
AAATTTAGGAGTATCATAAATGTCACAGCAAACAAAAGTAGTATCCAAATTTAATTTCGTAGCAAACTCAATAGCCCTTTCAATTGCTTTATCAGATAAATCAATACCAGTAGCTTTTGCACCCATCCTCGAAAAAGTCATTGTATCCTGACCAAAATGACATTGCAAATGCAAAATCTTTTTATCTGCAATATCTCCCAAAAGTTCTAGTTCAATAGAATTTAAAGTCGATTTCCCATCCCAAAAACCTTGCATATCATAAAAATCAGATGCAATATGAACATCCGTTTTATTATTCCAAGTTTGCTTGTTGATATTTATATAGTCCATACAGTCTTTTATCTTTAAATTTTGTTAAACACCAAATTGTTGTAAATGATGGTCAGTATGTTTCCATATCAATGCATCCCAATCTTCATACGACATTTTTCCCCAAAAAGGGTGATCCATTGTTGCAATAACCGATTTTCCTTCGGTAGCAAAACGGCTAAAACGTTCTATTAACTCTAATTTTACTTTTTCCAAGTCATAATGTTCAGTAATGACAAACTCTTTTGCAGTTGGCGAATTTTTTTTCAATTCGCCACCATAAAAAACGTTCTTCTTTAGTATTTTTCCCAAAAGTTTCATGAAAAAATTGACTTTCAAATCACCTTTCCCAAAAGCTATATCAATGGCAATCGAACAATGCTTGCACATTTGAGCAGCATCCATTTTTCCCCAAAGAGCCTTACTTTCAGAATTTAACTTATTTATTCGAACTACCATTAAATCGTTCGATACTTTATCATATATAGAATTCATCTTATTTTAGTATTATTTTCATTCAAAAATACAATTATACTATTATTCTACAATATTATTTTAAATTTGCACCTCAAATAAAAAACACAAAAGAATGGAAAACGGAATATATGCTAAATTTAATACCTCAAAAGGTTCTATTTTAGTAAAATTGACACACGATTTAACACCAGGGACAGTTGGCAACTTTGTAGGATTGGCCGAGGGACAATTAGAAAATACCGCAAAACCAATGGGAAAACCATACTATGATGGGTTAAAATTTCATCGAGTAATTCCCGATTTTATGATACAAGGTGGTTGCCCACTTGGAATAGGAACTGGAGATGGAGGTTACAAATTTGACGATGAATTTCACCCAACATTACAACACGACAAACCAGGTGTCTTATCAATGGCCAATGCTGGGCCAGGAACAAACGGAACTCAATTTTTTATAACACATGTTCCAACACCATGGTTAGACGGAAAACATTCAGTTTTTGGGCATGTTGTAGAAGGTCAAGATGTTGTTGATGCAATTGCACAAGGCGATTTAATAGAAACAATAGAAATCGTAAGAGTAGGTGATGAAGCGCAAAAATGGAATGCAATAGAAGCCTTTAGAACATTTGAAGGATCAAGACTAAAAAGAATAGAAGAGGCCAAAAAACAAGCTGAAGAAGCAATGGAAAAAGTAGCGGCTGGTTTTGATAAAACAGAAAGTGGTTTGCGTTATAAAATTATCCAAAAAGGAAATGGAAAAAAAGCTGAAGCAGGGAAAATAGTTTCAGTTCATTATACTGGGCAATTAGAGAATGGTAAAACCTTTGATTCATCCTATCCAAGAAAAAAACCAATCGAATTTCCACTTGGAAAAGGGCACGTAATAGAAGGTTGGGATGAGGGAATCCAATTACTACAAGTAGGCGATAAAGCACGTTTCGTTATACCATCTTATTTAGGATACGGTACCAGTGGAGCAGGTGGTGTGATTCCGCCAAATGCAACTTTGATTTTTGATGTTGAAGTAATGGACGTCAAGTAAGTCAAGACCGTATTTTTAGGAATATTTTGAGTGACAAAATACCAAGTTTAAAAATGAATCCTGATAGTTAATTCTATCGGGATTTTTTATATTTCCTATATATAAAGTAATATAATCAAGTTCTATTTTTCTTCTGTTTACCTTATTTCGATTTACACAAAATGATTCGATACCAAAATGAATCCGTCAATAAATATTGAAAATACCAAAGAAAATCAAGAGAGTTCATGCATTAAATGGAGATAAAATAGACAAACAAATGATTAAGATTATTCGATTCAAGGATATTCATAATGGTAACATTGTCAAAAAAACATTATCAAAAGTAATTTTTTGACAAAATACAAAAAGTGAAGTTATTCTAATTTTGTATACAAGGATAGTACGACGCTAAATAGAAAAATAGTTATTACATATCAAACAGCAAAAAATCATATAAAACAGACCGATTTGTCTTTACTTTGACAAAATGAGACTGGTGCGATGTAAGACAAAATAATATCATTCAAAACAAAATTTAAAATAATTCCCTATTTTTACTCGCTGAAAACTAAAACATAACTAGAAATGAAAACAAAAATAACAATAGCATCCATCATAATAGGGATAACCTTTGCATGTTCACCAAAAACTGCACCAACAGGAAGTACAACAAAAACAACCAAAATTGAATTAACCCCCGATCTTATTGCAGCCAAAATGTCTTACGAAAACAACTGTGCCAAATGCCATAAATTGTATAGTGCAAAAGATTACACTCCAGAACAATGGAAACCAATTCTGTTAAGCATGCAAAAGAAAGCCAAAATCACAGATCAAGAAAGAGAAAAGATATATTCTTATTTGACCATGAATTAATCAATAAAAAGAATATGAAAACACTACAACAATGGTTTGATGAATACTCAGATAGTCATCAAAACCCAACAAACATATCCATTCATTACATCTGTGTGCCATTAATATACCTTTCAATCATTGGATTGTTAATGAATATTCCAGCTGGAATTTTAGACAAAATATTTGTATCACATTTGCCAGTTATAGAAAACTGGGCATCAGTAATACTAATTTTTGTACTACTTTTTTATGCAACCCTATCAGTTGAACTAGCAGTAAGAATGTTTTTCTTTTCACTATTTTGCCTTGCTTTGAACAGCTTACTTAGCTACTACTTACCTTTATTGCCATTTTCAGTAATTGTTTTTGTCTTCGCTTGGATTGGACAATTCTATGGACACAAAGTCGAAGGAAAAAAACCATCATTCTTCAAAGATATTCAGTTTTTATTAATAGGACCAGCTTGGGTTTTCGAAAAACTCACCAAAGAATTATTATAATACACTCATAATAAACACAAAAAAACATACCAAATCAATACCCAACTCTACTATACTTTCTGTCATAATAACCTACCTATCACTTGTTTCAGAAAACCCTTCCCACATATCATATTCTAAGAAACAAAGGCATATTTACATAATCAATAACCAACAAAAAAGCTACATCTATCTAGTGCAAAACCAAAACAGATAAATTTTCAAGTCTTTATTTTGTTTATATTGTAAAACCATTGGGAAGAGTAACACCTTTCTTTACCACAATAATTCCATCTTTTATAGTGAATAAATCAGTATTTTGATCCTTCAAATGCTTACCACCATTAAGCTTTACATCATTGCCAATTCTACAATTCTTATCAACAATAGTATTATTTATAAAACACCTTTCACCAATACCAATGTTAGTAATATTATGATAAATATTATGGCTTATCTCATCCAAATTTTGATAATAATCATTACCCATCAAATAAGAATTGGTAATAATCGAATCACGATTTATACGAGTACGAATCCCAACAACCGAATGCTCTATCTTTGTTCCATTTATTATACAACCCTCCGCAATAATTGACTTATCCACAGTAGATCCACCCGTTATTTTTGATGGAGGCAAAACCCTAGCACGAGTATAAATCTTTCCAGAATTATCAAACAAATTAAACTTCGGAATAGCATCAGTCAAACCTAAATTAGCTTCAAAAAACGAATCAATATTTCCAATGTCAGTCCAATACCCTTCATATTGATAACTCAATATTTTTTGTTTTCCAATAGCTTGTGGAATAATCTCTTTACCAAAATCTTTCGTGTCGGGATCTCCCATCAAGTCTATCAACAACTTACGATTAAAAATATAAATCCCCATAGATGCAAGATAATACTTACCCTCAGCTTTAGATTCCTCACTCACCTCCGAAGTCCATTCAGGTAACAAATCAACATTTGGCTTCTCAATAAAAGAAGTTATAAAATTTTCAGAATCGGTTTTCAAAATTCCAAACTCAGGTGCCTCTTTGTCATTCACAGGTAAAGTAGCAATAGATATATCCGCACCGCTATCTTGATGCGCTTTTATCATATCATTAAAATTCATTTGATACAACTGATCCCCCGATAAAATCAAAGCATAATCAAACTCATGATTCAAAAAATGATTCATACACTGTCTTACAGCATCAGCAGTACCCTGAAACCAAGTTGGATTATCAGGCGTCTGCTCAGCAGCCAAAATATCGACAAAAGCAGTACTAAAGTGACTAAAATGATAGGTGTTTTTGATGTGTTGATTTAAAGAAGCCGAATTAAACTGTGTTAAAACAAACATCCTTTTAATATCAGAATTAATACAATTCGATATCGGAATATCAACCAAACGATACTTTCCAGCAATAGGAACAGCTGGTTTAGAACGACTTTGCGTTAATGGATACAATCTTGAACCTTGCCCGCCACCCAATATAATGGCCAATGTACTTTTTTTCATTTTTATATCATTATCAGGAATGAATACACCCGAAAACATCGAACCGAGTGCAACTAATACATCCCATATTACTATTCATATCTCTTGGGCACCTATTCCGCCTTCCACTCCCGCTTTTTTATATTTTCTAAAAAAAGAAAATATAAAAAGAGCTCCGTTCAAGTCGGGGTGCAAATACCAGTTTTCTTACATCCAACAAAAAAAAACACAGTTTCTCAACTTTCAATCACACTATCACGCTTTCTCCTTCTCAAATTTCGAAATCACATCCTCGTAATAAGCATAAGTCGTTTTAGCAATCGATTCCCAACTAAAATGGGATAAAACCCTTTCTCTTCCTGCCTTTCCCATTGCAGTTGCCAATTCCTCATTCCGTAGCAAAACATTCACCTTTGAAGCAAAATTCTCTTGAAATTCAATTGGATTTTTTGGGTTAAAATCAGTCCTCGAAACACTCTCAAAATCAATCAAATAACCCGTTTCATCCTCAACAATTATCTCTGGAATTCCACCAACAGCACTACCAACAACAGGAGTCTCACATGACATCGCCTCAAGATTGATAATACCAAATGGTTCATATAATGACGGACAAGCAAAAACCCTAGCATGGCTATATAACACTCTTACCTTTTCTCGAGAAAGCATTTCCGAAATTAAAACAACCCCTTCTCGTACACCTTTTAACTCCATAATCAACTCTTCGGTTTCTTTGGCAATTTCCTCAGTATCAGGTGCACCAGCACAAAGTACAACTTGACAATCAGCATCAAAATATTTCGCAGCCGAAAGTAGTTGTGAAATCCCTTTTTGCCGCGTAATTCTTCCAACAAAAAGAACAAAAGGAACAGCAGGATTTATACCATATTCAAGCAGTACCATATTGTCAAAAGTAGGTTGGTAAAATACAGGGTCAATCCCATTGTGAATGACCGTTACTTTACTAGGATCTATCCCGTAGGCTTCTACCACATCAACTTTCATCTGTTCACTTACAGCAATTACACCATCAGCAGTATTATAAGCACAATTCTCTATCCAGCGGGAAAGAAAATAACCATTACCCAATTGTTCCACTTTCCATGGACGGTGTGTTTCCAAACTATGAGTGGTTAAAACAAGAGGTACTTGCAATAACTCTCTCGAAAAAACACCTGCCAAATGAGTATACCAAGTATGACAATGAATAATATCTGCTTGCATCGTATGCTGAGACATCTCCACATTTTTACTCAAATTATGAAACATTTTGATATGCATATTGCCATCATCTTCCATCTTGTTCAACGAAGATTGTATTCCAATGACATTCATTGTGTCATACTCTTCCAATTGATTTCCAAAACAGCGTACCTCAACCAAAGCGAGTTTTGCCAATTCCTGACTTAAAAAATCAATATGCACACCAGCACCACCATATATATTCGGTGGAAACTCATTTGAAAAAAGGGCTATTTTCATTTTTATAAAAAAAAATTGATGATTATAAAGTTATGAAATTATTTCTATCAAATTATTTTTTTACAATATAAATACGAAATAAACAATACATTTTTAATAGACAAGATAAACACAATTAATAAAAGTATCTTTTATCAGCAGCATAAATTTAGTTAGCAATAATCTATACATCACAAACAATTGTGTTTCTTTTATAAAAACAAAATTTATTTGTTTCAAAATCCACTTACCATATTATATAAGCTTTATGGCTTTCTCGTATGTTGTTCACAATAAAATGCTTATAGTGTTAAACCACAATAAAGAAAAAAACAAACCACAATTAAGAATTATTTTTTTTAATCCGTTATAAAAAGAGGTTAGAAAAGCCCAAAAATGCCATTTACTAAAAAAAATATCGATTTTCAATATCTCATGTGTTTTTTCGATAATTACATTACCTCGTTTTATCTTTCATTTGCAAAGAAATTAATAGTACATACTAGGCAGCATATTGAAAGTTCATATTTTGGGGAAGGTGATGTAACTGGATGATGCTGTCTGGTTTTTTAAGATTAAAAATAGTGCAAGAGCACGTTTTTTATAACTGTTGTAGGCTAAGATTATGAAGGATGTAACTAAATATGTATTTATAGAAATCCAAAAAAGAAGATTTTTTCTGTCTGTCTTTCTTGCGCCTATAATGGCATTATCAAATACTCCAGAGACTCCAACCTCCCTACAAAATACCCTTCAATGTGGAAAATTGACACTCACCAATATCGATAAATTTTATATAACAACAACTAGTAGTGTTACAATAGTAGACGGCAGTTTTGTAATGGTTCTTGAGAACAATTCCTTTGCAATTACATGTCCAGATTCTGTCACTCAGCCCAATCCTTGCCAAAACAAAGAATCAAACAAACTACCATCTTATTCAAACAAGAAGTATAAAATTCAGGTTGTTGTAAAAGATCAAGAGAAAGCCTCTACTGATGTGTCTTCTGGCGATTATCCTAATAGTGCTAATTTTTTATATGATGGTTGCTACAATGGATTGGCTGTTGTAAATCATACAACCATACGTATTGGTAATAAACTCAAAACAAGCACCCCTATTTTTGCTATCCCATCTCAAAACACTTTCATTTCGATAGAGTATGACACCACATCGAAAAGGCAAACCGTTTACTCTAGACCAATTGCCTATTTTTTTAATAATTACTATAAAGTTTCAAGAATAAGACCACCTACTTTGAGTTAGTTACAAATGCTTTAGTCTTGCTTTTTTGAGGTAAGTAAAAAGCAAACTTCTATTTTGGATTCAGACCCGTATTAAAATAGTTTTTTCATACTTTCTTTCTGGCTTTTGGGTCTGAATCCATATATAAGAGGATAAAAACCAATAGTTTGTTCGGTTGTAAATAGCATACCGTATAAATGAAAACATAAAGTAAAAAAATTAATCTATTAAAAACACCACTTCAAATTGTGGGGTTTCAGATTATAAAACAATAAAACAAAATGCATATAAGAATATCGCCTTTAACAAAAAAAATACTTAAATAAATTGTATCATCAAAAATGATGAATAAATCAAGAGTAAAGTTAAGATAAAAAAGCGATAGGATATTTTTAAACAATAAATAGTTGCATATGAAAAAAATAATAATGGTTACCCTTATGATGGTAACTGCGGGTGTTTTCTCACAAGTTGGGATAGGTACAAACACTCCCAATCCGGGTTCTATACTAGATTTGACAGCTACAAATAAAGGATTGTTGTTACCTAGAGTGGCTGCTACATCTGCCATTCCTGTTCCAGTAAATGGATTGATAGCGTATGACATTTCAGCGAATTGTGTTAGATCATATGAGAATAATATTTGGTCAGGATGCTTGTCGAGCCAAGCAACTTCAACAGTAATTGTTAATTGTAATGCAAATGGATTTGAAGGTTCTTACTCATCTAGTGTTGCGCTTACAGCAGCAAATGTTTATACTGTTACAGTTACTAATAAATCATTTACCTCTGCAACCGTTAGCTTTGCTACAGGAGATTTAGCATTATCGGGCATTACTGGAATAACAGTGGATTCAGTGTCACCTGCAACAGCAACCCTTAACGCAGATCAGTCAGTTGTGATAACCTATACTTTAACAGGTACTCCAGCAACATCAGGAACACTTACAGGTACTTGGACTAAACTTCCATTAAACTGTGTTAAAACAGTTCCTGTTTTGTAAAAGCGAGGTTAATAACGTTGGGTTATGCACTAGGCGTATAACTACTTTTATAAATAGTGGTATAACCCTCTTATTTTGCCTTACTAGTTGTCATTATTAGGTTAAAAAAGAATTTATTTAGTATTCAAGATGAGTAAGGAATACGATTTTCAACGTTTCAGTCATGTTATATTGAATGTGTAAGTAATCACATAATGTATAATACATAAACAGATTATATGAAATCGTCATAGCAAAGAAGTTAATAGTATTATCCAATGCATTACTAATTACTTGTAAAAAAATTATTCTTCAAGTGTGACGTATAAAGAAAGACGATAAAATATAGCTTAAAAAACAAATAAATAGTACATATGAAAAAATTAATTATGGTTGCCATTATGATGGTAACTACGGGCATTTTCTCACAGGTGGGCATAAACACCAACAGCCCTAATCCGAGTTCTATACTCGATTTATCAGCTACAAACAAAGGATTATTGTTGCCTAGAGTGGCAACTACTTCGGCGGTAGCTGCTCCTGTAAACGGAATGATGGTGTACGATGTATCGGCTAATTGCATTAAAATATATGAAAACAGTACCTGGTCTAGTTGCTTATCGGATCATCCTGGTCCAACAGTTACGGCTAATTGTAACGGGTTTCAAGGGGTTTACTCAAGGAATGTTCCAGTTACAGCAGCCAATGTATTCACAGTTAATGTTACTAACGATTCACCATCTGTTACAGCAACCACAACTACAACAATTAATTTTGCTACAGGAGATTTAGTATTATCAGGTATTACTGGCGTATCTGTAGCTTCTGTGTCACCTACAAGTGTAACACTTACTGCAGGTCAATCACAAATAGTTACCTATACTTTAGCAGGAGCACCTTCATCGGCAGGAACGCTTACTGGTACATGGACCAAACTTTCTTTAAACTGCGATAAGACAGCAAGCGTTTTGATTCCTACTATAGCAACATTAGATTGTGCAACAGCTGCACATAGTGGAACGCTTATAAGTGGAGTTGCGGCATCTGGTGTTACCTCTACGGTTCCTTATACAGGAGGTAATGGAGCATCGTTTTTAAATCAATCGGTCAACTCAACAGGTATTACAGGTTTAACAGCAACCATACAAGCTGGTACACTTGCCAATGGAGCAGGTAATCTATCGATTAGTATAACAGGCACACCATCTGGTATTGGAGGTACAGCTTCATTTGCTTTAAACTTTGGAGGAAAAACATGTACGCTAACACGAGTGGTAAATGCAGGATCTATTGCAACTCTCGACTGCCCTAGTGCTACAGGTACAGGTACTTTAGTTTCTGGTGCCTTAGCTTCTGGAGTTTCTTATACAGTTCCGTATACTGGAGGAGATGGTGGAAATTATGCAGCACAAACGATATCATCTACAGGGGTAACAGGATTAACCGCCACAATAACGGCGAGTAATTTTGCTACTGGAGCTGGAAACCTAACGGTGGCTATTACAGGAACTCCTTCTATTAATGGTACAGCTTCGTTTGCTCTGAACATTGGTGGACAAAGTTGTACGCTTCAAGCAACCGTACAGTATATAGTTCCTACCACTATTACACTAGCTCAAAATCAGAATTATTTTGTAGCTTCCGTTTTTGACGAAGATTATTTGCCGTATTCAACACCTACAGTTGCTGCTACTACCAGTACACAAGCTGCAGATGGTACAAATGAACCTACTGCACTAAATATACAAGGGACAATTACAACAACAGCCAAAACAATCAGGATTCCTATTGCTGGTGTTACGGCTAATGCTACATTACCTAGCTATACAAATACAATTACTATTCCTGCAAGTATGACAGAGGATGGCATTAGTAGAGATATAAGACTATCATGGGCATCACAAGCCTATACTACTAGTACTGCATCGATTGTAGCCACTATAACAGCAGTAGGGGGAACTCTTAATGTTAAGAAAGTAGACCTTAATGCAGGTTTAGGAAATACTTTTTTAGGTGTTTTGTTAGGTAGTTTAACATATCCTTATAACAATGCTGGAGCAACAACCAGCCTTAACATAAGAGCAATTCCAGGGATACCCGATAAAATGTTTGGTATTGCAGACAATAATGGAGATGCAAGCTCGCACTTAATGTTATATATGCCTGTTGTTGCCGAAAGTGGTAATACTTGGTTAAGCAACAATCTAGGAGCTAATTATGCCAATATTATGAAACCTGGTTTTAACCCTAGTGGACAAGCTACTGCCGTAGATGATTTTAATGCCTATGGAAGCCTTTTTCAATGGGGAAGAAGACCAGACGGTCATGAGTTGATAAATTGGACAAGCAATACGACAGGTGTACCTGTTAATAACACCACAACCACCTTAAGTAATGTTCCTCCTAATGCTCTGTATATTATTACGGGTTCTCCTTATGATTGGAGAATCACATCGAACAATTCTCTTTGGCTTAATGAATCTAGCACCAACAACCCTTGTCCTTCAGGCTTTAGAGTGGCTTCAATAAATGAGTTAAATTCTTTAGTGTTTTATGCAAACATGACTTATGCTCAAACTGCATTAAATTCTATTTTGAGACTTTCTTGCCCTGGAATTCGTGATAGATCGACTAATACGATGGGTAATACAGGTGGTTATGCTAGTTACTGGAGTAGTACGGGGGGTGGTACTAATGCACAGAACCGTTATTTTGCTAACATCCCTGGTAACGGTGGAGCGTTAACTCTTAACGACTCTCGTGCATATGGCTTCTCAGTACGCTGTATTAAAAATTAAGTTTGATTGTGTTGAACATGTAATACTTTTTTTGAGTTCTACAGACTTTTAAGTGTTGGCCCCTAGAGCCAACACTTTTTATTAAATGCAAATCGAATGAAATGACATATTCATTCCCATTATATTCTTTTACAAATTTTGATATCAGGCAATTTTCTACTACCAAAAAAAGAGAATCAATGCAGCCTTAATAATGATACAACCACTTTTGTCCTAAAAAACACAAATAGGTTAAGATATATAAAAAAGGGATAGTGTGATAAAGTAATAGACAATTGTAAATGAACTTTCTTTAGTTAACCTCAATGTAGGGTTATTATAGATAATGATACCTGTAGCTACAATTAAGAAAAAAGTAACATTAAATTCATTTAAAGTGAAGGTAAAAAGCCTAAAAACAACCTCTAACTAAAAAAAATGTCGATTTTCAATATCTCATGTGTTTTTTCGATAATTACATTACTCTGTTTTATCTTTTTTTTGCACAGAAATTAATACTACTTACCAGGCAGTATGTTGAAAGTTCATAATTTGGGAAGGTGATGCAGCTGGATAATGCTGTCTGGTTTTTTTTAAGATTTAAAACAATGTAAAAAAGCATTTTTTATAGCTGTTGCCTGCTAAGAGTATGATGAGTGTAATTATATATACGATTATGGAAACCAAAAAAAGAAGATTTTTTCTGTCTTTCTTATTAGTACCTGTAATGGTATTGTCAAACACTGCTGAGACTCCAATCTCTCTACAATTACAACCGCAAAACACCCTCCAATACAGAAAATTGATACTGGCCAACATTGACAAATTTTATATATCAACTACTAGTAGTGTTACAATAGTAGATGGCAGTTTTGTAATGGTTCTTGAGAACAATTCCTTTGCAATTACATGTTCAGATTCTGTCTCTCAGCCCAATCCTTGCCAAAACAAAGAATCAAACAAACTACCATCTTACTCTAACAAGAAGTATAAAATTCAAGTTGTTGTAAAGAATCAAGAGAATCCCTCTACTGATGTTTCTTCTGGCGATTATCCTAATAGTGCTAACTTTTTATATGATGGTTGCTACAATGGATTGGCTGTTGTAAATCATACAACCATACGTATTGGTAATAAACTCAAAACAAGCACCCCTATTTTTGCTATCCCATCTCAAAACACTTTCATTTCGATAGAGTATGACACCACATCGAAAAGGCAAACCGTTTACTCTAGACCAATTGCCTATTTTTTTAATAATTACTATAAAGTTTCAAGAATAAGACCACCTACTTTGAGTTAGTTACAGATGCTTTAGTCTTGCCTTTTTCGAGGTAAGCAAAAGCCAAACTTCTTTTTTGGATTCAGACCCGTATTAATATAGTTTTTTCATACTTTCTTTTTGGATTTAGGGTCTGAATCCATATAGAAAAGAGAATAAAAGCCAATAGTTTTCGGTTGTAAACAACATACCGTAAAAAATGAAAACATAAAGTAAAAAAAACAATAATCTATTAAAAACACCATTTCAAATTGTGGGGTTTCAGATTATAAAACAAAACACATATAAGAAAGTCGTCTTTATAAAAGTTTACTTAAGTAAATCCTACATCAAAATTGGATGAAAATAAATCAAAAGTGAAAATAAAATAGAAAGTAAGGCGATTGTACATGACCTTTAAAAACAATAAATAGTTATATATGAAAAAAATAATGATGGTTGCCCTTATGATGGTAACTACAGGTGTTTTCTCACAAGTTGGGATAGGTACGAACACCCCCAATCCGAGTTCTATACTCGATTTGACATCTACAGATAAAGGATTATTGTTGCCTCGTGTGGCTACTACTTCGGCCATTGTTGCTCCTGTAAACGGAATGATGGTTTATGATATCTCGGCTAATTGTCTTAAAGCCTATGAAAACAATGCATGGTCTAGTTGTATTTCTGCATTTGCTGGTACAATTGTCAATTGTAATGCAAATGGATTTCAAGGCTCTTATTCTACTAACCTTCCATTTACAGCTGCCAACGTTTTTACTGTTACTATTACCAATAGTGCATCTTCACCATCGACATTTTCTGAAACAACACTTAATTTTGCTACAGGGGATTTAGTTTTGTCGGGCATTACTGGCGTATCTGTGGCTTCTGTATCACCTGCAAGTGTAACACTCATAGGAGGTCAATCACAAGTGGTTACCTATACTTTAGCAGGAACACCTACATCTATAGGAACCCTTACAGCTACATGGACCAATCTTTCATTAAATTGTATTAAGACAATTCCCGTTTTGAGCCCTACGATAACAACATTAGATTGCGCAACAGCTATGCATAGTGGAACACTTATAAGCGGTGTTGCGGCATCTGGTGTAACCTCCACTGTCCCTTATACAGGAGGTAATGGAGCATCGTTTTTAGAACAATCGGTGAACTCAACAGGTGTAACGGGTTTAACGGCAACTATACAAGCAGGTACACTTGCCAATGGAGCAGGCAATCTATCGATTAGTATCACAGGTACACCAGATGGTGTTGGAGGTACTGCTTCGTTTGCTTTAAACTTTGGAGGAGTAAGCTGTACACTCACACGTTCGGTAACTGCAGGATCTATAACCGCGCTCAACTGCGGTACTGCGACTGGCAGTGGTACATTAACTTCTGGTAATGTGGCTTCTGGAGTTTCTTATACGGTTCCATATACTGGTGGCAATGGTGGAAATTATGCTACACAAACGATACCATCTACTGGTGTAACAGGATTAACCGCAACTATAACAGCGGGTGCTTTTGCAAGCGGCACAGGAAACCTATCGGTGGATATTACAGGAACTCCTTCTAGTAATGGTACAGCCTCATTTGCTTTAACCATCGGTGGACAAAGTTGCACACTTGCAACAAATGTAGAGTATCTAACTCCTGCCAACATTACACTGGCTCAAAATCAAGACTATTTTGTGGCTTCCATTTTTGATCAAGATTATTTACCTTATGCAGTTCCTACAGGTGCTGCTGCTACCGGTACACAAGATGCAGATGGTACAAACGAGGCTACTACTCTAAATGTTCAAGGTGTAATCACAACAACTGCAAAAATCATTAGAATTCCCATTAATGCTACTGGTAGTGGTACATTATCTGCCTTTACAAATACGGTTACAATCCCAGCAAGTATGACAGAGGATGGTATAAGCAGAGATGTAAGGCTCTCATGGGTATCTCAAAGTTATAGTGCTGCTACGAAAACGATACTAGCTACCTTACAATCTATTGGAGGAACACTTAATGTTAAAAAATTAGACCTTAATGCTGGTTTAGGTAATAATTCATTAGGAATAGTGTTGGGAAATATAACATACCCTTATAACGATGCAGGAGCAACGACCAACCTTAACATAAGAGTGATTCCAGGGTTACCCGATAAAATGTTTGGTGTTGCAGACAATGATGGGGATGCAAGTTCACATTTAATGTTGTATGTACCTGTTGTTGCCGAGAATGGGATTGCATGGCTGAACAATAACTTAGGCGCCAACTATGCCAATATTACGAAGCCAAGTTTTAACCCTAATAGCCAAGCTACTGCAGTAAACGATTTTAATGCTTATGGAAACTTTTTTCAATGGGGAAGAAAACCAGATGGTCATGAATTGATTAATTGGACTAGTGGAACAAGTGGAGTTGGAATAAATGGTTCTACAACCACCTTAAGTGATGTACCAACGAATACGTTGTTCGTTACTACTAATACCACTCCTTATGATTGGCGAGTTACGCAGGATGATACGCTTTGGCTTAACGAATCGGGAGCCAACAATCCTTGTCCTTCGGGCTATAGACTGGCAACTGCAACTGAGTTTGGGGACTTGGTGTTTCATGCAAGTTTAACCAATCGTTTTGCGGCAGTAAATCAAACTGTCTTGAGACTACCTACACCAGGTGTTAGGAATTTAGATGATATTGTAGGTAATGTTAGTACCGATTCTAGTTACTGGACAGGTACTCCAAATGGGACAGAAGCAATAAGTCGCTATTTTGCTGGTGGAACGCTTGTTATTTCAGAAGAGCGTGCATTGGGCTTTTCTGTACGTTGTATCAAAAATTAAATTTGATTGTGTAGGACTAAACAACATTTTTGAGTTCAGTTAATTTTAAGTGTTGATGACTAGATTCAATACCTTATATAAAAGAGAAAAATAACTTATTTATAATTAAAAAATAGATAGTATGCCTTTTACCAATTTTGATAGCAGACATTTTTCTGCAACCGAGAAAACGGCTACCGATACAGCCTTGACAGCGATAGAAATGGCTTTAGCCCTAAAAATGGCAAATCTAACGCCAGAAGAACGTCAACAATATGGTAGTATAAACGAACAAAACAAACTTATTGTCAATAAAGTAAAAGACTATCGCGATAGTCAACCTTCTTTATCTAGCCCCGATGTGGATTGGACTGAGTTTATGAACGATTATGATACACGTCTTTTTTTACAAACTGTCATGCAGCGTTTAGAAAGTGTGTTAGAAGGAGTAAAGAATGCTAAGATTTTACACGATTGGGATAATTATCAGGCAGCATTATCTGATTATGATTATGCAAAATACAAAGATGCTACACAAACTATTGGTTATAGAACCAAAGTGAAAGAGATAGCGCAGTTTTTTACTGGAGGGACACATGCAAAAGAAACTCCACCTCCTAGTACCACCTAGTAATAGAGAGGCACAAAAGATAAAATAAAGAGATAGACCACGTTATATAACGTGGTCTATTTTGTTAAAACCCCATTTACCACGTTTAGAGACATGGTCAACCTCGTTTAGAACCCCGTTTACCCCGTTTAGGGACGTGGTCAACCTCGTTTAGAACCCCACTTACCACGTTAAGGGACGTGGTCAACCTCGTTTAGAACCTCACTTACCCCGTTAAGGAACGAGGTCAACCTCGTTTAGAACTCCACTTACCCCGTTAAGGGACGTGGTCAACCTCGTTTAGAACCCCATTTACTACGTTAAGGGACGTGGTCAACCTCGTTTAGAACTCCATTTACCACGTTAAGAGACGAGGTCAATCACATTGGAAACCTCATTTATCACGTTATATCTTAAGTGTTTACTCTCTATTAGTCATCTTGATGTGTTGGATAGCATTGTGATGCTAGTCTAAGTTGTAACTAAAGAAATGAAAATCCAATTGCTATATAGTTTATGCTTTGTTGATTTATTTTATTTAATTTGGACGGGTATAGAAAATGGATAACGTTATATCGAATATTTTATAATTTATGGAGACAATCACTTGGAATGATTTTGAAAAAATAGAAATGCGAGTTGGCACTATTGTCGAGGCATATGATTTTCCCGAAGCAAGGAAACCAGCGTATCAATTGCAAATTGATTTTGGTAACGAAATTGGAATAAAAAAGTCATCTGCTCAACTAACCAAGCGTTATGCGAGAGAGGATTTGATAGGCAAACAGATTATTGCAGTAATCAATTTTCCTAAAAAGCAAATAGGGAATTTTATGAGTGAATGTTTGGTTTTAGGCTCTGTAAACGGCGAGGATATTGTTTTGCTGTCATCTGATATGAAAGTGGAGAATGGGTTGCGTATTGGTTAAGGGTACGTCTTGGTTGTGTAACGGAGTAATCAATGGTTTGTGATTTTTTAATCCGTTTTTTACTGTAATGGTAGTCTTTAGGTGATTCTAGTAGTTTTATTAGACGGACTAATGAAGGGGGGATGGTTTGTAATGGTGGCTGTGGGCAATCTATAATATATTGCGTTTTTTAAACAAAAGACGAGAGTAACTTTTACTCTCGTCTTTTTTATTTATTAATAAAGAGAAAAACATTTTTAACTCTTTTATCTTCATCAAATGGTACGTGGTCTTAGTTTATCACGAGTTTTTTGACAGTTGTTTTGTTGTTTTTCTCAATGTTTATCAAATAAACTCCTGCGCTCAAATTGGTTTTGTTGAATTCTATCAGGTTGTTTTCGGCATTTACCTCTTGGATTAAATTTCCTAAGATATCATAGATTTTTATTTTGGAATTAACCAAATGGGTTCCTTCTATGTTAAATGCTCCTTTTGTTGGATTTGGGTATACTTTTAATTCTTCTGATGCATCGAATATTTCACTTGCAAGTAAAGAATCTACCGAAAAACTATAGTCAAAGCCACCGCCAAAATCGGGGTTGAATGTTTTTAAAACAACATCATTGGCGTCTAATAGTTTTACATATCCTGTACCTTGTGCTGTATTTGCCCACCATTGTAAACCATCTTTTCCAGAATCGTTTACACGTAATCTGTAGCAACCATTTGCAATTTGTGGTGCTTGATAAGTGTAGGTGTATATAGTATTTGCTGCTGGAAATGTTTTGGTGTCTACTACATTTCCTTCGGCATCATATAATATATAATTGTTTTGAGATGGGCTGTTGTTTGTTTTAAGGGTAATTTTGAAAGTTGTAGGGACAACATCGGGTAGGGTCAATGGTGAAGTCATCATGTTGTTATTGGCATATTGATCTGGACTTTCATTGACTAACATAATTTTGGCATGAAATTTATTTCCGGTTGCTTGGATGGCTGTTGACCATAATTCATTTAATGGTAATTGTATATCTACATCTGCCATAGAGGCTATTGTTCCTGTCCAAGTATATGTTTGGTGTGTTGAGGCATTATTTAACCAATATTCAAAACCAATAGAGGTTATGGTGTTGCTTCCTGTGTTTCTAACTGTGATTTTTGGTTTTTCGCACATTGGGTTTACTCTCGAAAATTCTGCATTGGTATTGTTAGGTTGTTTGATGGTAACTATTGCCGCATCGGTAGCGAAGTTTGGTGCTCCATACCCTATGATTTGATGTGCTACATGGTAACGGTAATCACCTGCAGATATGCTTGGGTTTGAGGTGATGTATTTTACTTCCATTGTTGTACCTGGTGTAACGTGTGGTGTTAAATCTTGTTCTTTTAGTAATGAGCGTTGTCCTGGGCACCATCCTTGACGATTATAAACCCATGTTCCACCTTGTGGGTATATTGGGTTTTCTGCACATTGTTGTGTTATTGTCCAACTAAATTTTTGGACGTCGTTTATTCTAATTCTGTGAAAGATTCCACCACCGTTTTGTGCAAATTCTCCATGTGCGCCATGACCTGTAATAGAGGATTTGAGTTTGAAAGTCGTAGCATTGCCACTAAATGGGAAGTTTATTGGAGCAATGGCGGTTCCGTTTATGATACCGTTTATGGGTAGGTCTCCAGTTCTGTTGGTTCCTTGCCATAGTTGTTCGTACTGAATAATATTTCGTGGTGGAGTTCCAACAATAAAGAAGAATTCTAAGTCCATTTCTTCTTGTCTTTCCCCTCCTAAAGCTAGAAGTACTCTTTTGTTTCCGCGAAGGATTTTTTCGTAGTCGGACATATCAAAGTACCAGCTTTTTCCTTGCATTCCTAAGTCCAATCCAATTCCGTATGGGGTTACAAATGATACCAATTCGTTATAAAAAGGGAATCTTTTATAGTAGTTGAGGTCGGTTATTGTTATGGTCCCTTCTGGATTTACTGTAAGTGTTGATGTAACGGTACCTGTATCGCCGTTGTATACATTTTCTGGAGTTGCATCAAAATAATTGTTTGTTGATAGAAGGTTAATGTTATCATTTTGCATGGGTATAACACCTTCATTGGATGTTATGGAATAGTGGCGAACGGTTCTTGCAATTTTTGGGTGTGAGTATCGTACAACTACATCGGTTACGGTTAAGTCGTATGTTCCTTTATGAAAAGTAATTTTTGGAACAGCATTCGATTCGGTGAAGGTAGTGGTTAGTTGATTACCTCTTTCGTAATCCCATTTTAGATTTTCACCTGTAGATGTAATGTTGTTTTTTGAATCGGTTATTACTTGTCCATTGCCTTCGTCGAACTTGTAGTAGGCTACTAAACTTGCATAATTAGGGTGTGTTGCATCGATAGATTTGTTTTTCCAATCTAGGATGGTTTGGGCTGCCAATTCGGAGTTCCAGATGGTTAATTCTTTTATTTTTCCTTTATAATCGCTGTTGGCTTCTACTGGAATTTTACCAAGAATTAGATTCATGATACTTATTACTTTTGTTTTTCCAGTTCCGCTATGCCATAAGACTCCGTTTAGGTATATTTTCATATTTCCAGTTGTGGCATTTTTGGTAAATGTCCAATGGTTCCAAACGCCTTCTATTTCGTTTAAGCTTGTATATGCTTTTTGTATTCTGTCAAATGAGTTTGAGACGTTTCCGCAGTCAAAATAAATATCATTTCCCCATGGTAGGTGAAGGTTTAGTTGTCTTTTGTTGATGTCATTGTCTGATGATCCGTATAAGATGCTATTGCTAGAAGGCATTAGATCGGCATCGCCTTTTGCCCAGAATGAAACGGAGATTTCATTGTTGATGGAGCTTAAAAATTGGTTGTTTAATTCTACTAAACCTGAATAGGATAAATCTGCAGAATAGGTATTGCTTGCGGTAATTGTTCGCAATTCGTTGTTATTGTATCCTTGAAATTCTATTGTGGTACCGTTTGTAGAATTTGAGAATGTGATATCTAGTAATATACTGCTTGTTCCATTCCAGTTGAAAGGGGTGTGAAATTGTATTACATTGGCACCATTTACAAAGGAGTAGTCTCTAAAGAAGACTTCTGTAAGGCCTGTGAAGTCTGCATTTTTAGCTTGTAGTGATGTTAAGGCGGTGTTTTTCATTTGTACTTTGAAGAACTTTGCCAATCCGCCATTGTTTGTAACATTGAGTGTAATGGCATTGATGTTTCCTGCTGTTATTCCTGCTGCTGTGAGTTCTGCTGCTGTAATCAATACTTGGCTTCTTCCTGTTTTGAGGTTGGTTTTGAGCAGGTTTGATATTGATATGGTGTTGGGTCCAACATCGTGTAGTGTAACGGAGTTGCTGGAATTTACTACTACATTTTTTTGTATGTAGTCGTAGTGGTTATAGGTTTGTAGTGTTGTGTAAGGGTAGGTGTTTCCTGTAAAATTGGAGACTACATAGTCTTTTTGGATGCTGGCTACTTTTTCCACTTTTGATGAGTCGGCAATGTAGGTGTTGCATGAATAATCCCATTCGCCACAGCCTAGGTTTCTATCGGTAGCATTTGATATTAATCCGTCTTTGCAGCGCATGCTATACTTGAGTATGATTTTCTCAAAGGTTAAGTTTGGGTTACTTGGAAAGGGGATTAATGTATCTCTTGATAAACTTTGATATGTAAAGGCTTTTACTTTTATTGTATCGCCTACGTTTTGTGAGTTTGCTAGTTGTGTAATGAAAGCAAACATTGTGAGGAGTAGTAATTTTTTCATCGAAATATAGATTAGTGTTGTTTTATAGTTTCCAAATATAATTAAAAATTAAAAGGGTACAAATCATTTGGTTGTTAAAAAAAAGAACCCTAGACTATTTTGTAATAGTGTAGGGTTGTTGTGTTTTATTGTACTACTTATTAGTGTTGCTAGTAGTGTTTGTTGGGTGTTGTTAGTATCTTCTAAATGGTCTTACGCGTACCATATTGTAATCTTTGTTATATTGCCATAGATAACCTTGATAGCCATCAAGGATTCTGGCTTCGGTTGCATTTCCAGATTCTGTTGAACTCCAAAAGTATCGATCGGAAAGATCATTCCAAGCGTATGTTGCGATGTTGTATACGTTGACGGAGCTTTGATAGAATGCCATTAGTTCTTCATCTGATGGTAGGAACCAGTCGTTTAATCCGTTTATTGTGTAGTTGTCGCATAGTCTTGCGGCACAGTTGTTATTGGGACATTGTGAGATGATTCGGGCTGTATTGGCTGGTCCGGCTCCCATAGTGCCAATAGTTTGGTTGACTTTGAATCCGACGCAACCCCATTCTATTTTATTGGAGCCGTTGTATATTATGTTGCTTGGTGCTGCTTCTAGGTATTGCCATCCTTCTGTAAATTCTCCTTTGTTGAAGAATATGTATCCTCCTGATTGTCCTATTGCTCCTGAGGTTTTAAAGGTGTATTCGTCTGAATAGTAGTATGTGGCGCCTTCTCTTATAAAGGCTTTTACATAATAGGTTGTGTTGACGAGCAAGTCTTTTATTTCCATACTGATGTTGTCGTATTGACTGGTGGGTATGCTTTTTTTGAATCCATTGGTAATTGTTACTCCTGGGGTGGTTTTGTAACAAAATCCTTTTTCGTCTGGGGTAACAGATTCAATATAATTAACGGTAAAGGAGGCATTTACTGTTGCGCTAGTGGTGTAAATGTTTCTGGTTAGGTCTCCATTGACGGTCATTTTTGGTGGTGTGGTGATGGTTAAATTGTCGCTGTAGACGACATCGCCATTGTTTGTAATTGCGTAGGCTCTGATGTAGTAGTTGGTGTTGGTTATAAAATTGCCTGATGCATATGATTTGTTTAGGAAAAATTCTCCTATTGTGTTGGTGCTTTCGTCAATGTAGTCGCTATTGCTTAAGGTTGGATTTATGTTTTGTGCCCAACAAAAGCCTCTTCTGTTATATCCTGATCCAACGGAGATGATGTTTCCAATAAATTTTACTGTGCCTTGTGTTATGATGGGTTGTGATACAGTTACTTTGGGAAGTTCATTTGTTGGGTTGTTGCCCGAGTTGGTATCGTCACTTTTGCTACATGATAGGTGTAGCAAGAGTGTAAGTATTGCTATAATTTTTTTCATGGGAAGGGTTTTACGAATGGTAAATGTATTGATTTTTTCTAAAACTGAATTTTATTTTTCGATTTCTTTTAGTGAGTCCATTTTTTTGTGTGCTAGGAATCCTTTTAAATCTTCGAAGTGTTCTTTTACACGTTTGTTTCCAAATTCGAATACTTTGGTGGCTAGTCCATCAAGGAAGTCTCTATCGTGTGATACTAGTATTAGGGTTCCGTCAAAATCGCGTAGTGCGTCTTTTATGATGTCTTTGGTTTTCATGTCTAAATGGTTCGATGGTTCATCAAGAATTAGTAAATTGACGGGTTCGAGTAATAATTTTATCATTGCTAAACGTGTTTTTTCTCCACCTGATAGTACTTTTACTTTCTTTTGAATGTCGTCGCCTTGAAACATGAAGGCTCCTAAAATATTTTTGATTTGTGTGCGTATGTCACCTACGGCAATTCTATCAATGGTTTCAAAAATAGTAGCGTTTTCGTCTAATAAAGCGGCTTGATTTTGAGCAAAATAACCAATTTGGGCATTGTGACCAATTTCTACGCTTCCGCCATCAATTTCAATTTCTTTCATGATGGCTTTTATCATGGTGGATTTTCCTTCTCCATTTTTTCCTACGAATGCTACTTTTTGGCCTCTTTCGATAACGATATTGGCTTCTTTGAAGATTACGTGATCGCCATAGCTTTTGCATAAATCTTTTACGACTACGGGGTATTGACCTGATCGGACTGATGGTGGGAATTTTAGTTTAAGTGCCGAAGTATCTATTTCGTCAATTTCTACTGGGACTAATTTTTCCAGCATGCGTACTCTTGATTGTACTTGTTCTGTTTTGGAGAAAGTTCCTCTAAATCGTTCTATGAAGGCTTGGTTTTCTGCGATGAATTTTTGTTGTTCGTCGTAGGCTTTTTGTTGGTGTATTCTTCTGTCTTTTCGCAATTCGAGATAATGGGAGTATTTGGCTTTATAGTCATATATTCGTCCCATGGTAACTTCGATAGTTCGGTTTGTAATATTATCTACAAATGCTCTATCGTGTGAGATTACCATTACGGCTTTGGCTTGGTTTATTAAGAATTCTTCTAGCCATTGTATACTGTCCATATCCAAATGGTTTGTTGGCTCATCGAGCAAAATCAAATCGGGTTTTGTTAATAGGATTTTGGCTAGTTCAATACGCATTCTCCATCCGCCTGAAAATTCTTTGGTAGGTCTGTTGAAATCTTCTCTTTCAAATCCTAATCCTTTTAGGATTTTTTCTACTTCTGCTTCATAGTTGACTTCTTCTATGGAGTAATATTTTTCGCTTAATTCTGAAACGCGTTCGATCAATTTCATGTAATCGTCGCTGTCGTAATCGGTGCGGATAGTTAGTTGCTCGTTTATTTCGTCCATTTCCTTTTTCATATTCAATACAGATGCAAAGGCTTTTGACGTTTCTTCTAATACGGTGCAATTGTCTTCTGTTAATAAATGTTGTGGTAGGTAGGCAATTACGGCATCGCTTGGTGCTGATATGTTTCCGCGTGTGGGTTTGTTTTGACCGGCTACGATTTTTAATAATGTGGATTTTCCTGCTCCGTTTTTCCCCATAAGGGCGATTTTGTCGGTTTCGTTTATTGCGAAGGTTACTTCACTAAAAAGGGTCGTGCCGCCAAATTCAACGGCAATATCGTTTACTGTAATCATTTTTGAATTTAGAAGTTTATGAGTTTAGAAGTTTGGATTCTAAACGATTTTAAAAAGGTGCAAATATAGATTTTTTAATTAATTTAGTCTGGTATGAAGTAATCCAAATCGTTTTGAGTTGGGACGATATATATGCGTTCCCATTTATCGCCTTCAATTATTTTCCAAGAGTGGCCTTCGCCTTCAATATCTTTGGCTATCAGAATGATACCTGGTTCTATGATAAATGTATTTCCTTCTGAGGTTGTGAATTCTAATTTACCTTTTAGTGTTACTACAAATTGTTCTCTGGGTGCTGTATGTTGTTCTTGTTGCCAAGGTTCTATTTTGGTTTGAATGTTGAAGTAGTTAACTTCGATTTTATGGTATTCGGGTAAAGTTCCTGTTTTAAAATAGGAATTGCCTAGGTTGTCGTTGCGTAATAATATGGCTTTCATGCTTTATAGTTTGTACTTTAAGTTTGTTATAAACTGAGCCTAAATTCTTCAATTATGGGGCTTGCTTTGCCGTAATCGACTTCTTGTATAAAGAGTTCTACTGGTTTTTGGTTGTTGATGCTTGGTAGTACATTGGCTTGGTTGTTGTTTCTTATTACGGTTGTAATGCCAATTGCTTCGATTTTTTCTTGTAACGAAAGTGCTAAAATTTCATCTCCCGAGAATAGTTTGATTAAGCCCATGTTTTTTTTGGTAAAGATAGGGAGATTGTCGGATAGATGATCTATTATATTTTTCATTAATTTGAATTATTTTTGGCAAACATTTGGAAATTAAAAAAATAAAATTAAATCTTTGCACTCGAAAAATTAATAACTATTTAAAAACGAAGAAAAATGACTTTATTTCAATTTTTACCTCAAAGCAATAAACCATCAGTTGGTTTGGCTTTTCTTCGTGGCTTATTTCAATCATAGAGATTTACTTCCAAAATATATGGAAAAGCCCGAAGATATTTAGTTTCGGGCTTTTTTGTATCTATTCTAGACTTTTTTACAAAATTTTCCCGATTATGGTTCATTTACTCTTTCCAAAACTGGAATGAGATGTCTTGCTGTTATTTTTTTTGCTTTTGCAGGGATAGTGGCACTAAAAATTACAATTTAAAAAAATTATGGGAAATAAATTAAGTGGAAGAGACCTAATTAAATTGGGCTTTCCAAAGAATAATAGTATCAATATTGCTTTAGGACAAATAAGCAGGTACAGAAAAAGAGAAAAAAAGGACAGTATAATTGTTGAGGCGAAAGATGTGCTTTTGCATCCTGAGAAGTATAAAAGTAATGCGACTTGGGGTAAAGTTGCAGAAGGGTTAATCAATCCTGTTGAGGTGAGAATGCATCAGTTGCGAACTACTAGAGTGCCTTTTTCAATTTTTGGTGAAAATGAAATTGATGAACAGGCTAAGTTTCAATTGTATGATTCTTTGAAGTTGCCTATTTCGGTTGCGGGCGCTTTGATGCCTGATGCGCATTCGGGATATGGATTGCCTATTGGTGGTGTTTTAGCCACAGATAATGCTGTAATTCCTTATGGGGTTGGTGTTGATATAGGTTGTAGGATGAGTTTATCTATTTTCGATTTGCCTGCTTCTTTTATCAAAGGGAAAGACCATTTGTTGCAAGCCATTTTGAAGGAGCATACCAAGTTTGGGATGAACGAAACGCATGCTGTTAAAGCTGATCATGAGATTTTTTCACGTTCTGAGTTTCAAGATATTCATTTGCTAAAGAGTTTGTTGCCAAAAGCATATAAACAGCTTGGAACTTCTGGTGGTGGTAATCATTTTGTTGAGTTTGGTGTGGTTCAATTGGAGGCTCCTTTGAAGGAGTGGAAGTTGGAGGCGGGAAGTTATTTTTGTGTGTTGTCGCACAGTGGTTCTCGTGGTTTGGGTGCTAATATTGCTAAACATTATACTTATCTAGCAACTAAACAATGTCCGTTGCCTAAAAATGTGCAGCATTTGGCTTGGCTCGATTTGAATACGCATGATGGTCAGGAATATTGGTTGGCTATGAATTTGGCTGGTGATTATGCCAAGGCGTGTCATGATAATATTCATAAGAGAATTGCTAAAGCTATTGGGAAGCGTATTGTGGTAACGATTGAAAATCATCACAATTTTGCTTGGAAAGAGTTGGTTAATGGTAAGGAGTGTATTGTTCACCGAAAAGGTGCTACGCCTGCTCATGAAGGACAACTTGGTATTATTCCGGGTTCAATGACGGCTCCGGGTTTTGTAGTTATGGGGAAGGGGAATTTGGATTCGCTCAATTCTGCTTCGCATGGTGCTGGACGTTTGTTTTCGAGAGCTAAGTGCAAAGCTACTTTTACGCAAAGTGAAATCAAAAAGGTGTTGGCAAAGCATGATGTGCAACTTATTGGTGGAAATTGTGATGAGGCACCTATGGCTTATAAAGATATTATGAAAGTTATGTCGTTGCAATCCGAATTGGTTACTGTCTTAGGTACGTTTACACCAAAAATTGTTCGTATGGATCGTTAATTAGTTATTAGTTATTAGTTATTAGTTATTAGTTATTAGTTATTAGTTATAAGTGATTAGTTATTAGTTATAAGTGATTGGTGAAAAGGGATTAGTTATTAGTGAAAGCTTTGTGTGGTTTTTATTTCTAATCTCATTAATCATTTAAAATTTAAAAAATGGAAAAAATAATTCAAATAACGGCGGGTCGTGGGCCTGCTGAATGTGCTTGGGTTGCGGCGCAAGTGCTTAAAAGAGTGTTGGAAGAGGCGCAAGAAAATGAATTAGAGGCTCACGTTTTGCAGCGGGAAGCTGGTGATGAAAATGGTACAGTAGCGTCGGCTTTGTTGGTTGTGAAAGGGAGATTGGTCTCTGAGTTTGTGCAATCTTGGGTTGGTTCTATTCTGTGGATTGGGCAAAGTGGTTTCAGAAAAATGCACAAGCGAAAAAATTGGTTTGTTGGTGTTTTTGAGGTGGAAAGTTTGCGACTCAAAACGATTTCTGAAAAAGATATTCGGTATCAGGCTATGCGAAGTTCTGGGGCGGGTGGTCAGCATGTGAATAAAGTGAGTTCGGCTATTAGAGCGACTCATCTTCCTACGGGAATTGGTGTTGTGGCAATGGATTCGCGTTCGCAGCATCAAAATAAGAAGTTGGCAACTGAACGATTAGTAGAGAAGTTAAAGGTTTTTGAGTTGGAACAACTAAAATTGCAAGTTGCGCACCAATGGGAAAACCAATTGAATGTTCAGCGTGGTAATCCGACGCGCACTTTTAAGGGTTCTGATTTTAAAAAAGAAAGGGTGGTTAAAAACTTTAAGTCAGAACGGTTACAATTAAAACAACAATTGAATCGTTATAATGATTGATTCATTAAATAAAAGGTAAAATGAAAACAGTAGATAAATATCTTTTTCAGGCTTTGGATAATTATCCTTATTGGTTGGAAGGAACAATAGAATCTTTGGATTATGCCATTTCTTATGATGGTAAAAATGTTATGGCTTTGTGTTTGTACGGGCGTGTGCAAACTGAGCAATTGGCCGATTATGAGGAGGCTAAACGCTATTTTGAAGAGGCTTTGGCGATTAATATAAATGCCGTTGCGGTTTATCCGTATTATTTAGAAACTTTGTTGCTTAATGAGGATTATGAGGATGCTAGCAAGCTAATCGATTTTGCGTTGACTATAAAGGGAATTGATAAGGTGGCTGTGCTTTTGAAAAAAGTAACTCTTTTAGAAAAGCAAAAGGATATTAAAGGGGCTTTGAAGTTGGTAGATGAAGTTAAACTGATACTGACTGCTAATGATATGGCTTTTGAAGTGGATGAAACTGAAAAGCGTCTTAAAGCCAAAAAGGAGTTGTTGCAAGCAATGAAGAGGGCAAAATCTAAAAAGAAGGATTGTGTTAAGAAAAAGCTTAAGAAAAAGTGATGGTATGAAAAGAGCAACTGTTATATGGTTGCTCTTTTTTTTTTTGAATTATTCTTGACTTTCGGTTTGGTCTAGTATTTTGCTTATTTCTTTGAGTTTTGCTAGGGGTATTGTTTTAAGTTGTTCTTGCCAATTGGAGTTTTCGTTGGTTGGGGTTAGTTTTATCAATGGGTGGTTTTCGGGAATGATATGGTTGGGGTCTTGCTTGAAAGCGAGTAGGTCGTTGGGTTCGCAGTAGAGTGCTCTGCAAATGATTTCGATGTGGTTGAGCCGCATAACGTGCATATTGTTGCTAATTATTTTTGTGGCTGTGTGTGGGGCAATGCCTGCTTTTACTAAGAAGGTGTAGGGTTTGTCTATTTGGCGGGCTTTGAATATTGGGTTTAGATTGAAATATAGCATGTTGTAACTGGTTATTGGGTTGTTTACTATGACAAATGTATATAAGTTTTTTTTATTTTTTTATATTTTGTTTGTAAAAAGTAAAGGTGTTGTTTTATAAATTAAATTTAGTATTCTTTAAATTAGATTTATGTTGTTGTAAAGTGAAAGTAGTATTTTGTAAAGTGAAATTGGTATTTTGTAAAGTGAAAGTAGTATTTTGTAAAGTAAAAGTAGTATTTTATTAATTAAAATTTTTATTTTAAAAAGTGTATGTGGTATTGTATAAGTTAGAAGTGGTATTGTATTAATTAAAGTGTTGTTGTTTTTTTCTTTTTGAGTTGGGTGGTTTGTTGGTAGAGTTGTGGTATTTTGTTGGGATAGATGATGAAATAATATTTAGAGTCTAAAATTAAATTAATTCTTTAATATTGAATTTATGATCTTCTAAAATTGAATCTAAACTTTTATCATTTTTATATTTTGCAATAAGAAGTTTACCATTATTTGAATAAAAACATTTTCCATTTAATAATTTAAAATTGTTTTCAACTAACAGTTCTGCCTCTTCTTTAGAAAGCTCTTTTTCAAATATTTCAAAAGATGATTTTTTAGAATCATTAAAGAAATCAACAAATTTATTTCTAAACTTCTCTTTTGTCTTATCTCTGAAATCATTAATTTTTGTATCACTAAAAGTAGAATATGATTTTAAGACATAAAGGAAATTGATTTTATATTGATGAACAAATAAAGTATCTCTATCAAATAATCTATCTTCAAAGTGGAATGATTTTATAGGTTCTTCTTTTTTTGAAACTAAATGATGTTCTTCAAAATCATGAACATTTTCTATATAGCCATAAATAAAGAAGTTTGGAGTTATGTTATAACCTTCGGTTATTTCATCTCGGTATCTAATGTTTTCTTTATAAAAATCATTTTTATTTAGTAAATCAATATTAAATTGAATTACATTTTTAGCATAAGTAAATTGTTTGTATTTAGATAATTTATTGGCTTCATTTCCTGATTTGTAATATTTAGAATCTCCAATGTAAAAAATATCGGATGTATCAATTAATGATTTATAATCGAAAATATGGTCAATTATTTTTCCATCATCATTGTATTTTAATTCGTCTAATGAGACACTATCGACTACTTTCTTCTCATCTAATTTATCTGAAAACAGCTTGTCAACCATATCTTCAAAAACTAAATTATAGTTCCTTACAGATATGAATTCTTCTTTTTTCTTTTTGCTACTGCTTGTGTCAGTTTTTGAAAAATAAAGTTCACACAAAATATACATTCTTTTTAATGTGTCAGAGAAATAGCGATACTTTATTTTTTTTAATTTTGATAAACCATTCTTTTGAAGTTTTTCAAATTTTTCGCCTTTTATGATGTTATAACTTGGGTCAATTTTAAGATGTAATTGATGTTCTTTATTAAAATGATTTAATATTGAAAAGAAATATGTTAGTAGCTCTTCTTCTGTATTTACAACTTTCTTCTTGTTGTTTATTTCAATATAAATAGGAGTATTATTTGCCGAAAGAATAGGTAAAGATTTTCTAATAGTTTTGTCCCATTTGGGTTTCTTTACTTGATTAGATTTATATTCAATATGTTTGTAAAGAATTGTGTTTTTGTTCTTTTTATAGAAGTTCACAAAGCTTAAAAGTAAATCTAAA
Organism: uncultured Flavobacterium sp.; assembly: GCA_964558625.1. Lineage (GTDB taxonomy): Bacteria > Bacteroidota > Bacteroidia > Flavobacteriales > Flavobacteriaceae > Flavobacterium. The sequence goes on from CAZLEU010000008.1 coordinate 29,538, forward strand.
TACGAATATTCTAAATCGCCAAGATTAGTGTTTAATTCAAAGGCTAATGATGATTCAATAATTGAAGTGTCTTTTATTCTTCTTTTATATTCCGTTAGACTATTATAGAAATAAACTAATAATTGACGAATCCATTTATATTCTTCATTGTGCTTCAAGGATTCTGAATTTTTAAAATCAAATAATTCATCTTTAGAAATACCAAAAACAGTTTCTTGATTATCTTTCATAAAAACTTTTGGCAACATATAAACCAGTTCTTTTTTTTCAAAAGAATGGTAATATCCTACCGAAATTATTTTGCCAACATTTCCGTTTTGATTGTAAAATTTTGTATCGTCAAAAACAGATGTTAAGTTGTCAATTGAATAATTTTCGCCTTCAATTAGAATTTTCATTTACACAATGGTTGGTTCAATATTTATTGCTTTTAAAACTTTAAGAATTTCATTTTTCCCATTAGTCTCAATAGGAAAGAAATCTTCATAAGAAGTTTCTTTTTCAAAAATTGAATCTGAACTATCTTCATCTTTAAAAACATCATTCCATAAATAGAAAATAGCTTTGTTTATAAACTCTTTTAAAGTGATTTCTTTGGTTTCAGATTTTATAAAATAATTTCCAATACATTTATCCATGCCTAAATTCGGATTGTTTTTGATAATTTTATTAACATTTTCAATAAAATTAATCCATTTGAAAGAAGTATTATCATCAATAATAACTTTATATCCGTAAGATTCATTTTCTGGAATATCATCATAACAAATAGAAATATATTCCCAATCCCATCTTCTTTTAAATGCACTATCCATCGGGAAAAGTGATTGGTCAGAAGTATTCATTGTAGCAAGAATAGAAAGATTGGGAGGAAGTTTTAATCCATTATTTATTCCGTCTTTATTGGTAAGAACATTATTTAGATATTCTTTTAATTCATTTGAAGGAGAAACTGTATAATCGCTTTTCCTGTCTAAAAGTTGAAAAATATCTCCAAATATCTCCGCGCAATTCCCTCTGTTTATTTCTTCAATTGCTAGATAATATTGACTCTCTAAATTGTTCCAAGCTCTTACATAAATGTTAGTAAACGCTTGTGGTACAAATTCATAATGAACTTCGTGTTCTGTATATTCTGTATTATCATCATTTAGATATATCACATCTTTTGAAATAGGTCTATAGCCACCAACAAAAGAGGCGTGGTCAAATTCAGGATGAAAAGTTATTCTTTCGTAGAAATTTGAATTTACCGACTTTAATGTCTCATTAACTTTATGAGATTTTCCAGTTCCAGGAGCGCCATAATAAATTATTTGTTCAGTTTTCTTTAGTGGTGATGAAGTGTTATTTTTATTTTTAGAAATTAAAGTAAAAAGACTACCATCTTTTACTATTTCTAATGTATCGTTTGATTTTTCACTTAAGTATTTATTAAAATTAGAAAGTGTTTTATATTTTCCATCGGTATCACCCCATTGTGTGGTAAAATAAGCGAATTCACTATTAAGGATTTTAATATTTTCTTCAAAATATCGTTGAGTATCACTAGATTTTAAGTCGTTCTTTGTTTGTTCTGTTTTATAAATTCCAATTAAATTATCGGTTCCAAAATATTGAGGCAGAAATAGCCCATCATATATTGTATCATTAATTTTGCTTTCTTTAATCACATAACCTTCAAGTAAAGTCTTTTCATTGTATTCTTTAAGCAATAATTTAAATGTATTAAAAATAATCCATTTCAATTTTTGCTTCTCGAGAATAATTTTATTCTCTGAAATTTTCTTTTTTGGTTTAAAATCGTCTGCTAGTTCGTTTAGTTTTGAAATTGTATTTTGTATATAAGTACTTTCAAGAACAATATTTTGATCCGTATTTGTTTTGTCCAATATAGGAGAGTTTGCCCATACAATTAATTTACTTAGAGTTGAAAAGAGTGGCTTGGTTTGAACTGTGGCCATAGCATTTGATGTGCCATCAGTATAATATTGGCTTCCTAGATTTCTCCATTCACCCTCTACATAGTTTTGATGAGATTTAAATTGATTTAAATTTATCAAAATGTCGTTTAATGTAATAATCAACGAGTCTAATCCCAAAGAAAAATACTTTACACTTCCTCTTTGACCAGAATTACTAAATGTTATATATCCACCTCTTTCACTAAGATTAGATTTAAATGGACTTAAATCAGATTTTTGGTTTAAAAAATCAAATAAATTTAAACTCATAATAATTGTTTTTTAATTTCATTAAAGACGGTTTGTATCACAGGGACTGAAACGCTATTCCCAAATTGTTTATAGGCTTGATTGTCAGAAACAGGAATTACATAATTTTTAGGATAACCTTGTAAGTTAGCAGCTTCTCTTGGTGTTAATTTTCTTGGGTTTGCATCTTTTTGCTCAATTAATATTTCGCTTCCATCTTTATAATATCTTGCAGATATTGTGCTAGTATATGAAGCATTTTTGTCAAAAGAAGAAAAACCAAATCCATTTCCTTTTTCTTTATGTTCTTTTCTTCTTCTTATATGTCCTTCATACAATTTATCTGATATTGTATATTTTTCTTCAGGATTTTTAATAAGGATATCTCCAACTTTAGTTGGTTTAATTTTAATTAAATCATCTTTTTCATAAATTATATTTTCTTCATAATCTATTCCTAAAGGAAATTTAAATGTTTTGTTTTTATCTTTTAACCAAGCAACAATAAAGATTCTTTCACGATTTTGTGGAACTCCAAAGTTTTTTGAATTTAATATCTCCGTTTTCACCTCGTAGCCTAAACTATTAAGAGTTTTAATGATTGTTTTTAGAGTATTTCCTTTATCATGATTTTTTAATCCTTTGACATTTTCCAAAAATATTACGTCAATAGGATTTTTATTTTCAATTCTTCTATTAATTATATCAGCAATATCAAAAAATAATGTACCTCTAGTGTCTTCAAAGCCTTTCTTTAATCCAGCATGAGAAAATGGTTGGCAAGGAAATCCGCCACAAAGAACATTAAAGTCATTTGGAATAAATGATTTTGTACTTTCTTTAGTAATATCTCCAAACGGGGTTTCACCAAAATTTGCACGATAAGTTTTCTTTGCAAACTCATCCCATTCAGATGTAAATATGCATTTTCCTCCTGAATTTTGTAGAGCTAATCTAAACCCTCCAATCCCTGCAAATAAATCAATAAACTTGAATGTGTAATTTTCTGGAGTAGGAAAAGGAACGTTTTCAACTTCAAAAAGCAGTTGCTGTAAAGCTACGTCAGAAACCATAGAAAAATTTTCTTCTTGATTTTTGTATTCAATTATTTGGTTTAAATACTCTGTAGCTTTTTTTTCAAAATGAGATTTTACACCATTTCTATAATTGTGTAAATAATGAGTTAATACAGCTTTTCTATTATCGTCTTCTTCAACAAAGCGAATTTTGAATTTTTTGCCATCAAATTCATCAATTGATATTGTCTCTTTTAACTTCATTTCTTAAATCCTTTATCGTTAAAAAAAGTTGCAAAATCTGTATCTAATGCAGTTATTATTTTTTCAATTATTTCAATTGAAACATTTCTTTTTCCTTTCTCAATATCGGAAATGTAGTTTCTGTCTACATTGGAAATATTAGCTAAATGCTCAATAGAGATAGCTTTTTCTTCTCTTTGAGATTTTACTTTTTGTCCAAATTTTTCTTTAATATTCATAGTGTATAAAATTAGTTTTGTGCCTACAATTGACCCGCTTACAATTGTATGCGTGAATTGTTTAGTTGTTAACAAAGTTTTGAGTTGTTTTCATAAAAAAAACACCAACATTTCTGTCGGTGTTTTACTGGTATATAATGAGATTCTTCCTTCGTTAGAATGAGAAGTTTGTGGTTGTTCTCTTAACTTCGATAGGTTTTGAAAACCTGTCAGGTTTAGTTGTAGTTGCTACTCTTCTAAAAGAACTTCCAAAATACTTATAGCAGCATCGCTAATTTTGGTACCAGGACCAAAAACGGCTACGGCTCCTGCATCGAACAAGAATTGGTAGTCTTGTGCAGGGATTACACCTCCTACAATGACCATAATGTCTTGGCGTCCGTATTTTTTGAGTGCTTCGATCACTTGTGGTACCAATGTTTTGTGTCCTGCTGCTAGTGAGGAAACGCCTAAAATATGGACGTCGTTTTCTACGGCTTGTTTGGCTGCTTCGGCAGGTGTTTGGAATAGTGGTCCTATGTCTACATCAAAGCCTACATCGGCGTAACCTGTTGCTACTACTTTGGCGCCACGGTCGTGACCGTCTTGTCCCATTTTGGCTATCATGATACGTGGGCGACGGCCTTCTTTTTTGGCGAATGCATCTGCCAATTGTTTTGCTTTTTCAAAGCTTGCGTCGTTTTTTATTTCTTTGCTATACACACCGCTAAAGGTTTTGATTTGTGCTTTGTATCTTCCAAAAACGGCTTCGAGTGCATCGCTAATTTCACCTAGTGTGGCTCTGTTGCGCGCTGCTTCTACTGCTAATGCCAATAAATTGTCATTTTGTTGCAAATTGGAGTCTGTTGTTTTTGTACTAAATGCTTTTGCACAATCGGTTAATTTTGCCAAACTTGTTTTTACTTTGTCGTTGTCGCGTGTGGCTTTTATGTGTTCTAAACGTTCTATTTGTTGTTTGCGAACCATTTGGTTGTCGACATCTAAAATATGTAATGGGTCTTCTTTTTCCAAACGGTATTTGTTAACGCCTACGATAATATCTTGGTTGCTGTCGATACGTGCTTGTTTGCGTGCGGAAGCTTCTTCGATGCGTAATTTGGGAATACCAGCTTCGATGGCTTTGGTCATGCCGCCTAATTCTTCGACTTCTTCAATTAGTTTCCAGGCGTTTTGTGCAATTTCGTTGGTTAGGCTTTCTACATAATAGCTTCCTGCCCAAGGGTCGACGGTTTTACAAATTTTGGTTTCTTCTTGTAGAAAGATTTGTGTGTTACGTGCAATTCGTGCTGAGAAATCGGTTGGTAAGGCAATGGCTTCGTCTAAAGCGTTGGTGTGTAATGATTGGGTTCCGCCGAAAGCTGCGGCTGCTGCTTCGATAGCGGTTCTCGCTACATTGTTGAATGGGTCTTGCTCGGTTAAACTCCAACCTGAAGTTTGGCAGTGTGTTCGTAATGCTAATGATTTTTCGTCTTGTGGATTGAATTGTTTTAGGAGTTTTGCCCAGAGCATTCTACCAGCGCGCATTTTGGCAATTTCCATAAAATGGTTCATTCCAATAGCCCAGAAGAATGAAAGGCGAGGGGCAAACTCGTCTATTTTCATGCCGGCTGCTAGTCCGGTTCGGATGTACTCTAAACCGTCTGCCAAGGTGTATGCTAGTTCGATATCGGCTGTTGCACCTGCTTCTTGCATATGGTAACCAGAAATAGAAATTGAGTTGAATTTGGGCATGTTTTTGCTGGTGTATTCAAAAATATCTGCAATGATTTTCATGGAGGGCGTTGGTGGGTATATGTAGGTATTACGCACCATGAATTCTTTGAGGATATCATTTTGGATTGTTCCTGAAAGTTGGTTGGGAGGAACGCCTTGTTCTTCGGCTGCTACGATGTAGAAAGCCATGATTGGTAAAACGGCACCGTTCATAGTCATAGAAACCGACATTTCGCCTAGTGGAATTTGATCAAATAGTACTTTCATGTCTTCTACCGAGTCGATGGCAACACCTGCTTTTCCGACATCGCCCACTACGCGTTCGTGGTCTGAATCGTAACCGCGATGGGTTGCAAGGTCGAAGGCTACTGATAGCCCTTTTTGTCCTGCTGCGAGATTTCGACGGTAAAAAGCGTTACTTTCTTCGGCTGTTGAAAAGCCAGCGTATTGTCGGATGGTCCAAGGTCTTCGAACGTACATGGTGGCATAAGGTCCGCGAAGGTTGGGTGCAAAACCAGCTCCAAATCCTAGGTGTTCTATGTTTTGGATGTCTTCTTTGGAATAGGTTGGTTTTAGCTCAATGTTTTCGGCGGTGTGGAAAGTTGGTTCTCCACTTTTGGAATTTGTTTTTTGACTTTTGGAATTTGTCAAAGTAATATTTTGGATGTCTTTTCTCATGGCTATTATTCTTGAGATAATCTTTCTTGTTCCCGTTTTTCGGCTAAACGTTTTTCGATTATGGGTGTGATTAACGTTTTTCTTGGATTTTGTTTTACGAATGGGTACAATTCCAATTCGTCTTTCATTCGGTCGTTTTTGTTAGGATATTTGTTGGTTCCCAGTAAAACTTCTTTTCCGGTGTCGAATAATTCTTGTTGTTTTGCTGCGCTTTCGCCAATTTTTCTTTGGATGGTTCCTTCGATAAGTTGGGTGATGAAGCCGCCATTTCGCTCGATGTCTTTGAATAAATCGAGTGCTTTTTCGGCTAGTTGTTGTGTGATGTTTTCGATGTAATATGCGCCGTCAGCAGGATTGTTTACTTTGTCAAAATAACTTTCGTGTTTGAGAACCAATAGTTGGTTTCTTGATATTCTGTCTCCAAATTCATTGTCTTTGTGGTATAAAGCATCGTATGGTAAGTTGGCAACGGCATTGGCACCACCTAGTATTGCCGACATGCATTCGGTTGTGGTGCGTAGCATATTGACGTTGTAATCGTATAATGTTTTGTTGCGTTTGGTTGGTGTTGCGACTATATGACAATCGAAATGATGGTTGTATTCTTTAGCAAGTGTGTTGAAAATTAGTCGCAGGGCACGGAGTTTGGCAATTTCGAAGAAATAGTTGGTTCCAACTGAAACTTCAATTGTTATGGGTTGGTTTATAGAAGGAATACGGTTGAAGTATTCGTTGATGTGTGCTATTGTGTAGGCAATTTGCTGTACGATGTTGGCCCCTGCGTTGTCATATAGACTGGCATTGCAACTTAGGAATGTAGTTGCTTCGTTTATGGTAGGTTCTTCTTGAGATGGGAATTTTTTGGCTATTGTATTTAGTTTTTCGAAATCTTTATCGAGGTTTTCAAACCAGTTTCCGTCTTTGGCTAATTGGCCAATTGGGTCTAGTAGGGTTTTGAAATTGGCTTTATTTTGGGTTGCGAAGTCATTTAATTTGGTAACGAAATCGATTGAGAAAAAGGGTAAATAGAAGTAGTAGGAAATTTTTTCTAATGGAAGATTTTGCATTAGTTCTTCGATTGAAATGGTTTCGTTTTCTATTGTGAATCGGATGCTTTCTGCACCACGAGTTAGTGTTTCTAAGGCCCTTTTGTTTGATTTTTTAAGGTCGTGAACGTAGATGTTTTGCAAGATTGTAAAAGTGTTTGTTGGTGCTTTTACATGGTACTTGGTTTCAAATTCGTCTATGTGATAAAAGGGTTTTACTTTGATGCCTTCTGGGCTTTCCCATACTAGGGTTTCGTTGTAATCGGCACCTTTGAGTTCGTACTGAATTTGTTGTTTCCACTGTTTGGAAGGTACAGTGTTGAAATCGGAAAAAAGGTTGTTTTTTGCCACTTTTTTAAATTTTTATGGTTGTATAAGAATGAAAGTGTCTATAGTAGCCCTGATCGAAATGGCATCCTTTTTCTTTTTTCTTTAAAAAGAAAAAGATATAATGGAGAGCAGGACTGAACTTGTTAGAAGGACTATTGTTGTGCTTCTAATAGACTGTCTTTTATTCTTTGTTCTTCAAATTCTATAATGTAAATGTCTTCGCTGTCTTTTTTCATATAGTATTTTTCGCGTGCGTATTTTTCTATTTGGTTAGGGTTTTTGAGCAGTTTGATATTTTGTTCGTCTTTTTTTATTTCTTCTTGGTAATATTTTTTGTTGTTTTCGAGTTCATCTATTTGTTTGTTTAGGAATCGATGGTCGAAATAGGAATAGTTGTCTAGAAATAGCATCCAAATGATGAAAAATAATAATACCCATACGTATTTGTTGCTGATAAATTGGAGTAGTGCTGATTTCTTTTTTGGATTTTCCATACGTTAAAGGTACAAAAAAATTATGATAATCTTTGATTAATTACAGCTCTAACTACATCAATTGCTACGGTGTTGTATTTGTCGTTTGGTATGATGATATCGGCAAATGCTTTGGTTGGTTCTATGAATTGTTGGTGCATTGGTTTGAGGGTAGTTTGGTATCGATTTAGGACTTCTTCCATGTCGCGACCACGTTCTGCAATATCACGTTTTAGACGGCGAATAAGTCGTTCGTCTGAGTCGGCATGTACAAAGACTTTTACGTCGAACATTTCGCGAAGTTCTGGGTTGGTAAGAATTAGTATACCTTCTACTATCATTACTTTTCTTGGGTGTGTTGTAATGGTGTCGTCGGTGCGATTGTGTGTTACGAATGAGTAGACGGGTTGGTCTATTGTTTTACCGGCTTTTAGATCTTTGAGGTGGCTTACTAGGAGTTCAAAATCGATAGCTCTTGGGTGGTCGAAGTTGATATTGCTTCGCTCTTCGTAGCTCATGCCAATGTTTTGTTTGTAATATGAATCTTGTGATATGATACCGACTTCGGTTTCTGGTAATTCATTCATGATTTGGTGAACGACTGTTGTTTTTCCGCTTCCTGTTCCGCCTGCAATTCCTATAATGAGCATATTTTGAATTTAGTTGATTGTAGTTACAAAAATAGTAATTTAAACGAAATTAATTTTTGGTTTTGGTGGAAAAGTTAAAATTTATTTTGTGTTGATTGCAGTTTGTGTAAAAGAAAAAATCCCTTCCAAAGAGAGGAAAGGATTTTGTCGGGGTGGCAGGATTCGAACCTGCGACCTCCTGCTCCCAAAGCAGGCGCGATAACCGGGCTACGCTACACCCCGTTAGCGAGGGCAAATATAGAAATAAGTTTTGCTTTTCAAAACAAAATGAGGAAATAAATAAAATTTATTTTAGGATAGTAATTTTGGATTTGTATGGGTATGTTTTTTTGTAATTATAGTTTACATTTGTGACACAAAAAATCACAATTATGTCTGATACAATCGAAAAAGTAAAATGTTTAATAATTGGTTCTGGTCCTGCGGGGTATACTGCTGCTATATATGCTGCTAGAGCTAATATGAATCCTGTTTTATATCAAGGTACACAACCTGGTGGGCAGTTGACTACTACAAATGAAGTAGAGAATTTTCCTGGTAATCCCGAGGGAATAACGGGGCCTCAAATGATGGTTGGTTTGCAAGAGCAAGCTCAACGTTTTGGTACTGATGTTCGCGATGGTTGGGTTACTAAAGTGGATTTTACAGGTCCTACTCATAAGGTATGGATTCATGATGAAAAAGAATTGCATTGTGAAACTGTAATAATTGCAACTGGGGCTTCTGCTAAATATTTGGGATTGCCTTCTGAACAGCATTATTTGCAAATGGGTGGTGGTGTTTCTGCTTGTGCTGTTTGCGATGGGTTCTTTTATAGAAACCAAGAGGTTGTAATTGTTGGAGCGGGCGATTCGGCTTGTGAAGAGGCTCATTATTTGTCTAAATTATGTAAAAAAGTGACGATGTTGGTTCGTAGCGAAAAATTTAGAGCTTCAAAAATTATGGAAGCACGTGTTCGCAAAACGGAAAATATCGAAATCTTGATGAATCACGATACTGTTGAAGTTTTGGGCGACGGACAAGTAGTAACTTCTGTTAAGGTTTTGGATAAAACGACTAATACTGAGCATGAAATTCCAGCGACAGGTTTTTTTGTTGCAATTGGTCATAAACCGAATACGGATATTTTTAAAGATTATATTACTTTGGACGAAACGGGTTATATTGTAAATGTTCCGGGAAGTTCTAAAACTAATGTTCCGGGTGTTTTTGTGTCTGGTGATGCTGCCGATCATGTATACAGACAGGCTATAACTGCTGCTGGAACTGGTTGTATGGCGGCTTTGGATGCGGAGCGCTATTTGGCTTCTTTGGAGTAGGTTTTGGTATTGGATTGACAGTTTGTTAATATATAAAAAAGTGATGAGGTTTGTCTCATCACTTTTTTTGTGTTCTAAATTGAGTTTTCTAATTTTTAAACAACTTCTCCATATAAGTCAAACTCGGTTGCTTCTGTGATTTTTACGTTAATGAATTCACCTGTTTTAAGGTAGTTTTTGGTTGCGTCTAGCAACACTTCATTGTCTACATCTGGGCTATCAAATTCGGTTCTGCCAATAAAATGGTTTCCTTCTTTTCGGTCAATAATACATTTGAAAACTTGTCCGACTTTTTCCTGATTTAAATCCCATGAAATTTGCGATTGCAATTCCATTAGTTCATTTACTCTTTCTTGTTTTACTTCTGCAGGAACATCGTCTTCTAGTAAATAGGCATGTGTGTTTTCTTCGTGAGAATAGGCAAAACATCCCATTCGGTCGAATTTCATTTCTTGTACAAATTCTTTTAAAGTCTCAAAATCTTCACGGGTTTCTCCTGGATAACCTACTATTAATGTAGTACGAATAGCGATTCCGGGAACAGCTGCACGAAAATCTTTTAATAATTGGGTTGTTTTTTCTTTGGTTGTTCCTCGACGCATCGATTTCAAGATGTTATCGGAAATATGTTGTAAAGGAATGTCGATGTAGTTGCAGATTTTTGGTTCACGTTTCATGACTTCTAAGACATCCATCGGGAAACCAGTAGGGTAGGCATAATGTAGTCTAATCCACTCAATTCCTTCGACTTTTACCAAGGCTTCTAATAATTCGGCAAGATTTCTTTTTTTATAAATATCTAGTCCGTAATAGGTTAAATCTTGTGCAATGAGTATTAATTCTTTTACACCATCACGCGCTAAACCTTCGGCTTCTTTGACTAATTTTTCTATGGGTTGTGAGACGTGTTTGCCACGCATAAGCGGAATGGCACAAAAGCTGCATGGTCTGTCGCAGCCTTCGGCAATTTTTAGGTAGGCATAATTTTTAGGAGTTGTGGTTAATCGTTCTCCTAATAATTCGTGCTTATAATCGGCACCAAGTGCTTTTAGCAATAATGGTAGCTCGGTAGTACCAAAAAACTGATCTATATTTGGAATTTCTTTTTCTAAATCTGGACGGTATCTTTCGGATAGACAGCCTGTGACAAATACTTTGTCGACTATACCACGTTCTTTTTTGTCGGCATATTCCAATATCATATTTACCGATTCGGCTTTGGCATTGTCAATAAATCCGCAGGTGTTTATAACGATTATATTTCCTTCGTTTTCTTCGTTGGCCTCGTGCTCAACTTCTTTTCCGCTGGCTTTTAGTTGTCCCATTAGGACTTCACTGTCGTAAATGTTTTTTGAACACCCCAGCGTTATTACGTTGATTTTATTTTTTTTTACCGATTTGGTTCTCATGCTTCTTTTTTATTGAGGTGCAAAATTACAGTATTTATTTTTAGGAGCATCAACTTTTGGGTATTTTCAGAAAAGTTCGTTCCAGCTTTTCGCTTCAATTTTTCTTTAGAAAAGGATTTTCACTACAATCTGGACTAGAAATTACTTTTTGGGCAAAAAAAAACCATTCGAAGGAGAATGGTTTTTTGTAAATTGTTTGGTTTTATTACAATTCAAATAATAAGGTTAAAGAGACATTATTATTTATAGATTTGATTTGGGAACTATCTGTGAATCCTTGTTCAAAAAAACTTGGATTAGAAATTCTTTTAGCATAAGTATAAGATAAATCTACTTTAGTATCTCCAAAATTATAACCAAGTCCTCCAGAATAACTTTTTAAGTTTCCTATGGTCCAATTGTTTTTATAAGGGCTTTGTTCGCTTCTATGACCAGCTCTTATACTGAATTGTTTGATTCTATATTCAGCTCCTATTCTGATTTCTTCTGTTGTGTCAAGAATTTCATTCATTCTGTTATTTACACTTGCAAAATCTCCGTATGGGTCTTTAAATTTGGTGTTGCTGTAATCTTTAATGCTGTAGTCTACGCTTATCAATCCTTTTTTACCAAAAATATAAGCAAGACTTCCTGTATATTTTGATGGTGTTCTTAATTTGTATGGGTCATAAATGATGGTGATGTTTGAGTCAACTGTAGTACTAGAAAGATTTGGATTCGCAGGATTACCATAATTGTATCCAGTTGAAGACAAAGTCTGTAATAGTTCATCATTTAATCTATACCAAGTTGGTGATTCGTATGCTAAACCAGCACGAATTTCTTTGTTTATTTTTCCAATAATTCCTAAATTGAATGAAAAGCCTGTTCCATAAGTGTATAAATCATTTCCAAATGTAAGGTTTCTTAAACCGGTTGTTGCGCTATTGTTATTGCTTTCATAAAATCTAGAAGATTGTACATAATCAGTAAAATGAGAATTTAAACTTAGGCCAAAAAAGATTTTGTCTTTGTATGAAGCGGCTCCATTAAAGGTAAGTTTGCCATTAAAACCTGTTGCTGTGATTGAATTTTCTTGATAGTAATTTCCTCCTAGATTGTTTGCGTAATAGGTGTCGTTAGTAGCGTCGTTAGTAGTGGGGTTTATTACATAACCTTGATAGCCAAGAAAGGCTTGTTGGTCTGCATAGTTTAATTCTTCATAATAATAATCGTTTAGTGTGCTCAAATATATACCTCCTTGTGTTGCATTTGGATTGGCATAGCTTAAAAAGTAATTTGCTACCGAATTATATGGGTTTGTACCTTTTGAAAACAATGCGTTGTCATAATTGCTTGTGTTTTCATAATTTAGTGCTAATGAAAATTTATTCCAATCACTTTTTTTAGTACGATCTTCAAAAACGAAAACGACACCTGCTTGATTTAAATCAAACGAATTATCATCTTGGCTTGCTTTGGAACCGAAATAATCGGAATCGTTTTGTGTATTGAAACTGGTTAATGTTCCGCCTGCTTGATTATTTGCAAACACGACACTACCCGCAGGATTTACATTTAGGGATGAAAAATCGCCGCCAAGTGCCCCAAAAGCGCCACCCATTGCTCTAAAACGAGCTGTTCCGTTAAGGTTTTCTTGTGCTAATCTTATTGCGTCTGGAATTTCTTGAGCCTTTGTATAGCTTATACTAATAATAGCTGTTATTGCTAAAATATATTTTTTCATCTTTTTTAAATTTAAAATAAAACTTAAATATTATCTTCTTCCGCCACCACCCGAGCGAGTGCCACCACCACCAGAATAACCACCGCCTGATCCTCCTGATCTTGTAGATGATGAAGAGCTTGGTGAGTATGTACTGTTTCTGGTTGTATTATTATTACTTGGTGTGTATGAATTGTTTCTTGTTGTAGTGTTGGAATTATTGTTTGGCGAATATGTATTGTTGCGTGTAGTTGTTGGACGAGTTGTACTGTTTGAGTTGTCTCTAGTAGTACTGTTAGAATTATTGTAAGATCTAACAGGTGAATTATTATTCGAATATCTTATTGTGTTGTTTCGTGTTGTTGATGTTCTAGTTGGTATGTAATCTGTTCTTCGGGTACCGGTAACCGTAGTGCTTCTACTAATGGTATTGTTGTTTCTTCTATAATCTCTAGATGAGTTTCCTTCAGGTCTTCCATAAGTTGAACCTCTTCTTCCGTTTCCATATGCGTAGTTGTTGTAATAATTGTTTCCGTAGAAGCCATTTCCACACCAATTATTCCAACCCCAGTAACCACCATACCAATAGTTATTCCATCCCCAATTATTCCATCCCCAACTTGGACCATACCATGAGTTCCAACCCCATCCCCAGTTTGGACCATACCATGAATTCCATCCCCAGTTGTTCCATCCCCATCCATACCATGAGTTCCATGCTGCATTATTCCACCCCCAATTGTTGTCATAAACATTTACAGTAACATTTGAAGGGTTGGAGCCCCAAGCTGCTGATTGATTTTTGCTTTGCGTAGCTGTTGAGTCATTGTAAGATGAATAATTTTCAACATCGGTAAAAACTTCATCTTGTTGGTCATCTCGAAGAGAATTGAAATAGTTGGTGTATTTATTGCTTTGAGTTGTATTGGGTTGACCATCAGTAGTAACTTTTTCGGCTACTGTTACACTTTCGGTTCCATAAATTCCATCTCTATCATAATAGGATTTATTTTGATAAGAACCACAAGATGATACTAACAAGGTAAGAAGTCCAAGTAATGAATAAACGGACAATTTTCTGGAATTATAATAATTTGTTTTCATAACTATAGTATTTTTATTGTTGGTCATTACAAAAATAGTTAGTTTTGCCGAACTATTTAGTTAATTAAATATTAAACAATTTTTATGCCAAACTATTCATTATGAGTAAGAACTTAACAAAGAGAACAGAAGACTATTCCAAATGGTATAACGAGCTTGTAGTAAAAGCTGATTTAGCCGAAAATTCAGGTGTTAGAGGTTGTATGGTGATTAAGCCATATGGCTATGCGATTTGGGAAAAAATGCAAGCAGAATTAGACAGGATGTTTAAAGAAACGGGTCATAGTAATGCCTATTTTCCGCTTTTTGTTCCCAAAAGTATGTTTGAGGCAGAAGAAAAAAACGCGGAAGGATTTGCCAAAGAGTGTGCCATTGTGACGCATTATCGTTTGAAAAATGATGAGTCACGCCCAGGGAAATTAATGGTTGATCCAAATGCAAAATTGGAAGAAGAGTTAATTGTTCGTCCAACCAGTGAAGCTATTATTTGGAGTACTTATAAAAACTGGGTACAATCTTATAGAGATTTGCCTTTACTTATTAACCAGTGGGCAAATGTTGTACGTTGGGAAATGAGAACTCGTTTGTTCTTGAGAACTGCAGAATTTTTGTGGCAAGAAGGCCATACTGCACATGCGACTAAAACGGAGGCTATAGAGGAATCGGAAAAAATGATGAATGTGTATGCTGATTTTGCTCAAAATTTTATGGCTATTCCTGTGATAAAAGGGTTAAAGACCGAGACTGAACGTTTTGCAGGCGCTGAAGAAACCTATTGTATTGAAGCATTAATGCAAGATGGAAAAGCACTGCAAGCAGGAACATCTCACTTTTTGGGGCAAAATTTTGCTAAAGCATTTGAGGTGAAATTTGCTAATCAAGATGGGAAACAAGAGTATGTTTGGGGAACTTCTTGGGGAGTTTCTACTCGCTTGATGGGTGCATTAGTTATGACACATTCGGATGATAATGGATTGGTATTACCTCCAAATTTGGCTCCAATTCAAGTGGTAATTGTTCCTATTTATAAGAGTGATGAAGAATTGGCAGCGATTACTAATGTGGTTGAGGTGGTAATGAATCAATTTAAAAAATTAAATATATCAGTTAAGTTTGATAATAGAACAACACAAAAGCCTGGATTCAAATTTGCTGAATGGGAATTGAAAGGAGTGCCTGTTAGAATTGCTGTAGGACCTAAAGATTTAGAAAACGGCACTTTTGAAGTTGCTAGGCGTGATACATTAACAAAAGAAGTGGTTTCGAATGATGGAATTACGAATTATGTAAACGATTTGTTAGAAACTATTCAGGCTGATTTATTTAATAGGGCATTGAATTATAGAGATACACATATTACTGAAGTAAATTCGTTTGAGGAATTCAAAGATGTTTTAGAAAATAAGACTGGGTTTATTTCGGCACATTGGGATGGAACACCAGAAACAGAAGAAAAAATTAAAGATTTAACTAAAGCAACAATTCGTTGTATTCCTTTGGATAGAAAGTTGGAAGATGGATTGTGTGTGTTTTCTGGAGAGAAATCAATAGGAAGAGTTTTGTTTGCAAAGGCATACTAAAAAAAAATAAAAAAAGTTCATGCTACTATTGTGTGAATTAAAAATAGTTGTATTTTTGCACTCGCATTACAAAAATGTGTAATGGCCCGTTCGTCTATCGGTTAGGACGCCAGGTTTTCATCCTGGTAAGAGGGGT
>CAZLEU010000009.1:0-43813 GCA_964558625.1 uncultured Flavobacterium sp.
CTACGATACTATTAAAGGTGGTGATTATAGAGCACGTGAAGCAAACGTTCACCGTTTAGCCGAAGTTTCAGGAAATATCATTGACCAATGTGTGGCACAAGGTGTTCCATTTGCACGTGAATATGGTGGATTGTTGGACAACCGTTCGTTTGGTGGAACACAAGTTCAAAGAACTTTTTATGCTGCAGGACAAACAGGACAACAATTATTATTGGGAGCCTATTCTGCTTTATCTAGACAAATCGGACTAGGTCGTGTAAAAATGTACAATCGTCACGAAATGCTTGATCTCGTGAAAGTGGATGGAAAGGCTAGAGGGATCATTGCTCGTAACTTAGTAACTGGTGAAATCGAAAGACACTCTGCTCATGCCGTTATAATTGCTTCTGGTGGTTATGGAAATGTTTATTTCCTTTCTACAAATGCTATGGGAAGTAACGTTACTGCTGGTTGGAAAGTCCACAAACAAGGAGCGTTATTTGCCAATCCATGTTATGTACAAATTCACCCAACTTGTATTCCAGTTCACGGAACCAATCAATCAAAGCTAACTCTGATGTCTGAATCATTAAGAAACTCAGGTCGTATTTGGGTTCCTAAGAAAAAAGAAGATGCAGAAGCTATTCGTGCTGGAAAATTAAAACCAACGCAAATTGCAGAAGAAGATAGAGATTACTACTTAGAAAGAAGATATCCAGCTTTTGGTAACCTAGTACCACGTGATGTAGCTTCGAGAGCTGCAAAAGAAAGATGTGATGCGGGTTACGGAATTGAAGCAAACGATACTAATGAAGGTGTTTACCTAGATTTCTCTACTGAAATTCAAAACAAAGGAAAACAAGCAGCCTACGCAAAAGGGAATCACAATCCTTCAGCCGAGGAAATAACTGCTTTAGGAAAACAATGGTTAGAAGAAAAATATGGTAACTTATTTACCATGTACCAAAAAATTACTGACGAAAATCCATATGAAACTCCGATGAAAATTTATCCAGCGGTTCACTATACAATGGGTGGAGTTTGGGTTGATTATAACTTAATGTCAACAATCCCTGGATGTTTTGTCGCTGGTGAAGCTAATTTTTCTGATCATGGTGCAAACAGACTAGGTGCTTCAGCTTTAATGCAAGGTTTGGCTGATGGCTATTTTGTATTACCATATACCGTTTCTGATTATCTAGCTGATGATATTCGTACTGGAAAAATTTCGACAGATTTACCAGAATTTGCTGAGGCAGAAAAAAGAGTTAAAGATTCAATTAATTTCTTTTTAAATAATAACGGAACCAAAACAGTTGATCATTTCCACAAACGCTTAGGATTAATAATGTGGAATAAAGTTGGAATGGGAAGAAATGAAAAAGGATTAACCGAGGCCATTTCTGAAATTGCAGCTTTAAAAGAAGAATTCTACAAAGACGTTTTTGTACCAGGAAGTGCAGACGAATTGAATCCTGAATTAGAGAAAGCATTGCGTGTTGCCGATTTTATAGAATTAGGTCAATTAATGGCAATGGATGGGTTACAACGTAAAGAATCTTGTGGTGGTCACTTCCGTGAAGAATATCAAGATGCAGAAGGAGAAACACTTCGAGATGATGAAAACTTCAAATTTGTTGGTGCTTGGGAATACAAAGGTGAGGACATTAGCAAAGAAGAACTTCATAAAGAAGAATTAAAATACGAGTTTATTAAAATAGCCGCAAGAAATTACAAATAATCAGGATTATGAGCGCAGCAAAAAATATAAATATTACCCTAAAAATTTGGCGTCAAAAGAACTCCAAAGCTAAAGGAAATTTAGAAACTTATACATTAAATGATGTTTCTACAGCAAGTTCGTTTTTGGAGATGTTAGACCAATTAAATGAACAATTAGTAAACGAAAGAAAAGAGCCAATTGCATTTGACCACGATTGTCGTGAAGGAATTTGTGGTATGTGTTCTTTATACATTAATGGTCGTGCTCACGGACCAGATACAGGAATTACAACTTGTCAATTACACATGAGAATGTTCAAAGACGGTGATACCATTTTTGTTGAGCCATGGAGAAGTAGAGCATTTCCTGTGATTAAGGATTTGGTTGTAGATAGAAGTGCATTCGACAGAATTCAACAAGCAGGTGGTTTCGTTTCTGTAAACACATCAGGGAGAACAATGGATGCAAATGCTATTCCTATTCCAAAACAGGATGCTGATAAAGCTTTTGAAGCAGCTGCTTGTATTGGTTGTGGAGCATGTGTGGCTACTTGTAAAAATGGTTCGGCAATGTTATTTGTTGGAGCAAAAGTTTCTCAATATGCCTTATTACCACAAGGAAAAGTTGAAGCAACGCAACGTGTTTTAAACATGGTACGCCAAATGGACGAAGAAGGTTTCGGAAATTGTACTAATACTGGTGCTTGCGAAATTGAATGTCCAAAAGGAATTTCTTTAGAAAACATTGCTAGAATGAACAGAGAATATCTTTCTGCAAGCTTGAAATAATTACCTTGTTTTATCGTTCATACGATGCAAAAAATTTAAACGCATTCAATTATTTGGATGCGTTTTTAATTTGGACTATTGCCTATTTTTTCTAAAAAAGCTGTAAAGTTTTCTTCGTGTGAAACATTTAATTTTTTTCTAACTTTATAACGAGCTGTTTCAACACCTCTTGTAGAAATATTTAACAATGGAGAAATCTCTTTATTGGTCAAATCCATTTTTACAAAAGCACAAAGACGTAATTCACGTTTAGTAATACTTGGGTCTAATTGTTTTAATTTTTCAAAAAAATCATGATGTATTTTTTCAAAATTTACATCAAATATCTCCATATACTCCTCACCTATTTTATGCTGATTAAGTTTTTGGAAAATCTCTGTAATTTTTCTTCTTGATTCTTCACTTTTTAGAAGCTCTCTGAGTTGTTTTAAGTCATTTTGTAAATCATTAAAAGCATTCTTTTTTTGACTTAATAATAGGGTGTAATTTGCCAATTCTTTGCTTTTCCCAATAATATCTTCTTCGAGTGTTAATTTGTCTTTGTAAATTTCTTCTTTATCATGTTTAAGCTTTAGTTTTTCTATTTCCAATTCTAGAAGTTGTTGTGTTTTTTTGACTTCAATTTTTGATTTTAATCTTTCAAAAGCAATTTTCTTTCTAACATATCTCGATAGAAAATAAACAAATGATATTCCAGCCAAAAAGTAAACAAAGTAGGCTAAGTTTGTCTGATACCATTTTGGTAAAATTGTAAACTGAAAAGACGTTTCTTCGCCAACAAGTCCAGCTAAATTTCTACTTTTCACAATAAAAGTATATTTTCCTGGTCGAAGATGGGTGTATTCTTTATAAGCGTTTTTTTGCCAAGGTGACCAATTTTCATCTACATTTTCTAACTTGTAACTGTAATTTATTTCTGTGCTCGAAATCATTTTAGGTGACGAAAACTCAAATCTCAAAATATCTGTTTGATTGGGAAGAGTAATCTGGTTCGTTTTAGAATCTATTTCAATCAACTTAATCTCTTGATTATGAATATAATTAACCTGAGAAATAAGGGTTGGAAACTTGTCTTTAGCTTTGCTATTAAAAATTGTATAAAGATATAAACCCGAGTTTGTGCCAAAAAAAACTTTATGATCATTTAATGGATAAATACTTTCCATCCCACGATTAAAACTACCTTTCAAATTAAGAAACAAATCTTTATTAAGTTTTGGATTCTTTGTATCTGAATAAAAATATCCCGCTTCATCATCTTGAATGAACCAGGTTTTGGAATTGGACTCAAGTAATTTTCTTGTGTTTTTAGACGTATCAAATAACTTATTTAAAACCGAATAAGGTTCAAATCGATTAGTTTGATTATTATAAATATAAATTCCCGTATTAGTTGTAAATACAATTTTGTCTTTCCAGTTAAAAACATTTATATTATAAGGAGATTTAAATCCGTTTTTATTTGTAAAATGATCAACAGCATCAACTCTACTATAATCCGCATTCAAATGAATCTTATAAACACCTTTATATCCATGGCAAATCCAATAAGTATTAGGTTCATAACCAGCAAGAATATCCCTACTTGACTCATCAAATCCTTTTATTTTATTTTTTATAATCCAATTATTTCCTTGCTTTTGTATTAAATACAAACCATTATAATTTGATGCTAAATAAAACCCTAATTTGTTTTTAATTTTCGTAATCTTCCAAAACCCAGATTGAACACCAATTTTTTGAATTTTTCCATTTACCAATTTATAAATTCCCGTATCGTGTGATATAAGAATATCATTATCTATAGATTGGATTGCCCAACTTTGCCCTTGCAATCCTTCTACTTTGACAAAATTAAAGTTGTTACTAGATAGAGAATAATTAGAATAAAATACGCCATTATTTGTTGCAACATAAACAACATTGTCCTTTACAAGAATATCATAAACAGAAGCTTGGTCAAAAACAGAAATAAAAGGTGATTTGAAATCCAAAAAACTTAAACCATTATTTTGCAAAACCCAAATATTATTATTGTCCGTTTGAAACAAGCAATGTATTGATGCAGAAGAAAGGCCAGAAAAAACTTGATTCTCTCTACTAATATCGCCAAAACTATTCAATTTAATCACTTTAGAACTCAATGTCCCAAATAAACAATCAAAATTATCCAAACAAATTGCACTTGTAATTTGATCACTCTTTACACCTTGAAAAAGATATCTTTTATTGATAATTGCTTTTTTTGAAATGTCACCAGTATATAAAATACCAGATTTAGATGTAAATAAAATAATATTTGGATCTTTAGTTGGTAAAATAGAAGCCAACTCTTCTGTAGGAAAAAGTTTATTGTCAAAAACCGGCTCTAGACTTATCGACTTCGAATTTAACTTATAAATTCCATATTCTAAATCTTGCACATAGTAATCACTTCCAACAGAAGCTGAGTAAGTAAATATTTTATTTGAAGGTAATTGAGTAACTCTATTTCCATTAATAACTATTAATTCTAAAAAAGATCTGTAAATAATAAAATCTCCATGTTCATGAACTTGCCATAAATTTTCTAGATTTTTATCTTCTAAATGGTACTCCGAAACGAGCGACTTATAAAAATAATTTCCAAATTTATTTTTTTGTAAAGTTCCAATCTCATTATAGCCTCCTACAAATATTTTTCCTTTTTTAGTTTTAATAATGCTTCTCACAGAGGAGTTATTGGGTAAAAAGATTTTCTGCCAATGTTCCCCATCATAAACCAAAGCCCCATCATTATTGCCAAAAATTAGGGATTTATCATTGGACTCACACATTGTCCAAAATTGCGGATCTGCTTTAAAATCGTTTCGGTTGTATCGAATTATCTTTGGAGCTTTCGAAGTGTTATTTTCATATACAGTATATCCCTTTGTTTGAGAAAAACACAAATAAGAAAGAAAAACAAAGAAAAACAAAGATTTTATATACATTTTTATATTTATATACATATTTTATTGTTAACTATGAAAATTATTCACATAATAATTCAACAATTCTCAACATGACACTACAATAATACGCATTTTTTTATTATTAAAAATAAAATTTTTTTTTAATTAAATAATTGGAAATAAATATTTTAAAAAAATAGAAGTATTTCTAACGTAAATAATGAGTAATGCAGGTGTAATCCAAAAGTAGTGTAATTATAACGTTGTAGTTAAAAAAATAATAAAATTGTATTGCGATTTGGAAAATCAATTTTCCTATCAAAAAAACAAACAGTATTAACAATAAAAATTTATTATGAAAACAAAATTACATTATTTGATTGTAGCTCTTCTTTTCGGTTTTGGATTGAATGCTCAAGTAACTATTACAGGAACAGGAACTGGTGGTTGGAATCAACCTGGTGGTTGGGTATTAACAAACACTTCGGGAACAACATGGACAGGAACTAATTTTCCTATTGGCGGGGATAAAAACATGAAATTTTCTGAAGCTGGAACATGGGAAACTACTGGTGGCTTTAATGCAGCAAGTGCTCCTGGTTTTCCTTCAGGCGTAGTACAAATTAATGGTGGTTCTAACATTGTTGCAACTGGTGGTACATGGGCCAATCCACTTAATGCTGGATATTGGAACGTCACTTACGATACTGCAACAAAAGCTTACACATTTACAGAGGGAATAAACCCAAACAAAATTTACACAGTAAATGGACCTGGGATTTCTAATCCTGCTACCTTAATTACAACTAATGGATCTGCATATTCTAAAAAAAGTGTTTATTTCATCGGAGGTAATGTCGGTTTTAATGAAGTTGTTAGTCCAATCAACCCAACTCCATCAACTTTAACTTGGGGTGGTCCATTCCCAACAGATGGCGGAGCAGTATCAACAACCGAATTGGTTCCTGTTCCTACTGGGTTTTTTAATGTTTACTTTACAAGACAAACGGGTTTACCAGTAGAATATACTTTTGAACCTATTACTGTTAGTTTAATTGGAAATTTTGCAGGTTCTGGATGGGGTGCAGATTTAGATTTAACAACTACTGATGGAATTAACTATGGCATTACAAACAAAACATTTGTTATAAATGGCACATGGACAGATACAGAATTACACTGTAAATTTAGAGATAATCATGACTGGACAAATCAATTTGGTGGTCCAGGTTCTGCAAACAATTCAAACGCAATGGCTTTGACCGGAACTGCTATGAATGGTATTAATGGTGGTGGTGGTGACATTTTTGTGCCTTTTGGAACTTACGATGTAAACTTGAACAGAGTAACTGGTGCTTGGTCATTTACACCAGTATTAGCAACCAATACTTTCAGCTCAAGAAACTTTATTGTTTCACCAAATCCAACAAATAACTCTTGGAAATTCACTACAAAAAATAATGAACAAATTTCATCAATCCATGTTATGGATATGTTAGGAAAAGTTGTTTCATCAATAACTCCTAATTCGGATTCTGCAACTATTGATGCATCTAATTTAAACACGGGTATTTACTTTGCAAAAGTATCTTCTGAAAATGGAGTTGCAACTGTTAAAATAGTAAAAAAATAAGTTATTATTAAATCACAAACCCTTTGCTAACAAAATATATAGCAAAGGGTTTTTAAAAATATTTGATTGAAAAAGTATTTGTTAAACTTTTATTTTTTCAAAAATCAACTTAATACTATTAGCTTGATTTTTAAAAAAGTTTAAAGATTTATTTTGACCATTTTCCTTTTTCAAATAAATTTTTTTAATCCAAATAAATAATCCAAATGAATATTAAAAACTATTTCATTCTCCTTTTCTTTTTTATTGTTAGCATATCATCTGCGCAATCAATAGAAGTAACCGGAGTAATAACTGATTCAAAAACAAAACAGTCAATTCCCGGTGTAAATGTTACAATAAAGACAAGTAACAAAGGAGTTACAACAGATTTTGATGGTAAATATTCAATAAAGTTAAATCCTAATGAAGTATTAACTTTTTCTAGTGTTGGTTATACCACACAAGAAATAAAAGTTTCAAAATCACAAACTTTAAACATTAGTTTATCTGAAGAAGCTAATAAATTAGAAGAAGTTGTAATCAATGTTGGGTATGGAACTCAAAAGAAAAAATTGGTAACAAATGCTATTTCTACAGTAAGATCAGAAGCTTTTGATGATAGACCAATAACAGATGTTGGTCAAGCACTACAAGGAAATGCTGCTGGGGTAAATGTTGTGCAACGATCAGGAAAACCAGGAGAAGGTCTTGATATACGAATTAGAGGAATGAGTTCTATACAATCAGGAAACAATCCATTATTTGTTATTGATGGTATTCAAACCTATTCAAGTGAAGGATTAAATACTGATGATATTGCAGATATTCAAATATTAAAAGATGCGACAGCAACGGCAATTTATGGTGTAAACGGAAGTGCTGGGGTAGTATTAATAACAACCAAAAGAGGTAAAACAAACAAAAGTAGTTTCAACTTTAGCACATACTATGGAACTTCTAAAATTGTTAAAAACATTGATGTTCTTAATCTAGAACAATACAAACAATTAATGTTTGAAATTAGCCCAACAAATTATTATGCAACTGCAAACAAAGAGATTTATAATGGTATAAATACCAACTGGGCAGATAAAGTTTTCCAAACTGGGATTGATCAAAATTATGATTTTTCTTATACAGGTGGTGGAGAAAAAATTAGAACATTTGCTTCTTTAGGATACCAAGACACCAAAGGAATTATCGACCCTTCACAATTTAACAGACTTAATGGTAGAGTAAATTTTGATGTTGATGCCGCCACATGGTTAAAGGCACATGCCAACATGAATTTAATTCATATAAACCGAGATAATACAAGTGACAATGCAGAAGCAGGAAGAGGCGGTGTTATTTTGAGTGCGCTAGTAACACAACCCTTTCTACCAGTATATGCAGAAGAATTTGCTATACGAGATTATAACCCTACAACAGGAATATATTCATACCCTGGGCTACCAACCAACACAGGTGGTTTCCAAAATGGTCAGTTTGCAGCAAATCCTGTTAACTCATTACAGAATCCTGTAGCTAGACAGAGCCCACAAGATCATACTGACACATATAAATATATAGCTAATTTAGGTTTAGATATAACATTGATTAAAAACTTAGTTTGGAAACCAACCTCAACAGTTGAAAGAGTGAGAAGTGTTAATGAATATTTTATTGATAGCTATAGAACTGTTGATGGAAGAAATGAAAGTGATCCAACAAGAAAAGGATTTGGAAGACTAACCACAAATAATTATTACACATGGAATCTAGAAAACACTTTAAATTATTCCATCAAATCAGAAAATCATGATTTAACCTTTCTATTAGGAAATGGAGTTCAAAAATTTAGATTTGATGAAGATAAAATTGAAGGAAATGGTTTTGATGAAAGCTTAAGAGAACTAGATATTACCCAAATGCAAGTGCCTAATACTCAATTTTCAGGTATTATTGCAAGAGAGAAAAACTATGTTTCTTATTTTGGTAGAGCCACATACAATTTAAAGGGAAAATACATTTTTAATGGTGTATTTAGAGCAAGTGGAGCATCGCAACTTGCGTCAGGCCACAAATGGGGTTATTTCCCAGGTGTATCGGCTGCTTGGATAGTTTCAAATGAGAATTTCATGAGAAATTATTCTACAATAAATGAACTAAAAATAAGAGGAGGTTGGGGACAAACTGGAAATGTTTCTGGACTATTTGAATATGCCACTTTTGCACTGTTACCTCTTTATTCTTTTAGCTTTACACCTTCAACTTATGCAAACCCAGACCTAACCTGGGAGACAACAACTGATGAAAGTTTAGGTATGGATTTAAGTCTCTTAAATAATCGATTTAAAGCAACTGTAGATGTATTCAGAAGAAAAACAGAAAAATTAATTAATTCTACAACTATAAGTAGCACACAGTTTAACTATAATGCGGGTACATTAGAAAATAAAGGTATCGAATTATCATTAAATACAATAAATTTTAAAGGAGAAAACTTCAGCTGGACTACCAATTTTAATATTTCGTTTATTAAAAATAAAGTAATAGAAATGGGACGATTCAATAAGATAGATTATTATGGTATTCAGAGTGCAAATAGAGTTGAGGTAAATCAACCTTTAGGTAATTTCTTTGGATATATTTTTGACGGAGTTAATCCATTAAATGGCGAAGTAATCTTTAGAGATGTAAATAAAGATGGATCAATAACAGCTGAAGATCGAACCATAATAGGCAATGCTATGCCCGATTATACTTTTGGTTTAACCAATACCTTTTCATACAAAGGCTTTTCATTAGACGCCTTATTTACTGGAAGCCAAGGAAACGATATACTTAACGCAACTCGTATTGATTTAGAACAAATGATTGGGCCACAAAACCAATCAACAGCAGTTTTAGATAGATGGACACCCACTAATACTAATACAGATATGCCTAGAGTTGGCGATACAAATTCTGCATTAGTTTCAAGTAAATATGTTGAAGATGGTTCGTATGTAAGATTAAAATCTTTAACTTTAGGATATAATTTCAAAAATGGTCTTCTAGGACTAAAAACAGTAAAATTATACGCAACTGGTCAAAACTTAATCACTTGGACAAATTATTCTGGCTTTGATCCCGAAGTTGGATCAAGTAATGATAACCGTGGTGTTGGAAGAGGAATTGATTATGGCACATATCCTCAAGTAAGAACCTTTATTATTGGTTTGAAAACAAGCTTTTAAATTGAACTAAGAAAAATGAAATGAAATGAAAAACAGAATCAATAAAAAATTAGCAATAGTATTTGGGGTAAGTTTACTCTCGCTCATATCATGTAATGATGTTTTAGACTTAGAGCCTATAACCGATCCTTACATTGACCCAAATAATCCACTTGGTAATGCTGAAAATGCAGAAAAAGCTATGGCTGCTGTCAATGCAATTTTTGGAAATGAATACTGGCAATTTGATTATTTTTATCTTGGTGATGCCGGATCTGATGTTGCTTACTCTGGCGGAGATGGTGATGAATTTTTCCAAATAGACCAATACAGAATTCAATCGACAAATTATGTTATAGAAAGAGATTGGAATCATATGGTAAACCACATTAAAAGCTGTAATATAGTAATTAACTATGCAGGTTTAGTTCCTGATTTGCCTCAAAGCAGAAAAGATGAAATGATTGGAGAAGCTTCATTATTTAGAGCTTTAACACGTTTTCAAGCAGTACAAACATGGGGAGAATACCCTATAGTAAATGAAGTTGTTTTATCTATTAGCTCAAATAGTTTTGAAGCATCAGAACCATCTCTCTTCCCATCAAGAAAACCAATAGCAGATGTATATGCTTCAATCATAGCAGATTGTGAAGTAGCCATAGACAAAGCACCAACTTCTACATCTGCACCTGAAAGTAAATATAGAGCTAGTAAAGGTGCAGCCCATGCATTATTAGCAAAAGTGTACGCAACAAAACCTAACCCTGACTGGGCAAAAGTAATTGAACATTGTAATGCCGTTATCAATGGTGGCTATTCATTATTACCAACTTATGATCATCTGTTTGATGGTAATCATGAAGGAAATGCCGAATCAATTTGGGAAGTTAACGGGCAAGGTAGCGGAAGCATATTAAACATGTGGGGGCCACAAGTATTTTTAGGAAACAACTGGAAAAAATTCAATACTCCATCTCATAAGTTAAACAGCGCTTTAGACCCTATAAGAAAAGCATCAACAATAAAACTATTACCAACTACATTTGCTGATCCATATTATATTACCTATATAAATTTCCCAAATCCTTGGAAAATGAGAAAAGTTGATGGAACTCAAAACTATTATATTTTTAGGTTAGCTGATATTTTATTAATAAAAGCTGAGGCATTGGCTCATACAGGTGATCTTACTGGCGCAATGGCATTAGTAAATCAAACAAGAAGTCGAGTAAACTTGCCTAATATTTCTCCCGCAACATCCGAAAATGATGCTATTAATAAAATTCTTCAAGAGCGTTTTGTAGAATTAGCACACGAAGGGCAAAGATGGTTTGATCTAAAAAGAGAAGGTAAATCTATTGAAATTTTGAGCCAACAAACATATCCTAAATGGAATCCAGATACTGAGTCATTTGTTACAACACCTTTGCCAGGTACTGATGCAATATCAGTAAATGACTTAGTATGGCCAATACCTCAAAAAGTAAAAGATAACAATTCAAACCTAACCCAAAATCCAGGGTATTAAAATAAAGTAGTTAATTTTTTTGTAAGTTTAGTTAATTTCCTTCCATTATGCCTCTAGTGAATAGAGGCCATAATGGAACATTTTTAAAATAGATGATAAAGTTCACACACCTCTATATTGTTACTTTCTTTTTATTGACAAGCTATTTGTCTATAGCCCAATCATGCAAAATCATGACCTATAATATAAGATTGGACATAGAGTCTGATGGAGAAAATTCATGGAAAAACAGAAAAGACTATCTCTGCAGTCAAATTCAATTTTATGATCCCGAAATTTTTGGGGTACAAGAGGCGAGACCCAATCAAGTAGTAGATATCTATAACAAGCTTTCTCAATATGCCTATATAGGAATTGGAAGAGAAGGAATAGGAAAAGGTGAGTCATCAAACATTTTTTTTAAAAAAGAACGATTTCAAGTAAAACAAGAAAACACTTTTTGGCTATCTGAAACGCCAAATCAAATATCATTAGGTTGGGATGCTGCCTATAATAGAATATGTACATATGGATTATTTAAAGATAAAATTACCAAAAAATTATTTTGGGTTTTTAACACTCATCTAGATCATGTTGGAGAAGAAGCAAGAACAAAAGGAATTAAACTAATTTTATCAAAAATAAAAGAAATTAACATTGACAATCATCCTGTTATATTTATGGGGGATTTTAATTCTGAACCAGAATCAGAAAGAATTTTAAATCTTAAAAAAGAGATGGATGATGCAAAAACAATTTCTAAACAAGAGCCATTTGGTCCATCAGGCACATTTAATGGTTTCAATCACAATGAAGCAGTTACCAAACTGATAGATTATATTTTTCTTTCAAAAAATGATTTTGAAGTAGTAAAATATGCTATACTAAGTGATTCAAAAGATTTAAAATACCCATCTGATCACCTTCCTATTTATTCAGAAATAAAAATAAATACTAAAAAATGAACATTATCCAAAAAACTATGAAATTCTTATTACTAATTACTTTTGTCTCCGTAGTTACAAAATGTTCATCGCCCGTTGATACAAGTTCAACCAATATAAATACTACTACAGAAGAAAAACAATCTGTTATAGTTAATGAAAGTGATGTGAATTTTTGGGTTACTAAAGGAAACCAATCTTCATTATTACAAAAACAAAATATAAAATTATTATTTACAAAAGTCCCAAATTCGTTTTCAAATATTGAAGTAAATGACACACAGATGTATCAAACAATTGATGGTTTTGGATATACATTAACTGGTGGTAGTGTTGAAATGATTAACACCTTAACTCCTGTCAAAAAACAAGAGCTTTTGCAAAACCTTTTTGGACAAACCAGTAGTGATATAGGAATAAGCTATATAAGAATAAGTATTGGGGCATCCGATTTAAACTCAACCGTTTTTTCATATAATGACTTGCCAAACGGACAAACAGATCTTGCACAAGAAAATTTTAGTTTAACTCCTGATAGTGCATTAATTCAAATGCTTCAGGAAATCTTGCAAATCAATCCAAATATAAAAATAATGGCAGTGCCTTGGTCGGCTCCATTATGGATGAAATCTGTTTATACATCTGTTGGAAGTAGCTTGTTGCCTAATTATTATAGTTCATATGCATTATATTTTGTTAAGTATATTCAAGCAATGCAAGCCCAAGGTATTACAATCGATGCGGTTTGTCCACAAAATGAACCTCTACATGGTGGCAATAACCCAAGTTTGGTAATGACTGCTTCTCAACAAATAAGCTTTATAAAAAAACTTGGACTAGCTTTTCAAAATAACGGAATTACAACAAAAATTGTGTGCTACGATCATAATTGCGATAATCCACAATACCCAATTCAAGTTTTAAATGATACTCAGGCTAATCCTTATATAGATGGTTCTGCTTTTCATTTATACGCTGGAGATATAAGTGCACTATCAACTGTTCATGATGCACATCCTACCAAAAAATTATATTTTACAGAACAGTGGACTTCTTCGACTGGTGATTTTGGAGGAGACTTAAAATGGCATATGAAAAACGTGATTATTGGCTCTATGCGAAACTGGAGTGTAAATGCTCTCGAATGGAACTTAGCCAACAATTCTAGTTTTGAACCTCATACACCAGGAGGATGTACAATGTGTAAAGGAGCCATAACAATAAATAATAGTACATCTTATACAAAAAACGTTGCATACTATATTATTGCCCACGCCTCAAAGTTTGTCCCTTCAGGCTCTATAAGAATTGCTAGTACTGTTTCTGGAAATTTAAACAATGTAGCATTTAAAACTCCAACTGGCAAAAAAGTACTTATAGTTGAAAACGATGGTAACACATTGGAAACATTTAACATAAAATATAATAACAAATGGGTGACCGTTTCACTTGATGGTGGTTCGGTAGGAACATTTGTATGGTAATAAATTAAAAATGAAAAATAGCATCATAATATCATTATTATTACTATCCGCGTATAATTTTGGTCAAAATAAAAAAACTGTAAAAACGATACCTTTTTCAATAAAAAACAAATTGGTAACTGTTTATACATCTGCCGATAGCACAAATTTGAGACTAACAAAAACAGATTCAAATTTACCATTCTCAACTCTAAAACAGCCTTTAGAAACACAAACATGCATTTTTGTTGATCCAAATAAAAAATTTCAGACCTTTATAGGAATTGGAGGCGCTATTACAGATGCTTCAGCCGAAGTTTTTGCTAAATTATCCCCTTCTAAGCAACAAGAATTTCTTGATGCGTATTTCAGTAAAGAAAATGGTATAGGTTATACTCTAATAAGAACAAATATTCACAGTTGTGACTTTAGTTCTGCAAGCTACACCTATGTAGAAGAAGGTGATGCTACACTTAAATCCTTTAGTATTGATCATGATAAACAATTCCGAATTCCTCTTATCAAAAAAGCTATTGAAAAAATCGGAACAGATGTTAAATTTTATGTTTCTCCTTGGTCACCTCCCGCTTTTATGAAAGATAATAAAAACATGCTAAGAGGAGGAAGACTTTTACCCGAATTCTATCAATCATGGGCAAATTATTATGTGAAATTTATCAATGCATATGAAAAAGAAGGAATGCCCATTTGGGGGTTAACCATTCAAAACGAACCCATGGCAACTCAAAAATGGGAATCTTGTATCTATACAGCCGAGGAAGAGCGTGATTTTCTAAAAAATTATCTTGGACCAACTCTAAAAAAAGCTGGTCTTGGTGATAAAAAAATCACTGTATGGGATCATAATCGCGATTTGGTAGTACAAAGAGCCACAACAATTTTAGACGACCCAGAAGCAACTAAATATGTTTGGGGTGTTGGTTTTCATTGGTACGAAACATGGACAGGCGGTGAAGCCATGTGGTCCAATGTGGGTGAGATAAACAAATTATATCCAACAAAAAAACTATTATTTACTGAAGGATGCGTTGAAAAATTTGACGCAACAAAATTTCAATTATGGGAAAACGGTATCCGATATGGAAAATCAATGATAAACGATTTTAATAACGGAACTGTTGGTTGGACAGACTGGAACGTCTTATTGGATGAAAACGGTGGACCAAACCATGTTGGCAATTTTTGTTTTTCTCCCATTCATGGTAATACCAAAACAGGTGAATTAATCTTTACTCCTTCTTATTATTTCATTGGTCATTTCTCAAAATTTATTGGTAACAATGCCAAAAGAATAAGCTCTGTTTCAAGCAGAAGCTCTTTACTAACAACTTCATTTCAAAATAAAGATGGAAAAATAGTTACTATTGTTCTTAATAACAGTAACAAAAAAATCACCTATAATTTATGCATAGGAAAATCTGCTACTGAGATAACCATTTTACCTAATGCTATACAAACACTAGTTTATTAAATATTAATTCAATTTTTATAAAACCTATACAAGTATATTTTTGTATAGGTTTTATTTTAAAATGAAAAAAATGAAAAAACCATTCTTCACCCTTGTTCTTCTATTAATATCTTTTACAGGGTTTTCTCAACATAAAACCATTGACCAAAAAATAGCCATTTTATTAAAAAAAATGACTTTAGAAGAAAAAATAGGTCAATTAAATCAGTATACCAATGATGCAAACCCCACAGGTCCATTAGTAGTAAATCCCAATAAAGAAAAAGAAATAAAAATGGGTTTATTAGGTTCAATGTTAAACGTTGACGGAGTTGAAAGAACCAGAAAATACCAAGAATTAGCAATGCAATCGCGTTTAAAAATTCCGTTACTATTTGGTCTAGACGTTATTCATGGTTATAAAACAACCTTTCCAATTCCCTTAGCCGAAGCAGCTTCATGGGATTTACCAGCAATAGAGCAATCTGCAAGAATTGCTGCAACTGAAGCTTCTGCCTGTGGCGTTCATTGGACTTTCGCACCAATGGTTGATATTACACGCGATCCACGTTGGGGAAGAGTTATGGAAGGAGCTGGAGAAGACACCTATTTAGGCTCTAGAATTGCAATTGCACGTATAAAAGGCTTTCAAGGTAAACTAGGCGATTTGAACTCAGTTATGGCTTGTGCAAAACACTTTGCCGCTTATGGTGCTGCTATTGGTGGAAGAGATTATAACTCGGTTGATATGAGCGATAGAATGTTATGGGAAACCTATTTACCACCTTTCAAAGCTGCTGTTGATGCAGGTGTTGCAACATTTATGAATTCCTTTAACGACATAAACGGAATTCCGGCAACAGCTAACCAATATATTCAAAGAGACATCTTGAAAGGAAAATGGGATTTCAAAGGATTTGTTGTTTCCGATTGGGGATCAATAGGTGAAATGATCGTACACGGATATTGCAAAGACGGCAAAGAAGCTGCAGAAAAAGCAATCATGGCCGGTTCAGACATGGACATGGAAAGCAATGCTTATCGTAATAATCTGGCACAATTAGTAAAAGAAAAAAAAGTACCAATTGCAACCATTGATGATGCCGTAAAACGAATTCTTCGAAAAAAATTTGAGTTAGGTTTATTTGATGACCCTTACAAATATTGCAACCCAGAACGCCAAGATTCAGCTCTAAACAACCCAGAACACTCAAAAACTGCTAGACAAGTGGCGTCAAAAAGTATTGTTTTATTAAAAAACGAGAAAAACATTTTACCTCTTTCTAAAGAGAGTAAGACTATTGCTTTTATTGGTCCAATGGTTAAACCCAAAAGAAGCAATCATGGCTTTTGGGCTATCAATTTAAAAGAAATTGACAGTACCTACATTGTTTCACAATGGGAAGGTTTACAAAATAAAGTAGGCAAAACCGCCAAATTATTGTATGCGAAAGGTTGTGATATTGAAGGCAACAACAAAGCAGGCTTTCAAGAAGCTATAAATATTGCAAATCAATCCGATGTAGTAATTTTGAGCATAGGTGAACGTTACGATATGAGTGGTGAGGCCAAAAGTAGAAGCAACATTCACCTGCCAGGGGTTCAGGAAGATTTGGTAAAAGAATTGCAAAAAACAGGAAAACCAATAGTGATTCTAATTAATGCTGGTAGACCATTAATATTTAATTGGACAGCCGACAATATACCTACAATAGTCTATACTTGGTGGTTAGGTTCAGAAGCTGGAAATGCTATAGCAGATGTTCTGTTTGGCGATTATAATCCATCTGCAAAATTGCCAATATCGTTCCCAAGAGAGGAAGGTCAAATCCCCATTTACTACAATCATTACAACACAGGAAGACCTTCGATCAACGAAGTAAAAAACTATAAATCTGCCTATATCGATTTACCAACAACACCAAAATTTCCTTTTGGACACGGTCTAAGTTATACCACATTCAATTATTCTAATTTAAAATTGTCGAAAACAAAAATGAAATCGACCGAAACAATTGAAGTTTTACTAGATATTACCAATACTGGAAAATATGCAGGTGAAGAAGTCATCCAACTATATCTTCAAGACAAATTTGGTTCTGTTGTTCGACCTATCAAAGAATTAAAAGATTTTCAAAAAATAAAATTAGACATAGGTGAAACCAAAACTATCAAATTTATTATTGATAATCAAAAACTATCATTCTATAATTCAAAATTAGAATTACTATCTGAACCTGGAGATTTTGATATTATGATAGGATCTTCATCTGCAGACATTCGTTTAAAAAGCAGTTTCGAACTAGTAAAATAAAGCAAAAAATGAAACTATTTTAATGTCTCAAAAAAATTAATAAAAAATGCCTAGATTTGCCTAGCAAACAACAATCTAGAAAAATGAAATTAAAAATTACACTTATTGCTTTCGTTGTATTTATACAATGTAATCTAATTGCTCAGGTGTCAAGTAATCCGACTTTTATACAAAAAGCCAATCACATGACCATTGTTCAGAGCTTGTCTTCACGAACAAATTTGATTCCCGCACCAGTAAATCTTGGTGAAGCAAAAGATAAAAAATCTGGCAAAAACAAAGCTGTTTATGGAAAAGGGCTTCCATATGGTAATGATCCTATTCTTGAACGCAACAAGAATACTCCTAAACTTAGAGGTAGAGCAGCAAGTATTGTTTTTGATGGTGCTGCTTCAGAGTCACAACCTACAGATCCTGCAGGTGCCGTTGGACCAGACCATTACATACTCGTTTTTAATACTGGTTTTAGAATTTTTGACAAATTAGGAAATCCGCTAACGGATCAATTAGATACAAATAACATTTTTCCAGAAAGTGGATGTTGTGATTTGACCTGTTCATACGACACACAAGCCCAACGATTTGTAATGACCTTTCTTGGCGATGGCGTACAAGTTGCTGTTAGTCAAACATCCAATCCTATGACGGGCGGATGGTATGTATATAACTTTCCTATGAATACCGATTATCAAAAACTTTCTATTTGGAGTGATGGCTATTACTTAACAGCAAACAAAGATTCTGGAACTGCCTCAACTTCTGAAGTTGTATACGCCTTAGAAAGAAGCAAAATGTTAACCGGAGATACAACCGCACAAATTATTGGTTTCCCTTTACCAGGAATCATTACAAGCGGATTTTATAGTCCACAAGCATTTAACGTAACAAGTTCGGATTTTCCAGCTGCAGGTAATGTGCCAATTGTTTATATGCAAGATGATGCATGGTCTGGTGTTACAGAAGATCATCTTAAACTTTGGACAATAAATGTAAACTGGACAACACCTGCAAGCTCTACTATTTCGACTGCACAAACCTTGGTTACAACTCCATTTACTTCTGTTTTTGATAATGGTGCTTGGGATAATCTTACACAACCTAATGGTGGTTCTTCGATAGATGCACTTCAAGCTACAGTAATGAATCAAGCTCAATTTAGAAAATTTCCTTCGCATAATTCGGCTGTTTTCAATTTTGTGGTAAACACTAAAACGGATACCGATAAACAAGCTGGTGTACGATGGTTTGAATTACGTCAAACAGGTGACGGGCAACCTTGGTCTATTTATCAAGAAGGAACCTATACGGCTCCAAATGACAAACATGCATGGAATGCAAGTATGGGAATTGACATTCAAGGAAATATTGGAATGGGTTACACCAGTATGGGCGGAACAGTCAACCAAAGAGTAGGTTCTTGTTATACAGGAAGATATGCAAATGATCCTCTAGGTGTAATGACCATCGAAGAAAATGTTATCGCTATTGGAAATCAAAACATTCCAGGCACCCGTTATGGCGATTATAGTAAACTTGCACTTGACCCAGTAGACAATAAAACCTTTTGGTTTTGTGATGAATACATGAACTCTGGCAGAAAAGATGTTGTGGGTGTTTTTAAAATTGCTCCAAACTTTAATAATGATATAGGTGTTGCTGCCATTACCAATCCAAATAATGGTACATTAACAGGAACTGAATCTATTACCATTTCCATTTTTAATTATGGTCAAAATGCTGCCTCCAATTTTCCTGTTTCTTATCAAATAAATGGTGGTACTATTATTACTGAAACATTTACAGGCACAATTGCATCAGCTGCATATGGCACCTATACTTTTTCGTCCACTGCAAATTTAGCCACTGTTGGACAAACATACACTATTGTAGCATCAACCAACATGACAACCGATGAGGATACTACGAATAACAGTTTTACCAAAAATGTTACACATTTAAACCCAAAAGATGTTGGTGTAACAGCTATAAACTCACCTGTTTCTGGAACAAATTTAACTGCAACAGAAAATATAACGGTTAAAGTTCAAAATTTTGGTGGACAAGCGCAATCTAATTTCCCTATTTCATATACTTTGGATGGTACAACTGTAAACGAAACGTTTACTGGTACAATTCTGCCAGATAGCTCGGTCAATTACACTTTTACCCAAACAGGTAATTTTGTAGCATTAGGTGTTCACAACCTTTCAGCAACAACCACTTTAGTTAATGATAGTAATACTGCTAACGATACTTTTTCGGCAGTTATTACAAAATCTAATTGCCAACCCAATGCCAATTGCGAACTTGGTGATGGATTACGACTATTTCAACTTGGAACAATCAATAATACATCAGGATGTGGTGCAAATGGTTATAGTGACTTTACCAATCTTTCTACCGATTTAGTTCAGGGTAGCAGTAATAATCTAACTGTATCTACTGATTATGGTAGTCAGTTGGTAACCGTGTGGATAGATTATAACGATGATTTTGTATTTACTACAAATGAAAAAGTGGTTACCAATTATGAAATTGGTCAAAATCAAGGTTCTGGAACTTTTACCGAAACAACATCATTAACCGTTTCTGCAACTGCAACTACTGGACAACACCTAATGCGTGCCAAAACAAACTGGAATGCAAATGTACCAGACGACGCATGTGAAGGAACAACATATGGTGAGACAGAAGATTATTTGGTTACCATAACATCCACTCTAGCAGTTCCAAATTACAATTTAAACTCTGCCGAGTTAATAGTAAAGTCATTATCAAACAACCAATTTAGCATTATACTCGAACAATCACAAGAAACAAGTCCACTTATTTTTACCGTTTATAACATCAATGGTCAACGTGTTGTCTTAGACAAAGTTAAAAACAAAGATGGGAAATATAATTATGACTTAGACATGAGTTACGCCCCAAAAGGAGTTTACCTCATCCGACTTGGAAATAACCAATTTGGTAAAGTCAAAAAAATTGTAGTGAAATAATTCAACCTAAAAAACTTCTGTCATTTGACGGAAGTTTTTTTTTAACTTTACCACATGAAAATAGCCCTACTTAACTCAACTCTTAGTTGGGAAAATCCAGTCGAAAACCGAACCTATTTTGAGCAAAAAATCAATGCTATAGACGAAGCAATCGATTTGATTGTTTTACCCGAAATGTTCACGTCTGGCTTTACTATGAATCCTAAAAAGGTAGCCGAAACCATGCAAGGTGAAACTGTCTCTTGGCTAAAAAAATGGGCTAAAGTTAAAAATTGTGCTATCACAGGAAGTCTGGTCATCACCGAAAATGAAAAGTATTTCAATCGATTGCTTTTTGTTTTTCCCGAGGGCAAAATTGAATTTTATGACAAGCGACATCTTTTTACACTGGCTGGCGAAGACAAAGTCTATACTTCTGGAAAAGAAAAGTTGATTATTACTTATAAAGGATTCAAAATTTGTCCGCTAATTTGTTATGATTTACGTTTTCCCGTTTTTGCTCGAAATGTCGAAAATTATGATCTACTACTATATGTTGCCAATTGGCCAAAACCAAGAGTAAATGCTTGGGATATTTTACTAAAAGCGCGTGCTGTGGAAAACATGTGTTATGTTATTGGCGTTAACCGAATAGGAAATGACAACAACCATTTGGAATACATTGGACATTCACAAGCAATCGATTTTTTGGGGAATTATATAATCGAACCTCAAGAAAACGAAGGTGTTTTCATCGTAGAATTAGATAAAGAAAAACAAGATGAGACAAGAAGTAAATTAGCTTTTTTGAATGACAAAGATGAATTTAAACTTTTATAATCCCATACACAAAAGGCACAAAGATTAAAACTTTTGTGCCTTTTGTGTTACATTTATTTTGCTAAATCAAAAATCTGTTCGACGTCCCAATTGGCTCTAATATCGATTTCTTTAGGAAAATAAATAACTTCTTCCGATTGTTTTTTGGCTAAAAAATTGCCCGAATCCCATTCTTTATTGCCATTTTCATCATATATAATTCGTAAAGTAAAAAGGGCTGGTTCAATCAAATCAAAATTTACTTGTCCATTTTTTTCGGCATATTCTGTATATAAAACCTTGCCTTCTTTATTGGTCAACTCAACTATTACTGGAAAAGATTTTACATTTTCAAGTTTTAGTCTAAGATTTCCATAATCGGTTATGTTTTTTGTCGAAATAGTAAATTTCAAGCTGTCATTTTCTCTTTCATAAAAATCAACAAAAGCACCTGGTAAAATTTTGAGCTTATATTTTTGTAATGGTTCTTTTTCAAAATGGAATTCGATTTCTTGATCCCAATCATTGTATACAGTTTCAAATTTTACTGCAGTCGAATCT
Source organism: uncultured Flavobacterium sp. (assembly GCA_964558625.1). GTDB lineage: Bacteria > Bacteroidota > Bacteroidia > Flavobacteriales > Flavobacteriaceae > Flavobacterium. The sequence continues at coordinate 22,296 of CAZLEU010000009.1, forward strand.
TTGGTAATAAATGTGATTTTAGAATTATCAATTTTGGTTATCGGAATCGAGGTTTTCAAAGCAAATTTATCTCTAAAATTTAAAATCCCATTTTGTTTAGATGTTATATTAAGCGAATCGATTTTTTGTTTCTTTAATTTCAAAACATAATCTGCCGAATACTTTTCTTTGGTAACATTTACCGAAACAGAATCCATATCGGCACGTTTAAACCAAACTTGAAGCGAATCTTTTTCTGGAAATTTAGATACCAAACTCGGAATAATTTCATTCCCTTTTTTTAGTGTTACTTTTACTCCTTTATAGTCGCCGCTATAACCAAGCAAAGCCCTATTATTTGAAACTTGAGATGGTTTTACCGATTTGAAAATCTGTTTTTCTTTGAATAATTCAATTTCGTAAAGAGTATCATTGGGGATGGAAACATATTGTTTTTGAAACCCAATTTTTTCAGTCTTCGAATCAAATTTGAAATTATTATTTACATCCTTTAAAGCAACCAAAAGATATTTTCCGGCTTTTAGATTTTCCAACTGAAAAGTAGTTGCACTGTCTAACGTATTGGAATACATTGGACATTCACAAGCAATCGATTTTTTGGGGAATTATATAATCGAACCTCAAGAAAACGAAGGTGTTTTCATCGTAGAATTAGATAAAGAAAAACAAGATGAGACAAGAAGTAAATTAGCTTTTTTGAATGACAAAGATGAATTTAAACTTTTATAATCCCATACACAAAAGGCACAAAGATTAAAACTTTTGTGCCTTTTGTGTTACATTTATTTTGCTAAATCAAAAATCTGTTCGACGTCCCAATTGGCTCTAATATCGATTTCTTTAGGAAAATAAATAACTTCTTCCGATTGTTTTTTGGCTAAAAAATTGCCCGAATCCCATTCTTTATTGCCATTTTCATCATATATAATTCGTAAAGTAAAAAGGGCTGGTTCAATCAAATCAAAATTTACTTGTCCATTTTTTTCGGCATATTCTGTATATAAAACCTTGCCTTCTTTATTGGTCAACTCAACTATTACTGGAAAAGATTTTACATTTTCAAGTTTTAGTCTAAGATTTCCATAATCGGTTATGTTTTTTGTCGAAATAGTAAATTTCAAGCTGTCATTTTCTCTTTCATAAAAATCAACAAAAGCACCTGGTAAAATTTTGAGCTTATATTTTTGTAATGGTTCTTTTTCAAAATGGAATTCGATTTCTTGATCCCAATCATTGTATACAGTTTCAAATTTTACTGCAGTCGAATCTTTGGTAATAAATGTGATTTTAGAATTATCAATTTTGGTTATCGGAATCGAGGTTTTCAAAGCAAATTTATCTCTAAAATTTAAAATCCCATTTTGTTTAGATGTTATATTAAGCGAATCGATTTTTTGTTTCTTTAATTTCAAAACATAATCTGCCGAATACTTTTCTTTGGTAACATTTACCGAAACAGAATCCATATCGGCACGTTTAAACCAAACTTGAAGCGAATCTTTTTCTGGAAATTTAGATACCAAACTCGGAATAATTTCATTCCCTTTTTTTAGTGTTACTTTTACTCCTTTATAGTCGCCGCTATAACCAAGCAAAGCCCTATTATTTGAAACTTGAGATGGTTTTACCGATTTGAAAATCTGTTTTTCTTTGAATAATTCAATTTCGTAAAGAGTATCATTGGGGATGGAAACATATTGTTTTTGAAACCCAATTTTTTCAGTCTTCGAATCAAATTTGAAATTATTATTTACATCCTTTAAAGCAACCAAAAGATATTTTCCGGCTTTTAGATTTTCCAACTGAAAAGTAGTTGCACTGTCTAACGTATTGGTTACATACCTTGGTTTTTGTTTGTAAACCACCGAATCGGTGTACTTTTCATTTATTTCATACAGTAGAATCGACACAAAATTATCGGTTTTCTTATCGATAGCATCTTTAATTCTTCCACTCAACTTTAATGAATCTATATAACTCCCTGTAGAAAAAACATATTTGAATTGCTTGTATGGATTGCCTTCGTTATTGTCTTCGATACTTTGCCCAAAATTAAAACTATAAGTTGTATTAGGTTGCAGCGTATCTTTTATATTGATGGTAATATACTTGCTTGCTGTAGTTGGCGAAATATCGGGAGCCATTGTCATTGGCGGTGAAATAATCAATTGTTTGTTTACATTTTTTAGTTTCACATACTCGTCAAAAGTCAGTTTGATGGTTTTTCCAGTAAAGTTGGTACTAAAATTTTTAGGCAAACTAACCTTCATAACAGGTGCAATTGTGTCCTTAAGTCCACCACTAATAGAGCCGCGTTTAGCGCAACTAGCAATAAGAATCGAGAAAAGAATTGCAAAAATTTTTATATAGTTTTTCAAAACAAAATGTATTTTTTAACTAGTTACAAAATAACAATTATATTTATTGTTATCGAAACTTTTTATAGAATTATTAATACACTTGTACTAAATTGTTGTTTTGAATTTAATTTCTATAAAAAACTTGTGCTATTTTTTAGAAGTCTTATTTTTTACCTCTCAACTGTACTTTTTTGCAAAAATAGCACCATTACTAAACCAACACGTTTGATACCCGAAGTAGCTTTTTCTTCCATTTTATTCGTTTAAAGCGTGCAAAAATAGAGAAGGCGACCAAATGGTCGCCTTCTCTATTTAAAATTATTTTTTATTTTATATTGATAATCAAATCATTGTGATTTCATTTTTTTAAAACAACACATTTGATACACTACCACTTCATGATATTAACATTGTAGTTAGTGCGTTTTAACCCAAACAGATAATAATGGTTTTGAGTTTTATTTGAATAAAATAGTTGTGATAATTTTTCAGAAAAATATTTTTTTATCACAACTTTGTGATAATTTGAAAAAAAAATTACAAAATTATCACAGAAGTTTACTCTTTAATAAATCTCTCAGTTTTAGTTCCTGTTGTTGAATCTATTTTAATAAAATAATTACCCGATTTTAAACTTGAAACATCAAGACTGCTAATTGTTTTATTTGAAAAATCTAAAACCAATTGACCAAGTGTATTGTAAATAGCTACCAAATTAATTTCTGATTTAGAATTTATATTTAATGTTGCGCTTGTGGGGTTTGGAAATAAAGTTAACTCTGGTTCCATATCAAAATTAGATGATGATAAGGTGCAAGATGCATCTACAACGCAATTTGGATTTCCATAGCTGTTAACTAAACTTTGAACTAAAGGAATTTTACCTTCGTCTGTACATATATAAAACAAGTTTGGGTTTTCTCCAAATGCTAATAATTCATCAGCTAAGCCATAGTATGCAATGTTTTTTATATATAATGTTGACAAATTATTAAACTTGCAATTAATTTTATTAAGTTGACTTAGTCCGTTCAAATTAAGAGTTGTCAAATTATTATAGGCAATTTGAAGTAAATTCAAATTTGTCAAATTACTTACATCTATACTATTAATTTGGTTACTAGTACAATAAATAGTTTCAATGTTATTTGCACCAGTAAAATCAATTGTTGTTAATTCATTACCAAAACACGAAAAATAAGTCAAGGTACTTAACCCTGTAATGTTTATGTTGGTTAAATCGTTACTATTGCAATATATTTTTTCTACTGCTGGACAAGTTGAAAAATCAACCAAAGTAAGGTTGTTAAAAGAACAATCTATAATATTTAAAAGAGGTTTATTATCCAATATTAAAGATGTTAGTTGATTATGATCACATTCTAACCAAAACAAACTACTATTATTTGACAAATCTAAAGTTGTAAGATTGTTGTCATGACACCACAAATTTTTTACTTCAGAAACTGTGAGACTAGATAATTGATTAAAACCGCAGTACAGATAAATTAAATTTATACAATCTGACGAATCCAAAGAAGTAAGGTCATTATTTTGACATTCTAAACGTTCTAAACTAGTTAGTCCTGTGAGATCTAAAGTCTGTAAATTATTTTGTTTACACATTAATATTTTTAAGTTTGTTAAACCAGCTACTGCTAAACTTTGTATACCTGTATTATCGCAGTCAATATATTCTAAGTTTACTAACCCCGTAAAATCTAGAAAAACGGTAGGACTTGGGATTACATTACCAGACAATCTAAATTTATGGAGGTTTTGAAAATAGGATATGCCAGTAAAATCATAAATTGGAGACAAAAAATTATTTGTTCTTATTTAATATACAAGTAAAGCTTCAGAAACTTCAATTTCACCATCGTTATTTACATCTACTTTTATAGAATTTCCACTGCTATCTTTGGCTATGCTGTTAGTGTTGGTTACACTTGAAGTAACTAACCTACTTTTAAAGTAAACATCTGGAAACTCAATTATCTGAGCATTCACTTGGTTTAGTAGTAGTATGAATAGTGTTAATAGTGTTTTTTTCAAGGTGTATTTTTTACAAATGTATTTATTTATTAATAATTAAAACGATCCTCCATTTACATCTACAACTTTATTATTTTTCAAAGTTAATTTTAGAATTGAATTTGTTTTCGTATCCAAAAATGAAAGCGTACATTTTGATTTAGTATTAAAAAACTCATACAAAATTAATCCTTTATCTTCTCTTTTCTTTTCAATTTTATTTACATCATAATTAAAATCTTTTTCTTTTACTACAATTTTTTTATTGCAATTACTATCAAAAGAATTACATGTAGTGAATTTACCAGTTGCATCGTAAATATGTATATTATTTTCCTCCTTTTTGCATAAATTAAAAAAGTTGTTAAACTCCTCAGAATTCACTGCTACTTTTAATATATCACAGGTGTTTGAATTATACGTTTTACAGTTTAGGCATGATATTAAAATTATCAAAAAAATGTAATTCTTCATAATTTCTCTTTCTTTCTTTTTCTTCTTATTGACAATTTCCTCATTTAAATTAAAGTTATATTACCTTAATGAGCTATCGTTGAGCTGAAAAAATTCTGCAATCTAGATTGTTTACCAACAATCATAGAAAAATGAAAAACTATTTCTCAGATTATCTCCAATAATATTGTTTTCATCATAAAAATAAATTTTCTCATTTCTTTTTTTTAACAACCATGTTTTTAGTGTTTTATCGCTATATAAAGTATCAATTGCTTTACCTTTTTTAACAATAAATGCATATTTATACTCATCAAAATATTCAAAATTATTGTTTTTTATAGTTTTAACATAATCAATGAATCCACTATCACTAATTAGTAATCTGGCATGCTCTTTTTTAAAATACCAAAATGCTTTTTCGTCTATTGAACGAGATTGAGTAGTTATGGTACCCATAAATTTAATTACTTCTACTTCATCATCAAATTTCATTTTTTTTTTCAAATCATTTTTTTTTATACTACTACATGAATTTATTGATAATATCAAAATAATAATGAATGCTTTTAAAAAATTTATATTCTCCATAGTTACTTTCTTTTATTAGATAATACACCTTGTGTAGGAATTCCAATTGCCCGATAGTTATTTCTTTGTGGTTGACCTAGATTTATATTAATAAGATTTGATAGAGTCATAGCTCTAACTTCTTCAGCATTACTAAAATATGGTGTTGCGTTTTGGGGACTTCTATCCAATCTTCTCTTAAAATACTCTGAAGGACTTGTAGCAAAATCATAAGCATGACCAAATTCATGACCCAAAATAGAAGTGGCTGAAACAATTTTAGTAGTTTTTGACAACTTCTTTTTTGATAATAAATAAATTAAGTCTGTACCTTTTGTGTCGTTTACATCATCATATAGATTTCCTTCTTTTGTATTAAAATAGATAGTCCCAATATTATTCTTCGAACGTGGATCTGTTTTCTCTATATCATTATAGCTTCTACCTTCAGCAAAATGGGAACCTCCTTGTTCTCCTCCTTCAACTAAAGATAGTTCTCTTTTATCATTCATTATCGTTTCTATAATATTTACTTTCTTCCCATCAATTTCAATGTTTGAAGTTTCATAAAGAGCATCCATAGCTTTGTATGCATTTGCTAAAAATTCATCTTTAATTGAAGAGTAATCTCTATCTTTTTCATATTCATATTCTTTCTTCTTTTTATTATTAATACCATAATAAATTATTATAAAATTACCATCAGGATCAATAAAATACATAGGATTATTCAAGGCATATACATAAGATGATATAGGAAAATACTTCTCTGCTAGTGGGTCAACATTCATCCATCTACCAATAGCAGGTTCATAGTTTCTCGCTCCAAAATCATATAAATTCAACCCAACTAAATCATCTTGGAGTTCTTTGCCGTTATACTTATAATTATAAAATTCTAAAAATCTATTTTTCACTAAGTTTAGAAAATTACTTCATCATTTCTCCCATCGGTCACTTATTGTATCTATACCAATTAAAATAATTTTTCTATTTTTTATTTTATATCTATATAGAGGAGGAAAATCCTCTTTCATACGAACGGGAATAAAGCTTTTAACATCGCTTCTTTTTCTTGTATATAGGTCTCCTCCAAGATTTTGATAATCAATTATTGCTAATGGTTTTAATTCATCATCTTTATAAACTCCTGAAACCGAATCAAATTTTGAAAGCCCTGGGCATCTAATTAAGTTAAATACTGTGTCACCATCTTTTTTAGAAAATTTAACAACATAGATATGATTTTTTGCTAAAATAGGTAATGGCACATTTTTTTGATATTCAATTATTCCGTTACGAAATTCATGTGACAGTTCTTTTTTTTGACATGACCAAAAAACGACAAATAGAATTAAAAAATACTTTGATTTCATTATTGATTAGTTTTTAAATTCGAAGCCTTATTAATTGTTTTTATATAATTAATAGATGTTGGGGTCACATTATACAACTTTGATGAGTTTGGAAAATATATGTAATTTGGATAATTTCTTTTACCATAGTAAGAATGTCCATAATCACTATCACCCGTGCTTCCTTGAATACTATAGATTTCACTTAATCAATTTGGCCTTATCCCAGGGTGACTATGATAAGAATAAATTATGTCTTTTTGTTTTATACCAAAATTTTCAGGACTTGCAACTTCTCCTGTGTCTCTTTCAGTAACTAATCTAATCGAAACTTTTCCATTTTCATTAAATGCGTCTAGCCCAAATTCTGCTTGACTATTATCAGACAAATACTTAAAAAGACTAAAATAGTCTTGCTCATTTTGTTTAGAATAATTACTTTTAGAAGTATAAACCTTATCTCCATTAATTTTACCTGAACTATTACTTAACTGACCTATAATTCCTTTATTAACAGTAATACCATCGCTTATACTATAACTCCCATCACCATTAGTGTCTTTCATATCAAAAATAGTAGGCTCTGAACGTTCATTGGTTATTGGGTTAGTTACAGTACCATTCGTTACTGTATATAATGTATCTGTATTTTTATCTTTTTCTTTTAATGCCAGTATAGTTTTTCCAGATTCTAAAAGTAAATAGACATCCATTCCATCTGGGTCAATAGCATTGATAGGGTTATTTAAAACATAATTGTATAATGTTGCTCCAAAATACTTCTCCGCTAGTGGGTCAATATTCATCCATCTTCCTATAGCAGGGTCATAATTCCTAGCTCCATAATCATACATATTAAGCCCTAGTTCATCCTGTAATTCTTTTCCGTTATACTTATATCTATAAGGGTTTGTAACAGAAGCAATAGGGTCAGGACCTCTAAGTTTCATTATTTCGGTATTGTAATTAGTATGTTTTAATCCAAAAGGGTAATAATGATTTTGTTCTAGTCTAACAGGCAAACCAGTTGTCTCATCTTTAGTATAACTTACTCGAATATTTCCTAAATGATCTGTGTAATTAAAGACGTACTTATATACTCCAGTATCAAAGTTTACATATCCTTCTGGATGAGAAAAATATTGCAAAACTACTGCTGCTGTTCCAACTTTTATATACTGAAATCCACCTAAATAATCCGTAATGGTTGTACTTGTATCGTTGGTTACCGTTTTTTGCAATTTCTCTCCTGTTGCACTGTAAAGATAAGTAATTTTTTTAACCGTTGGTGTAGTGGTAAAAATAATTTCGGTTGGCAGGTTTAAATGGTTGTATTTTATACTTGCAATCCCTTTATTTTTATCTATGGTCATATTACCATTGGCATCATAGCTATAATCGTCATCGGTATTGCTTCCGTTCTTAAAACCCAATGTGCTATTATTTGGACTTGATACATCATCTACTTTTGCTAACTGGTTGGGAGAATCTGTCTTGTAATAGTAATTTAGATTATCAATTTCTATAAATCCAGATTGCGCATCATAATCGCCATTGCGTTGTAAACCTAAAATGTTGCCGTTTTTGTCATAACTCATGCTTTCGTTATACATGTAGATTGCAATTTTCTTTTTACTCTTTACTACCAACACGTTTGATACATGAAGTCTCAATTTCTTTCATTTTAGGCGATTTAAGAATATAAAAATAAGAAAAACGACCAAGAGGTTGTCTTACATTTTTAATTTTTATTTTGAAATTATCCTAATAATTAATTAGTTACAAATTATTTTTTTGATAACAACACATTTGATACATTACCCACATTTGATACATTACCGAGTTGCTTTCAAAAAACAAGCCACTTAAAATAAATTTTTGAAGTAGCTAGTTTTCTAATTAAACATCGTATTATTAATAAGTTGGTTTTATAGTTTTGTAAAGTATAATGTGAATGAAAACTCAACAATACCAATAAGAAAATATTGCTATTTTGGAACTGGAGGTGTGATAACTTTTAAACTATTGAAAACTTCTTTTTTAGTTTTTTTTTCTATATGCATCGATTATGTATTTAACCAATTTATCAATAGGTTTCAATTGCTCGCATGTACCACTAACAACATTTATTTTACGAGTTTTATTATATAATTCAAAAATATATTGAGTCCCATCCATAACAATTTTGTCAATAGTATCACATTTGGAATAATTGATTTCTTTTAATGATTTTTGAATATGCTGCATTTCTTCTTTATCAAAAAATACTCTATAATATTTATCATCCTTATATGTTTCCTTAATTAAAACAAAGGAATTACCTTCATTGTCAATTTGAAAAGAATTGATTTGATTATTATATTTAACGCTCAAATCAATATTATAATCTTCAGAATCATTATTTTGATTATTTTTATCACAACTAATAATTAAAAATAAAGAGACTGCAAAGAGACTTATTATCAATCTACCTTGTATAACCGTTAACTGATTTTTTAATTTCTTCATCTGATTTCTTTATATTTTTAGATTTGTAGTAATTTCTTAGAATTGGAACTAATTTTTTTTCAAGAATTTTATGTCTATAATCTTGATTATGATGTGCGGCATTTTCCATCCATTTTTTTGAATAATTCACATCTTTTAATTGCTTCACAATATCCTTATCTATTGAGGATAAATTTAGTTTTTTATCATCATAAAAATCTTGAGCTATAGCATCAACATGTAAAAAAGATTCATGCCCTATATCATCAATAATATTATCTACTTTGGTGGCTGTAGGTGATAACCCAACAGTTATTTCTATGCCTTTACCTTTTTCTTTTGAAGAAGTGTCAGCATTACCTACACTGTCTTCATCCTGCTTATCGAATTTAAGATCAATTTCTTTTTATCATATTTTCCACTTTCTTTGTACTCATGACCAGCTATAATTTGTCCTTTCTCAGCGAAATTTGACAAAAATGCTATTCCTTCTTTAGATTTAGCAAAAGTCTCAAACGCTTCTACAATTGCTTTGTTTTTATAATTACCTTTTTTATCTTTTTGATAAATCCAAGCTACATCTACATACATTCCATCAGGGTCTGTAAATATCACAGGGTTGTCCATGCAATAATTATATGGTGACCATCGTCTGTATTGCTCCGCCAGCGGGTCAATATTCATCCATCTACCTAAAGCTGGGTCGTAATTCCTAGCCCCATAATCATACATATTCAGCCCCAGCTCGTCTTGCAATTCCTTTCCGTTGTATTTATACTTGTACACATTAGACTCAACAGAAATCCCATCATCAGGAATTGCTCTTAACTCCACTTTGGTTTCGTTTTGTACTGCTTTGTACTCTTTTAAATCACTATTGTAATTAGTGTGTTTGAGCCCAAATGGGTAGTAGTTGTTTTCTTCAATTATCTTAAGAACGTTCAAATCATAATCCCATGCGTAGCTCATGCGTATATTACCCAAATGATCCAGATAATTAAAAACATAGTTAAAATTATCTCCTCTTGTCCCATCATTCTTTAGAGTTTGGGTATTGGTTACATAACCTTCTGCATGTGGGAAAAACTGCAAGACAGGAATGGAAATTTATTTACTCTAGTCTAAAATTCAACAAATTATTTTGATAGAAACACACTTGACAATCTACCATAGTTAGGACAACCAAGGATCGTCTTATCAATTTTAAAATTATTCTTTATTTTGCTTGATAATCAGAATTGTAGTTTTGTTTTATTAAAATAACATGTTCAATGCACTAATCAAAATATAATTTTTTATCTCTTTTACCAAATCTGAAATTATTCTTTGTTTCTCAATCATAGTGACGAATATTCGTACTAACTAATGATAAACAACTTACATTCTAAAACCCTTATTATAAATGGCTTTCTCTCTTACAGCCATTTTTTCTCATCATATCTATTCTTTGTATCCATTAGAGGGAGCCCCCCACATTTGATACACAACCCGATTAGCTAAAGGAAAAATTTATTTTTCCGAATAGATTATTACCTCGTTTCTTATTTTATCCAAAATATAAAGATTGCCCAAATAACACCCAAGCAAATAAAATTTACTTTGTCTATTCTTATAAACTACTGGATATTCCTCTTGATTTTTATTATTGTTAAAAATAATTGTACTTCCATCAATTGTAAAATCTTGTTTGTATGCTATTGGGTCTCCTAAATTACGACCATCTTCATTAATCCATAATTTTTTTGCTCTTTCAGGCATCCAAGTATACCTATCGATAATTATAATTGTTACTATCACAAGTGCTGAAAACAATATTTTTTTTAGATTATATTTCATTTCTTACTTTTTTGTCCCAGATTGATGTTGATAACCTGTAAATTTATTATTTCTATATGTAGCCATAGGGTAGGCATAAGTTGGTTGCCCAAGTATAACAGTATTAAATGCTGTTATAAAATTTTGAACTCCACTAAATGCTTTTTTACTCCCAACCATGTATGTTTTACCATTACTTTCTTTGCCACCAACACGTTTGATACATGAAGTCTCAATTTCTTTCATTTTAGACGATTTAAGATTATAAAAATTGAAAGACGACCAAGTGGTTGCCTTACATTTTTACTTTTTATTTTGAAATTATTCTGATAATTAATGAGTTACAAATTATTTTTTTGATAACAACACATTTGATACATTACCACTCTTACTCCATTTATTGTAGTGGTTTGTGTGTTTACAACATACCCCTCGGCATGTGGGGAAAACTGTAATACTGAAATGGAAATTTATTCATTTTGTAAAATTCAACAAATTATTTTTTCATAACAGCATTTTATACATTACCTATATAAATCCACTTAAGATTGAAGTAGATTTATTTTTGGGATTGGTTTTTATTTTTATATCTACGAGGTTTTATAAAAAAACAATAACTTACAATTATTTTTAAAGAATATCATATGCACATCTCCACCAAATACAGCATTAACTAGACGACAATTTACAAACCAAATTCGTGACGTTTTATCTTGACTTATTGTATATATAACAGGCTCACTTGGGTTGATTTTGGGTAAATTTATCATAAATAAATACTTGGCATAAGACAAAGCTTTCTCTTCAGTATCTAATATATCTTCTCCAAAAACATCTTCTCTTTTATAATTTTTCTTTTTCCCATTTAAAAATATTTTTACAATTTTTTCAAATTTGTCTTGATAATGAAACTTAATAGTGTCTTGCTTAACAAAACTCAAATTATATTTAATATCTATTGTGTTACTATAATTAAAAGTAGTAGTAAGCAGTAGTAAAATGACTAAGATTTTATAATTTCTTAATTTCATAATTTCAAAAATTAGTTACCATTTAATTAATATAGAAGGATTTACAATTGGGTTTATTTGATTTAATCTGTATTGACCTAGATTTGGATCGCTTGGTAAGCCTTCAAATACGGGATTATCATAACTATAAGTCGGAGCACCATCAACATATTTTGGAGTATATTGTTTTGTTGAATCAAAAAACATTAATCCCCCGTTTGGTGCTGATAAGTATCCATTAATTCTCTTACCAAATATGTTATTAGGATCATTATAAGTAGAAATATCTCCAGTAAATTTACCGCTCAAATCACCACTAAATTCGTTTGCATCATTTGCTATAGCTCTCAATTGATTTTTTGTTAGGGTTTTTTTCTCAATACCAGGATGTGTATGTGCTGAAGCAGTAATAATTGCCCCTTTTATTTTACTTGCCATTCTAAAGGACTTTTCAACTTGTTCAGTATTACAATAACCACCACATCCTACAGGGGTTACATAGCTATATTTTTCGCCTTCGCTTTTAATTAGTTTATAAATTGTAGTTACTACTTCAACTCTATTTATTATAGAATAACTATTGTAGTTCATGGCAAAATCAATTGCAGCTTCTAGTTCTGTTGCAAATAAAGTACCAGGCCCTGTATTTACCCCAGCTATTATGTCTTCTTCAGACCTAAAACCAACTTGGGTAAATCCTCCAGATCCATTGCTAGAATAACTAGTTATGCCATTACCAGCACTATTGAATAAATCCATTAGACTTATCCCATCCGCACCACTAGGGTCAGCCCAAAATACTGGATTTCCATCAAAAGCATTATAAGGTGATTGTGAGAAGTGCGTAACAGGGTCAATAGCGAGCCATCTACCAATAGCTGGATCGTAGTCTCGCATGTCCATATCATACAAGTTTAGTGCTAACTCACTTTGATACTCCTGCCCATTAAACTTGTATTGGTTTAAACTTGTTTCAACCGTTCCACTACCATCACTTGGTATTTCTCTTACCTCTACTTTAGTTTCATTAGCAACTGCTTTATGACCTGCCAAATCACCGTTGTAACCACTATGTTTTAAACCATAGGGGTAATAGCCGTTTTCTTCAATTATCTTAAGAACGTTCAAATCATAATCCCAAGCATAGCTTACTCGTAAATTTTACTTTTTAGGATAAATATCATCTTTTGTATTAGGCTTACCGTCTATACCAACAGAGAACAGTTTAAAACTGTTACCATCTGTTTCATATTCAAAAGTTGTTTTTATTGTATCATCCATTTTAAAAAGTAGTATAGGATCATTTATTATTATTGTTTCATCAGATTTAGATAATGTTTCTAGATCTTTAGGATATTTTCCATGTGTAAGTTTGTACTCATTCATTCCTAATATCAGTTGATTAAGTGTTTTCTCTGTTAATCTAACATATCTATCGCTTGTTTTAGCATTAATATTTTGACCGATTAGAATAAAGACAGAGTAAGTTAGTATTGTTGTAATTATACCAAATATCCCTATACGAGTTAATTGATTTTGTTTTTGCTTATTTCCTAAAATAATTAAAACCAACCCAACAAAAGCGCCAACTAAAGGTATTATAGATATTAGTAATAGTAATAATAACGTTTTCTTACCTAATGATTTTGTTTCCATAATTTTTAATATTAAAAAGCTAAAATTCCAAAGCCACCTGTTAGATATATAAATGCAGCAGCAGCAACAGTTCCAACTCCAACTTTTACAGTTGTATCTGATCCCTTAATTGTTCCGTCACTTGAGTGACTATAACCATATGATATTTGACCTAATCCATTTCCAATACCTAAACCCAAATGAGCTTCTGTTCCAAATAAACCTAGACCTGCGGAAACAGAGACGTCAGTACCAAAACCCAGAGTTAGAAGTCCTAATGTTATTGATGAGCCATCATATGATTTATTAGTGTAGGAATTGTCAACTGTGATTAATTTTCCTTCCTTTCCAGAAATATGACCAGCATAGTCGATACGACTTATTTCATCACCTAACCCTGAAGAGAATAAAATATATTCATCTCCAACTTTGAATGTATCAGTTCTTCCAAAATAACCACCAATCTTCTCCCAATAACCTAAATTAATTGTGTCTAGCGTTGTATCATTACCATTATAAGTTACTGAACCTTCATGATATATTTTACTCACATTCCAAAGTCCAAGATAATTTCCAATAGCAGCAATTTCTCCAGGGTTAGAAGTAGAATAATTCATACCCATCCCCATTTCGTCAACTACGCTTGTAAATCCATATGCAGAAGCACCATGAACACTCATTATGGAATTGTATCCATTATAACCTGGGCTATTACTTACGCCATAAGCATTGGTATAAATACCACCAGCTCCTCGACCATCCAACCCACTAGGGTCCGCAAAATACATTGGGTTTCCATTCCCAAAATGATACGGGCTTTGATCGTAATGTGTTATCGGGTCAGTACATACAAAACGACCTATAGCATTATTGTACTGCCTAAAGTCCATATCGGTAACGTTTAGACCTAGTTCGCCCTGCCATTCACGATGGTTAAATCTTGTTTGGTTTAAACTTGTTTCAACCGTTCCACTACCATCACTTGGTATTTCTCTTACCTCTACTTTAGTTTCATTAGCAACTGCTTTATGACCTGCCAAATCACCGTTGTAACCACTATGTTTTAAACCATAGGGGTAATAGCCGTTTTCTTCAATAATTTTAAGACCGTTGTTCACAATATCCCAAGTATAACTCACACGCACATTACCCAAATGATCCAGATAATTGTAAACATAGTTATAATTGTCTACTCTTACACCATTTATAGTAGTGGTTTGTGTGTTTACAACATACCCCTCGGCATATGGGAAAAACCGTAATACTGAAATGGAAATTTATTCATTTTGCCTAAAATTCAACAAATTATTTTTTCATAAAAGCACATTTCACCTATTAACTTTATAGGTCAAATTAATTTAAACATAGTTATATTACTTTACATCAAAAGGAATATCAATATACATATTTCTTACAAAGTGATCTAACGAGTCTTTTTTATTGGTTTTTAGAAGAGAATGTTCTACTATATAGCCCATAAATTTTTGCTTTCCTTTGTTGTCAAAGCTAATATTGATGGTGTATACATAATCATCAGTTGGAGAATTTAAACCTTGTATTTTTAGTTTATCAATATTACAAAACGTAGAATCTAAATCAGGTGAATAATATATTATTGGTATTACTTCAGCTCTTTTTACATTTGGAATATATTTTATTGTTAATACGTTGTCTTTTTTTGCTTTAAAGATAGGATCCTTAAGAGAGTAAGTAATGAAAGAGCTACTATCAAGGACTATTTTATTATTTTCATCATACTTCCAAGTTTGGTTAGTATATTCTTTGCCGCAAATGTTTTTATATTCTATTATTCTATGAACATGACCATTCGAATCATAGTATTTCCATTTTCCGTCTTTTATTTTGTTGGTTGTACTACCTTCTGATTCTATTTTACCATTTTTGTCATAGTATTTTACATAAAGAATAAGTTTATTTGGATTTGTTACAATCATTTTGGAATCTAAAATTCCCTTTTTATAATAAATAACAGAATCTAATCCACTTTTAGGATCTCCATAAATTTTTGATGCTATTTCACCGTTTTCATCATATTGAATTGTTTCTTCATTATTATTCTTACATGATAGCATGCTAATTAAACTAAGTAATACTATTATCTTTTTCAAAGTTTTATGTTTTTATCGATTGTTACCTTTATAATCTACACCAGAATAATTTGGATCCTTTCTCAGACTATCTAATTGTATAGGATTTTCTGCAGGTACATGTGAGCCGTCATTCATAACTGCGTAATGTATAAAATTTACCGTTTTTAAAATATCTTGTTCTGTTACGGAATCTCTTGTTTTTTCTGCTTTTGTTGTGTCTCTTGCATCTTTCAAATTTCCAGATAATTCCATTAATGTTGCAAATAAATCTGTACTAGCTTTTACGCCGGGCGCAGGGTTAAAGTTATGAACTTCGGCACCAGGTGCCCAAGGGTTTTGAGTTACACCATAAAAGACACCATTTTTACCAATCTTATCCCCTGTAAAATCAGATTTCATAGAGCCATCATTAAAAGCGTATCCACTTTGATTATCACTAAACCAATCAAATAATGAAGAAATGCTATTTAATAGACTTCCAAAAATTCCAGCTCCTCCTTTTGTTGAATATTGTTGAAAACCAACACCTTCACCGTGAATATTATTGAAACTATCACTATAAGTATATGAATATCCAGAATATCCATTTTGTCTGGCATAATAACCTATTATACCGTTAATGTCACTAGGACTTGATGTAGTATAAACTGAACTTTTAAAAGCAGTCATAAAACCAATTGCATTTCCGCCAACTGCTGATTGCCCCCAGTTACTACTACTGCCTAATGAACTATTAAGATATGCCTGATTAGCTGCCCAATCTAATGTATAATCTAATCCTGTTGGATCATTATATGCTATTGGATTGTTGTTAGCAAAATGATACGGGCTTTGGTTGTAATGTGTTATCGGGTCAGTACATACAAAACGACCTATAGCATTATTGTACTGCCTAAAGTCCATATCGGTAACGTTTAGACCTAGTTCGCCCTGCCATTCACGATGGTTAAATCTTGTTTGGTTTAAACTTGTTTCAACCGTTCCACTACCATCACTTGGTATTTCTCTTACCTCTACTTTAGTTTCATTAGCAACTGCTTTATGACCTGCCAAATCACCGTTGTAACCACTATGTTTTAAACCATAGGGGTAATAGCCGTTTTCTTCAATAATTTTAAGACCGTTGTTCACAATATCCCAAGTATAACTCACACGCACATTACCCAAATGATCCAGATAATTGTAAACATAGTTATAATTGTCTACTCTTACACCATTTATAGTAGTGGTTTGTGTGTTTACAACATACCCCTCGGCATGTGGGAAAAATTGCAAGACAGCATCTTTGTATTGAAAACCATCTATATAATCGGTTGTTACAACACTCGTCCCGCTTGTAACTATCTTTTGCAATTTGTTTCCGCTTGCGTCGTAAAGATAAGTAATTTTTTTAACCGTGGGTGTGGTGCTAAAAATAATTTCGGTTGGCAAGTTCAAATGGTTGTATTTTATCAACGAAATACCTTTGTTATCATCTTTTGTCTGGTTACCAAAATCATCATAAACATAATCTTCTAAACTAGCGACATCTTTAAAACCTTCTGTACTATTGCTAGTATCACTTACCGTTAGTAATTGGTTGGTGTTGGCTATGTATTGATAGGTCAAGTTGTCAATAGCTACAGGCTGGTTAATAGGTTGGTCTTGTCCACCATTGCGCAATAGGCTTATAATATTCCCATTCTTGTCATAACTCATGCTTTCGTTATAGGCATTGGTATCGGGCGTTGCCGCATCGGGTTTGGCATATACAGCATTGGTCAAACGGTTTAGCTTATCATAATCAAAACTGTATTTTCGTTTTATATTATCGCTCATACTACGCCAGTATATTTCGCTTACGTTACCATTGTATAATGCTTTATCAATATCGTCAGGTGTTTCATAGTTGAGCTTAAAGGCAAAGACGTCTTGTGGGTCGCTAGCATTGGTAAGATTTGCCATTTTGTTTATATCGGTCAACCAGCCTCGTATGTTGTAGGCATAATCTACTTGTTGTAGGCGTTGTTCGTTGTCTTTTCCGCCAACACCTTTTCGTTTAAGTTGTCCCAACTCATTGTAAGAGGATTTAGACAATACATGTACTGCTTCGCCATTAATGCTCTTGGTGTGGTTGTCTAGTCTGCCTTGGTCGGTGTAAGTATAGTTATCTATGGTCGTTACAGCATTGGCATTGGTACCCATAGCCGCCGATGCGCGTTGATGGGTTGTAGTAGTGTACAAGGTTTGGTTGGCAAAGTTAAGTTTGGTTTTGGTGGTAGTGCTACCTCCCATATAGTTAACGGCTTTGCTTGTTATGGCTCTTGCACGGTAATCGTACAATATATAACTGGTCTCACCAACGGCTGTTGTGGCATTACTTAGTGTTCGTACCCAAGACCCTGTTGGTAATCCTTTGGGGAGTTTGGTCGTGTTGTTATAATATATTGGGAAATCGGTTGTAGCTGTAAAACCAACTGTTGGTGGTGCTCCTGTAAAATTGTAGTTGTCGTAATAGTTAACACTCAATAATTTGAAATTGCTAGGCAAGTTCACACTTGTATAACGAACACCTTTGGTGTCTATGGTTGTGTCGGTGAGGGTTTTGGTTACATTGGTAATGGCTCCATTGTATAAGGCTTGTATAGTAGCTCTACTATCGCCAGTAGCATACCAACCTGTGTAACAAACCCTACTGAAGTTGTCATATCGGGTAAGCATATACCCAGTAGCTCCATCCCCAAAGGGTGATGCTACAGGTCCTGTTGCTACAATACGGTTTAGTTTGTCATACACGATGTTTTCCCAGTTGGTTTTGTCGGGTGTTTTCTTTTCGATAAGTCGGTTATAGTTGTCGTACTTGTACTGGTAACATA
The DNA here is from genome assembly GCA_964558625.1 of uncultured Flavobacterium sp. GTDB lineage: Bacteria > Bacteroidota > Bacteroidia > Flavobacteriales > Flavobacteriaceae > Flavobacterium. The sequence continues at coordinate 40,981 of CAZLEU010000009.1, forward strand.
GTGTTTGGAGTTGTGTGGTGATATCGGTTACAAGTGGTGGTAGTACAAAAGCTAAATTATCATATGTATCATATACATTGTAGGTGTCGTGTTGTACATTCTCTGTAAGAACACCATCTACCATGGAGTTGGCATATGTACGTTTTAGGATTACTTGCCCTTTGGTATTGGTAAAAGTTATAGTGGCATGGTCGTAATCATACTTAGGCTCTGCCTCAGCGTTTTCGTTATAGACAATAGTCTTGTAAAGTTCATTAGCAGTATAAAAACCATCTTCAGAGAGTTGCCCTGATCCATTTACCTTAAACTTTTTTACTTGGTCTTCGTCGGTATTGGTTTGGTAAGCATATTTTATTTCATGACCCGATCCCATAGCCCAATCATCTGTTGTGCCAGGTGCAGCTTGCTTAAGTACACGATTGAGTGGTGAAGCTTCATATTGGGTTTCACTATAAAAGTTTTGCGAACCAAACTGTGAATAACTTGGTGCTACAATGCTGTTTATATCTTGACCATTATAATCGGTATAGCTCATATCGCCATTGGCCGCTACATAGGGCATGTACTGTTTGGTGGTTCTGCCAAAACCATCATATTCTATAGGGACAATAATATCTTTTCCAGTATTAGACTGTTTGTTGGCAATTTGCATAACAGGCCTTCCAAGTCCGTCAAGGTAGGTTACGTTTACCTGTGCTTGGGCAGCTGTTGGGTTTGCAATAGGTGTTCCTGTTGCTACTTTATATACGGTTTGTTTTACCCAGTTTTGGTTAACATCTTGTGCAAAACAAACCAGTGGTAAAAGAAAAATCCATCCTACTATGATTTTATATGTGTTTTTGTGTGTCATAACTTTTATTTTAAATATTCTAAAATCCTACATCAAAAAATCCTCATTCCTAAATCTAATTAGGTCTGGTGTTATATTGTTTTTCAGATAGGATTTTCAAATCGCCATTGGCTGTTTTCTCCTTGGTTAATTTCACTCTACCAAAGGCGTCGTATTCGGTATAAACAGTATAACCTTTTGGATCGGTAACACTCGTTACACCAAACACAGGATTATAGGTATAAGTGGTAATCTGCGCGTTTTGAACATTTGCATCTGTAGAATTTCGAAGTGCGTTTAGTGCCGTTTCCATTGCTGTTATACTGGCTGGTGTTATGGCTTGGTTAGAAGCTGTTTTGATATCGTTTATCAAGGCTGGTGGAATATCAGAGTATTTAATACCTGTAAGTTTCGCAACAACAAAACGGTTGTCGTATCCATATATAAAGCTATCCCATTGGTTATTGGCAATTGTACCTGGAGTAACTTGTACAGTAGAGACCATATTGCCATCGGTGTCGTACTCAAAACGGGTTTTGGGTTCGAGGGGTTCGTTTGGTTTGGAAGATTGGATTTCGGTGACAAAGTAACGGGTTACAGAGTTGCCGTTGAGTTGTCCTGGTACAGCAGAGTAAACACTTCTGCTATGCCCTTTTGTTGTTGATATAACATCGGTCACAGGAGAGTCTATGTAATAGTAATAATTCTGAGTATTATTATACTCATATGTTACGGTTTCATATTCATTTTTTTTCATTGTTAGCTTATTATATTCATCATCAAAATAGTCATACTCTTCGGATAAGTAGATAGGGTTTGATGGGTTGATATAATTGTATGATTCTTTTTTAGACAAAAAATAGAATCTAATGCTTTCTTGAAATCCTGAGCTACCACCATAAAGAGGAAAATTCTCATCATAGTAAAAACTCTCTTTAAAAATTAAATTACTTGATTCATCATACTTTTTAATAGATGACAAAAAATCTGATTTTTCATTACTTAACTGATAAACTGAACCTCTATTTCTCGGATCATAATAATTGTACAATGACCCTGCAACATGATAACAATCTTCATAATCATATCTTACATAACCAATGTTATTATTATTAGAATCAAGATTTATTTCATATACATTTTTATAACAAATTATATCAGGAGTATTTGGATACCCTTTACTTGTTCTAAAATGATTGTATGTTGGATTTGGGTCTAGCGGTCCTACTGATGTGCTTTCTACATAATAATTATTGACTTTATCAGGCATAAAACCTTTATCGTATCTAAACAATTTTTTATTTATAAAATTATTATTAATATCAAGATTTGTTATGCTTTTTACTCTAAACCCGTCAACAAAATCGGAAAGCACATCTAAATTTTCAAAATGAGCAGGAGTATTAATAGCTTTATGCTCAATTAATGTAATAGTTGGCAAAGCTAAACCGACATAATTTATATTCCACAAAACTACTTGATACTTACCAGGAGCTAAACTTAGTTCTAGATTAGGTTGAGATTGAGTAAGTCCTACGGCCACAAAATTATGCGAACTTGTTGTACCTGTATAATATATATATCTAGTGTCAACAGCACATCCATAATAACTTTCAACAAAATCATCTTCACAATAATCTGTTGTATCATTTGGTAAACCACAGTCCTCTAATTTTAAAATAGCATAAACACCATCCCCAGTTGTATTAACCTCACAAACAGTATTACTTGTTCTATTTGATAAATCAAAAAAATTAGTTCTAGCCTCACCAATATACCCTATGAAAGATGATGAATAAGGATTATTAGGAAAGTTGTTATAGGTTGACATACTCATATTAGAATTTTTTACCCTATATTTTTCAGGCTCATTGGGACATAACATTTCCATAGAAAAGTTTAGTAATTCAGGATATTCATAGTGTGAGAAACTTTCTTCAACAAATGTCTGCCCATAGCCTCCTAATAATGCATTTTGTTCATACTCAAAAACGGTTTTCCCTT
>CAZLEU010000010.1:0-43723 GCA_964558625.1 uncultured Flavobacterium sp.
TCAAATAAAAGTAATTGATCCAAACAAACCAAAAACTAATGAGGCTTCTAGATATCTAAAAACAAATCAAATTGAACATTATGATACTTATTTTGAGACTAAAATAAGCGATCCATATCATTGGTTAGAGGATGACAGATCAAAAGAAACGGAAGCTTGGGTAAAAGCTCAAAACGAAGTTACCAATGCCTATTTGGACAAAATCCCATTTAGAATCGATTTGATGGATCAAATGAAAAGAATGTGGAATTATGAAAAAATAAGTGCGCCATTTGTAGAAGGTAACTATACCTATTATTATAAAAACAATGGATTACAAAATCAATCCGTTCTATACAGACAGGATAAAACAGGAAAAGAAGATGTTTTTTTAGATCCAAATACTTTTTCAAAAGATGGAACAACCTCACTTGACCAAGTTAGTTTTTCAAAAGATGGTTCTTTAATAGCCTACTCTATTTCAGAATCAGGAAGTGATTGGAGAAAAGTAGTCTTTATGGATGCCAACACAAAGAAAATCTTATCGGATAAACTTACAGATGTAAAATTTAGTGGACTATCTTGGAAAGGTAACGAAGGTATTTACTATTCTAGTTATGACAAGCCTAAAGGAAGTGAATTAAGTGCTAAGACAGACCAACATAAATTATATTTTCACGCTCTGGGAACCGATCAAAAAGAGGACAAAATTATTTTTGGCGACCAAGAAAAATACAGATATGTTAGCGGTCATGTCTCTGAAGATGATAGATATTTATTCATTTCTGTTGCAATTTCTACTTCTGGAAATGAATTGTATGTAAAGGATTTAAGTAATCCTAAATCCAAACTAATTAAAGTAAACGAAGGTTTTGATAATGATGTTGATGTAATTGATAACAATGATACTACACTTTATTTAATTACCAATGTTAATGCCCCTAACAAAAGAGTTATAGCCGTAGATGCCTCTAATCCAATCGAAAAATATTGGAAAGTAATTATTCCAGAGACTGACAATGTATTATCTGTAACAACTGGTTCAGGTTATATCTTTGCTGAATATCTTGTAGATGCAGTTTCATCTGTACTACAATATGATTATAATGGAAAAATTATTAATAAAATAAAATTGCCTGGACTTGGAACCGTTTCTGGATTTAACGGAAAAAAGAAAGACGAAAAGCTTTATTTCTATTTTACCAATTATACAACTCCTGGTAGTATTTATACTTTTTATCCAAAAGATGGAGGACAAAAATTATATAAAAAACCTGAAGTAGCATTCAATAGTGAAGAGTATGAAAGCAAACAGGTTTTTTATACTTCAAAAGACGGAACTAAAGTTCCAATGATTATAACCTATAAAAAAGGATTAGAATTAAATGGGAAAAACCCAACTATCCTATATGGTTATGGTGGATTCAATATAAGCTTAACACCAAGTTTTAGTGTTTCCAATGCCGTTTGGTTACAAAATAATGGAGTACTTGCAGTAGCTAACATACGTGGTGGTGGTGAGTACGGAAAAAAATGGCATTTAAGAGGAACCAAAATGGAAAAGCAAAATGTATTTGATGATTTTATAGCCGCAGCCGAATATTTATTCAAAGAAAAATACACTTCTTCTGATTATTTGGCTTTAAAAGGAGGGTCAAATGGAGGGTTACTAGTAGGTGCTGTCATGACACAAAGACCAGATATTGCTAGAGTTGCTTTAACAGCAGTAGGTGTTTTAGACATGCTACGGTATCATACATTTACCGCAGGTGCTGGTTGGGCTTATGATTATGGAACAGCAGATGAGTCTAAAGAAATGTTTAAATATCTATTAAAATATTCACCATTGCACAATATAAAAAATGGCGTCCAGTATCCTGCCACTTTAATCACAACAGGCGATCATGATGATAGGGTTGTTCCAGCGCACAGTTTCAAATTTGCTGCTCGCTTACAGGAAGCTCAAAAAGGAGACTTCCCTGCCTTAATAAGAATTGATGTCAAATCAGGACATGGCGCAGGAAAATCAACTGGTGCCGCAATACAAGAAAACGCAGATATTCAAGCTTTCACATTATACAACATGGGGATTGATAAGTTGCCTCGAAACTAAATATTAAGCACAAACCCAATTGACTTTATCTTTTGTTAAATTCAATTGGGTTTTTTCAAGTTTTCATAGATTTGTTTTTCATGAATAAAAGATCATACATAACAAGTTTTTTTCTCGGATTAATTGTATTTGTTGCACTACTTTTACAAGCATTCCATGCTGGACATCACTTAGAAGAACTTTTTGCCGAAAAACAATGCCATCACAAATACAATAAGAATAAAACCGAAGTTTCTCATGCCCATCACAATTTTGAAGATTGTTTTGTTTGTGAATTTACTTTCAGTAATTACATTAAATCAACCTACTCCATTTTTAAAATTGAAACTGTTGAAACTTCTCATTTTTATTCTTACTTCTATTCAAAAGAAATTTTTCAATCGTTTCGAGGCAGTCTTTTTGCACTTCGAGCACCCCCTATTTTTATTGATAAAAATTAAATTAAATTTCAATTTTTTGGAATAATTCTCTATTTATTTTTAACAATAAAATCATTTCTATGAAATCATATTTACTTGCCTTATTCTTAGGGCTATCAATAATTACTTTTGCGCAAAACAAAGTAACTGGATCAATTACAGATAATCAAAAAAAACCATTTTCGGGAGTAATAATTTCAATTCCAGAAATTCATAAAGAAACTATATCCGACCTAAACGGAAAGTATAGTCTAAACAATTTACCAAGCGGAACCTTTAAAATAATTTTCAAACAAATAGGTTTTGAAACACAAACAGAAGAAATAAAAATTAAAGAAAAGGAAACAATTCTCAATGTTGTTTTAAAAGAAGAAACACATCAAATGGACGAAGTCATTGTTTCAACAGCATTTAATAAATTACAGTCACAGAACGTAATGAAAGTCGAACATCAATCATTAAAATTACTATCGCAAAAAGGAACGTCAACTCTCATTGAAGGTTTGGCAACAATCCCAGGTATTTCTCAAGTTTCAACAGGAAATTCAATCGGAAAACCTGTTATTCGAGGTTTGAGTGGTAATCGTGTTTTAGTGTACACTCAAGGTGTTCGAATGGAAAACCAACAATTTGGAGAAGAACATGGTTTAGGTTTAAACGATGCAGGAATCGAAAGTGTTGAAGTCATCAAAGGACCAGCTTCATTACTATATGGTTCAGATGCTATAGGTGGTGTCTTGTATTTCAATCCAGAAAAATTTGGAAAACAAAATTCTTCTGAACTAAATTTTAATCAAAAATATTTTGCCAATACTAACGGATTTAACTCGTCTCTTGGTTACAAATTATCTGGTGAAGATTTGAAATTTTCTGCTAGAGTTAGTAACAATAAACATGCAGATTATAAAATTCCAGATGGAAATCGTGTAACAAATACGCGATATAATGAATTGGACTTCAAGACAGGTTTAGGATATTCAAACACCTTCTTTTCTTCTATCTTCAGATATAATTTCAATCGATTAGATGTCGGAATTCCTGAAGAAGGAATTGCTGAACAATCCACTTCTAAAAAAACAACATTTCCTAAACAAGGTGTAACAAGTCAAATTTTGAGTTTAAATAACGGCTTTTATTTTAAAAACTCTAAGTTAGATACCGACTTAGGTTATATTACAAATGACAGAAGTGAATATGAAGACAGTAATAATGCCATCTTACATATGAAGTTAAAAACGTTTAATTACAATATTAAGTATTACTTACCTAGGTTTGGAAAATTTGAAACGATTATTGGCGCGCAAGGAATGCATCAAACTAATAAAAATTTTGGAAAAGAATTTTTAATCCCAAATGCCATAACAAAAGATTTTGGCTTTTTTGGCACTACAAATTATGAATGGAATAAAAATGTATTACAAGCTGGAATCCGCTTTGATACTAGAAAAATAAATTCTGAAAGTAATGGAAACATAGGAGAAGAAGGGTATTTTGAAGAAATTGATAAAAAATATAAAAGTTTCAATTCATCTCTAGGATTCAAAACTAGTTTGAAAGAAAATATAATTCTTAGAATAAATTTGGCTTCAGGGTTTAGAGCACCTAATTTGGCAGAGCTTACTTCTAATGGTGTTCATGAAGGAAGCAACCGCTACGAAATAGGAAATTCAAATCTAAAAAACGAACAAAATTTTCAAACCGATTTAAATATTGAGTACAGAAATTCTCACTTTGAATTTTTTGTCAATAGTTTTTACAACCACATCAATAACTATATTTTTATTTCACCTAATGGAACTACTATAGACGAAAATGACGCTTATGATTATCTACAAACAAATGCAGCATTATATGGTGGTGAGACAGGAATACACTTTCATCCACATCCTGTAGACTGGTTACATGTTACAAGTAGTTTTGAAAATGTAATAGGCAAAAAACAAAATGGGACTAATTTACCTCTAATTCCTGCCAATAAATGGAATAATTCAATCAAAACAGAGTTCAAACCAACAAAATATTTCAAAGAAAGTTTTGCTGTTTTAAACGTAGAATACACATTCAATCAAAATAATTTTAGTTCATTTGAATCAAAATCAAATGATTATACTTTAGTGAACATTGGTTTAGGCGGAAAATTGACTTTAGGAAAAACTATTTTTGAAATTAATTTCAATGCAAATAATTTACTTAACAAAACATATATTTCTCATTTATCAAGACTCAAAACAGATGGAATTCCAAATGTTGGAAGGAACTTTATGCTGGGTATTAATTTTACAATCTAAGAAAAAAATAATTTACAAAAGAGGAATAAAAATATTCCTCTTTTTTTATGAAATAACTATTAATAACAAGTTTGCAAATGTAAGCTGCTAAGATTAAAGAGACGTTACCACATGTAATAGTTAAATGATATAATCCTGAACAAATGAAAAAAAACAAAAGAATAATGTAAAAAGTTTCCATTTAAAAACGATACTCGTACATTTGTAAGTCAGAATTGAAATTAAAAAAAATGAATAAATCTAGTAAGCGTAGAGAAGCTCTATTATATCATGCTAAGCCAAAACCAGGAAAAATAGAAGTTGTTCCTACCAAAAAATATGCAACACAAAGAGATTTGTCATTAGCCTATTCACCAGGAGTTGCAGAACCTTGTTTAGAGATTGCTAAAGACATTGACAATGTATATAAATATACTGCAAAAGGAAATTTAGTAGCAGTAATCTCAAATGGGACAGCAGTTTTAGGTCTCGGAGATATTGGCCCCGAAGCTTCAAAACCAGTGATGGAAGGGAAAGGCTTACTGTTTAAAATCTTTGCTGGAATAGATGTTTTTGATATTGAAGTTGGGACAAAAGATATCGAGGAGTTTATTCAAACGGTAAAAAATATAGCCCCCACTTTTGGAGGAATTAATCTTGAAGACATCAAAGCACCAGAATCTTTTGAAATTGAAAGACGATTAGTTGAAGAATTAAATATTCCTGTCATGCATGATGACCAGCATGGAACAGCCATTATTTCGGCTGCTGCGTTATTAAATGCAGTAGAGTTAGCCGGCAAAAAAATGGAAAAAATCAGAATGGTTATATCTGGGGCAGGTTCAGCAGCTATAGCTTGTGCAAATCTATATGTTGCTTTTGGTGTTAAGCCAAACAATATAGTGATGTTTAACAGTAAAGGTGCCCTGAGAAAGGATGATCCGAAAATTTCTGAGCTCCAACGAAAATACGCTACGGATAAAAAATATGATTCTTTATTTGATGCGATGAAAGATGCTGATGCTTTTGTTGGATTATCTTCAGGAGATATTGTTTCTCCCGAAATGTTATTGGCTATGGCTAAAAACCCTATCGTTTTTGCAATGGCAAATCCTGATCCTGAAATAAAATATGATCTTGCTATAAAAACAAGAAAAGATATTATAATGGCAACTGGTCGTTCTGACCATCCTAATCAAGTGAATAATGTTCTTGGTTTTCCTTATATTTTCCGTGGAGCACTAGATGTTAGAGCGACCAAAATAAATGAGGCTATGAAAATGGCGGCTGTTAGGGCCTTGGCTGCATTAGCCAAAGAATCGGTTCCTGAACAAGTAAATATAGCCTATGGAGAAACCAAACTAAATTTTGGTAGAGAATATATTATTCCAAAACCTTTTGACCCTAGACTAATTACAACTGTAGCACCAGCAGTTGCTAAAGCCGCCATGGAAAGTGGTGTCGCTCTAAATCCAATTACCGATTGGGTCAAATATGAAGAAGAGTTGTTAGATCGAATGGGGTCTGATAATAAAATGGTTCGTTTGCTAACTAATAGAGCCAAAACTGATCCTAAAAAAATTGTTTTTGCCGAAGCCGATCAGTTAGATGTCCTCAAAGCCGCTCAAATTGTATATGAAGAAGGAATAGGTCACCCTATTCTATTAGGAAGAAAAGAAGATATTTTGGAGCTCAAAGAAGAAATTGGTTTTGATGCTGATATTCCAATTTTTGATCCAAAAACGAAAGAAGAAGACAAAAGAAGGTTAAAATATGCTGACATTTTTTGGAAGGATAGACAACGTAAAGGAATATCTCTTTTGGATGCTCAAAAATGGATGCGTGAACGCAATTATTTTGCAGCAATGATGGTAAATGAAGGTGATGCAGATGCCATGGTTTCGGGGTTTTCCAGAAGCTATCCATCAGTAGTAAAACCATTAATTCAACTAATTGGTAAAGCACCTGGCATTTCATTGATTGCATCAACAAATATGATGATGACCAATCGAGGACCAATGTTTTTGTCAGACACGGCCATTAACCCTAATCCATCAGCCGATGATTTGGCAAAAATAGCATTGATGACTGAAAAAACAGTCAGAATGTTTGGTGTTGAGCCTGTTATAGCAATGGTTTCGTTTTCAAATTTTGGTTCATCAAACTATGAAAGTGCCAACAAAGTAAGAGAAGCAGTTGCCTACTTGCATCATTATTATCCAGATTTAATTGTAGATGGTGAAATTCAAACTGATTTTGCTTTAAATCCTGAAATGCTTCAAAAGAAATTCCCATTCTCTAAATTAGCAGGAAAAAAAGTTAACACACTAATATTTCCAAATCTAGAATCTGCGAATATTACATATAAATTATTAAAAGAATTATATAAAGTAGACTCTATTGGACCAATAGTCATGGGTATGGATAAACCAGTACATATTTTCCAATTAGGAGCAAGTGTAGAAGAAATGGTAAATATGGCTGCTGTAGCAGTTGTTGATGCTCAAGAAAAACAAAAAAGAAGAAAGTAATACTATGATTTTGAAGCGGTAAAATTGCCAATTCGACTTTTTTACTATATTTGAATCACATTTTAAATAGTTATGATAGCACAAATTCAAGGAAAATTGATTGAAAAAACACCAACTGATGTCATAATTGACTGTAATGGTGTTGGTTATCATATAAACATTTCATTGCATACCTATTCTTTATTGCCTACTACCGAAACCATTAAATTATATACCTATCTCCAAATCAAAGAAGATTCTCATACACTATTCGGTTTTGTAGAAAAATCAGAGAGAGAAATATTCAAGATGTTGCTTTCCGTTTCTGGAATTGGAGCTAGTATTGCTAGAACAATGCTTTCCTCATTAGAACCCAAGCAAATCATTCAGGCAATAGCCGTAGGAGATATAGCTGCCATTCAATCTATAAAAGGAATTGGGAATAAAACAGCGCAAAGAGCTATCTTAGATTTGAAGGATAAAGTGTTAAAAGTTTATGATTTAGACGAAGTTTCTATAACTTTAAACAATACAAATAAAGATGAAGCGTTATCTGCTTTGGAGGTTTTAGGTTTTAATAAAAAATTAGCCGAAAAGGTAATTGATAAAATTGTTATTCAAGATCCTACCGCAACATCAGAAACATTAATAAAACAAGCATTAAAAAATTTATAATACTTGAAAACAAATTATATAAAAAAACAATCTATTCAATTGAAAATTAGAACTTTTACACTGATTTTCTTTTTTGGCTTTTCAATGCAAGCCCAAGTAGATGAAGAAACCCAAGATACTGTAAAAGGATATTCGCAAGGAGCAATCCAATTGAATAACCCACCAAGTATTGTTGAAGCTTACACATATGACCCAATAACCGATCGCTACATTTATACTAATTCTGTCGATGGGTTTAACATCAATTATCCCATTATTTTAACTCCAAAAGAATATCAAGAGTTGGTAATGCGTGAGTCAATGCGTGACTACTTCAAAAAAAAATCGGATGCAATTGATGGCAAAAAAGAAGGAAGTGAGGCTGACAAAAAAGATTTATTACCAAGATATTATATAAGGTCAGGATTGTTTGAAACCATTTTTGGTAGTAATACTATAGATGTTAAACCAACTGGATCAGTAGAAATAGATTTGGGAATGCGTTATTCAAAACAAGATAATCCAGCATTTTCCCCAAGAAATCGTACGACGACCACATTTGATTTTGACCAAAGAATTAGTATGGGTTTACAAGGAAAAGTAGGTACCCGATTAAACGTTAATGCTAATTATGATACTGAATCGACCTTTGCTTTTCAGAATCTTATCAAACTAGAATACGCACCTACCGAAGATGACATCATTCAAAAAATTGAAGTTGGAAATGTAAGTTTACCTTTAAATAGCTCACTCATTCGTGGTGCTCAAAGTTTATTTGGTGTTAAAGCCCAACTACAGTTTGGTAAAACAACTGTTACCGGAGTTTTCTCCGAACAAAAATCGCAAACCAAAACTGTAACAGCTCAAGGAGGAGGAACTGTTCAAGATTTTGAACTATTTGCTTTAGATTATGACGCTGATAGACACTTTTTCTTATCACAATATTTTCGAAATAAATATGACGCAGCTCTTAAACAATACCCATTTATTGATAGTAGAGTGCAAATCACTAGATTGGAAGTTTGGATAACAAACAGACAAAATCGTGTAAATACAACCAATAATAATGTTAGAAATATAGTAGCATTACAAGATTTGGGAGAATCGCAAATTACTGGTTTAACAGATGCCGAAGTGGTTACCAATACCAGTGTCACTTTTCTAAAACCTATTGACTCTCCAGTTGACAATACAAATAACAACTATAATCCCGAAACAATAGAAGCAGGAACAGGACTATTAAATGGAAATATACGCGAAATATCTACCGCTTTATCAGGATTTAATTTTCCTGCAAGTGAAGGGCAAGATTATTCTAAACTTGAAAACGCAAGAAAACTATTGCCCAATGAATATACATTTCACCCACAACTTGGTTACATATCATTGCAACAAAAGTTAGCAAACGACGAGGTTTTAGGAGTTGCATATCAATATACAATTGGCGACCAAGTGTATCAAGTAGGTGAATTTGGGAATGATGGTGTTAATGCAACCGAAGTTACTCTTGACACACAAGGACAACCAGAAACGGTTTCTAATCAAACACTTATAGTTAAAATGCTAAAAAGTAGTTTGACTAATGTCAATGCTCCTGTTTGGAACTTAATGATGAAAAATATTTATCAAATCCCTGGAGCTTACCAGTTACAGCAAGAAGATTTTAAATTCAACATCCTTTACACAGATCCTTCCCCTTTAAACTATATAACTCCAGTTGCAGGAACAAGTTTTCCTGCAAATCCATCTGCTGAAAATAGGGTTGCAGAAACACCATTACTAAAAGTCTTTAATGTTGATAAATTAAACTATAATAATGACCCACAAGCTGGTGGTGATGGGTTCTTTGATTTTCTTCAAGGGCTAACAGTTGACACACAAAATGGTAGATTGATTTTTACGACTGTAGAACCTTTTGGTAGCTTATTATTTGAAAAACTAAGAACAAACCCAACAGAAGATTATAAGGAGGGAATAGGAACACAAACACCAACAACAGCAACTTTCAATGAAAATCAAAAGAAATATGTTTTTAGATCTTTGTACAGAAATTCACAAGCAGCTGCATCACAAGAAAGTGATAAAAATAAATTTCAGTTAAAAGGAAAATTCAAATCTTCAGGTGGCGACGGAATCCCTTTGGGAGCATTCAATGTACCTAAAGGATCAGTTGTCGTAACAGCAGGTGGAAGAGTCCTTCAAGAAGGAATTGATTACAGTGTAAACTATCAAGCTGGTCGAGTTCAAATATTAGACCCTTCATTACAAGCTTCGAACACCCCAATTCAAGTGTCTGTAGAAAACAACTCTGTTTTTGGTCAACAAACAAGACGCTTTATGGGGATTAATGTAGAACATAAATTTTCTGATAAATTTGTTCTTGGAGCTACCTACCTTAAAATGTCAGAAAGACCCTTAACACAAAAATCAAGTTATGGGCAAGAATCTGTTAATAATAGTATTTTTGGTCTTAATACCAATTTCTCAACAGAAGTTCCATTCCTTACAAGATTTGCCAACAAACTTCCAAATATTGATACCGATGTGCCTTCCAACCTATCTGTTAGAGGTGAAGTAGCCTTCTTAAAACCAGGCACACCCAAAGCAGATCAGTTTGAAGGTGAAGCTACTATTTATGTAGATGATTTTGAAGGTTCACAATCAACTATCGATTTGCGCTCACCACAATCTTGGACATTATCCTCTACTCCATTAAAAGCAACTAATGCAAGTCCTCAATACGATTTTAAGGGTGAGTTGAACTCAATTGAATACGGTTTTAAACGCTCAAAATTAAATTGGTACACAATTGACCCAATATTTTATGCTGATAGACCAGATGGAGTTTCTCCAGATGATTTATCAAACAATAGAACTAGAAGAGTGTACAGCAGTGAGTTATATCCTAATACCGATATCGCTGTTGGTCAATCACAAGTTGTTAATACACTGGATTTAACATATTATCCAACAGAAAGAGGACCATACAACAACAATCCAAATCCAATAGTACCTGAAGAAAATTTTGGAGGAATAACAAGAGCATTAAACTCAACAAACTTTGAACAACAGAATGTTGAATATATACAATTTTGGGTTTTAGACCCTTATGTTGGGGTTGGAGCTATTAACCCATCAAATACTGGAAAAATTTATTTCAATCTTGGTGCTATTTCCGAAGATATTCTTAAAGACGGTAAAAAGCAATTTGAAAACGGATTGCCAGAAGCAGGTGGTAACCAATTAACACATCCAACAATTTGGGGAAAAGTACCACAATCTCAATCATTGGTCTATGCTTTCGACACAAATGAAGCGAATAGAGCTGTTCAAGACGCTGGTTTTGATGGTCTATCTGACGATGAGGAAGCAGCAAAATATACAAACTTTGCAGGAAACCCTGATCCTGCAGCCGATAACTACCAATTTTATTTGGCTGCCCAAGGAAATGTATTAGAAAGATATAAAAATTATAATGGCACACAAGGAAATTCACCCGTAAATGTTACAGATAATAATCGTGGAAATGCAACTTTACCAGACGTTGAAGATATAAATCGTGACAACACAATGGATGAAATTAATGCCTATTACGAGTATAGTGTTAACATACAACCCGGAATGGTAGCTGGTTCAAACTATGTGACCGATGTATTAACAACTACAGTACCTGCTTCACAAGTCCCTAATGGAATAGAAACTGAAGCAAGATGGATTCAATTTAAAATTCCAGTTTCAAATCCTGAAAGCACAATTGGTGGAATTTCTGATTTTAGATCGATACGTTTCATGAGAATGTTCATGACGGGGTTTAAAGAAGAAATCACCGTTCGATTTGGTGCACTGGATTTGGTTAGAGGCGAATGGAGACGTTACACAAGCTCTTTAGATTCAATACTTCCAGATGTAGATCCAAATGATCCAGGAACCGACTTTGATGTTGAGTCCGTAAATATTCAAGAAAATGCCAATATTTACGTTTCACCTCCCAATGTAGTAAGAGAACAGTTATATAATAACAATACTGTAATAAAACAAAACGAACAATCATTATTAGTAAGAGTTTCTGGAACCGATGGTTTGGAACAAGGAGACTCAAGAGCAGTTTTCAAAAATGTAAGTGTAGATATGCGCCAATTTAAAAAGCTAAAAATGTTTTTACATGCGCAATCAATACCTACGGAAACAGCCTTATTAGATAATGAGATGGTTGGTTTTATTCGTTTTGGTAATGATTTTACCGAAAATTTTTATCAAGTGGAAATTCCTCTTAAAGTTACAGTTGGGAATAGCAAAATCCCTCAAGAGGTATGGCCAGATGAAAATGAAATTGATTTAGCCACTGAACTATTGACACAATTAAAAATTGAATTTAAAAATGCAAATCTAATCTTAGACCCAAATGAAATCTTTTATAAGTCAAGTGATGATGAAGGTTTCCAAAACTTAGGAAATTTGAAAATTGGTGTTAGAGGAAATCCTAATTTTGGATTAGTAAGAACTTTAATGGTTGGTGTAAAAAACAATACTCCACCTAATAGCGGAAGACCAATAAAAGGAGAAGTATGGTTTAATGAACTCCGATTAGCCGATCAAGATAACGAAGGTGGTATGGCAGCTATTATGAATGTAGATGCCAACATTGCTGATTTTGCAACGCTTTCTGCAACAGGAAAAATGAGTACAATTGGCTTTGGGGCTTTGGAACAAGGTCCGAATGAGAGAAGTCGTGAAGATGTACAACAATATAATATTGTAACAAACTTAAGCCTTGGAAAATTACTGCCAAAAAAATGGGGTATAAATTTACCTTTTAATTACTCTATTGGTGAAGAAACAATTACTCCTGAATACGACCCTTTTAGCCAAGACATTCGTTTGAAACAACTAATTGATATTACTGACAATCAGGCAGAAAAAGATAATATTAAAAATCGCGCTATCGATTATACAAAACGCCAAAGTATTAATTTTATTGGTGTTAAAAAAGAGCGTGGAGAAAAACAAAAATCCCATATATACGATCCAGAAAATGTAACATTATCCTACTCGTATAACAAAGAAGAAAGGCACAATTATGAAATTGAAGATTATATCGATCAACGAGTAAATACCACAGTCGATTATACCTATAATTTTCAATCAAAAGCAGTAGAACCGTTTAAAAAATCAAAATTTTTAAAGAAAAGTTCGTATTGGAAATTATTGAGTGATTTCAATTTTAACTATTTACCTTCCAATATTTCTTTTAGTTCCAATATTAATAGACAATATAATCGTCAACAATTCCGTCAAGTAGAAGTAGAAGGAATACCATTGGATGCACTTTACAGAAGAAATTTTCTATTTAATTACCAATACGGTTTCAATTATAATATTACAAAATCATTAAAAGTTAATTTTAATGCTTCTTCGAGTAATATTGTTCGAAACTATCTTAACGCGAACAATGAACCAGATAATTCTGTAGAAATATGGGATGACTATTGGAATCCAGGGACTCCAAATCAACACAATAAGCAATTTGTTGTAAATTATGATTTACCAATAAACAAGATTCCTTTTTTAAGCTTTGTAAAATCAAATTACACATATACAGGTAATTATAGCTGGCAAAAAGCATCACAAGCCCTTGCACAGATTGAACTTAATGGAATAGAATACAACTTAGGAAATACAATTCAAAATGCAGGTTCGCATAAACTAAACACAAGTTTTGCAATGGATAACTTTTATAAATATATTGGACTTTCAAAGTCTGTAAAAAAAGGACCTAAACAACCTACAAAAGCTCCAAAACCAGGAGAAAAAATTGTAAATACAAATCTACCTGCAACCAATTCAAATTCTGTTTTAAAAGATGGATTAATTGGTGTTTTGACAAGTGTAAAAAATATTCAAATTAATTATACCGAAAATAAATCAACCGTATTACCGGGCTTTACACCTGGATTAGGTTTCTTTGGTTCAACAAAACCAACTATAGGATTTGTTCTTGGATCTCAGTCTGATATTCGTTACGAAGCAGCTAAAATGGGTTATTTGACAAATTATCCAGATTTTAACCAAAACTTTACACAGGTAACTAGTAAGACACTAAACTTTACAGCAAACATGGATTTATTTCCAGATTTCAAAATTGATTTCACGGCAGATAGAACTTATGCTGATAATTTTTCTGAACAGTTTGATACTCAAGGCGGACAATATAATTCACGTTCACCCTATACAACTGGAAACTTTGCGATTTCAACAACAATGTTAAAGACTTCATTTAAAACAAGTGATGATGTAAATTCATCTGCTTTTGATGATTTTAGAAATAACAGAATAATAATAGCACAACGTTTGGCCAATCGCTATGGTATTGATCTTTCTAATCCAGCAAATATTGATCCAGATGGTTTTCCAGTTGGTTTTGGAAAAAACAGTCAAGCTGTATTAATTCCATCATTCTTAGCTGCATATACAGGTCTCATAAGTGGAAAACAAGGAGAATCTGCCAAAAATATTTCCCTAGGCTCTTTTAGAGATATTCCGATACCCAATTGGACTATGAAATATAGTGGTCTAATGCGCTATAAAGCTTTCAAAGAAAAATTTAAAAGATTCTCTTTGCAAAGTGCCTATAAAGCTTCTTATACAATAAATTCATTTAGATCTAATTTGGATTATGGTATTGATGCAGATGGTAAAGATATAGGCGGAAATTATCTTAACAAAACCATAATAGGTAATATCAATCTTGTAGAACAATTTAGTCCATTAATGCGTGTTGATATGGAATTGAAAAATTCGATAAAAATTTTAGCCGAAATGAAACGTGACAGAGCCTTATCAATGAGTTTTGACAACAATTTGTTAACCGAAGTAAAAGGTGTTGATTATACTGTTGGACTTGGATATAGAATAAAAGATGTAACTATTTCTACAAAATTAGCTGATAATCCAACCGGAATTATAAAAAGTGACATTAATCTAAAAGCTGATTTCACATATAGAAATAGTCAAACAATTGTTCGTAATTTAGACTATAACAACAACCAATTATCTGGAGGTCAAAATATTTGGTCAGCAAAATTTACAGCCGATTATTCATTTAGCAAAAACTTTACAGCAATTTTCTTTTACGATCATTCTTTTTCAAAAGCAGTTATTTCAACTTCATTCCCAATAACAAATATTCGTACAGGATTTACTTTGAGATATAATTTTGGAAATTAAGATAAATCAATACCTTTGTCATTCATAAACACATTAAATAAAATGAACATACCAGCTAATTTAAAATACACAAAAGACCACGAATGGGTTTCAATTGAAGGAAATGTTGCAACAGTAGGAATAACCGATTTTGCACAAAGTGAATTAGGAGATATTGTATATGTTGAAGTTGAAACTTTAGATCAAACACTAGAAAAAGATGAAGTTTTTGGAACAGTTGAAGCTGTTAAAACAGTTTCCGATTTGTTTTTGCCTCTTTCAGGTGAAATTATCGAATTCAATGACGATTTAGAAAGAAATCCAGAAACTGTAAACACTGATCCATATGGAAAAGGATGGATGATAAAAGTGAAAATTTCTGATGATTCTCAAATCTCTGAATTATTGGATAGCGAAGCATACGGAAAATTAATTGGTGCTTAGTAAAAAAAGCATATTATTCATTGCAATTCTTTGGACACTTTTAGTTACTATATTAAGTCTAATAGGTGTTAAAAGTTTTGGTAGCCTAGCAAATTCAATAAAAATTGCTAATAAGGATAAAATTGTACATTTTATTTTTTACTTTGTTATGGCTATACTATGGCTTAACTATCTAGTTAGAACCAGTAGTCAAAATATTTACACAAAAGTATTATTAGCTACAGTTTCCTATGGTGTACTTATGGAAGTTTGTCAAGGCGTTTTTACAACCAATAGAGAAGCAGATGTTTTTGATGCAATAGTAAATACTATAGGTGCAATGTCAGGAATTATGTTGATGATGATGCTATCAAACAATAAAAACTAAAGAACTAAAATCTCTCAACTTAGGAGAGATTTTTTTATTTTTACAGTATAAATTACAAGAAAATGAATATCAAAAACTATTTGGATTCTACATATCTGAAAACAAACGAACAAGCAGGTCTATCTGAACAAGAGAATGAGAATATTGCAAAAGCGTTTATTCAGGAAGCAATAGACGAAAATTTCAAGCTAATAATGATTCGTCCCGATAGAGTTGCTTTGGCAAAAAAAATGATTACAGATGCCCATTCAAATGTCACAATAGGAACCGTAATTGGATTTCATGAAGGAACTACAAGCATCGAAGAAAAATTAGAAGAAGCAAAAAAAGCAATTGAAGATGGTGTTGACGATTTAGATTATGTTTGCAATTACACTGCTTTTAAAAATGGTGAAATTGATTTAGTAAAAAATGAAATTCTTTTAGGTACACAATTGGGATTAGAACATCATAAAATTGTAAAATGGATTATTGAAGTAGCAGCATTGAATGACACTCAAATTATTCAGCTTTCAGCGTTAATAAAAAATGTGATAATGGCCCATTTTAAAGAAGATAATTATCAAAACGTTTTTGTGAAATCGTCAACAGGGTTTTACAAAACCGAGAATAATTTACCAAACGGTGCTACAAAAGAATCCATTATTTTAATGCTCGAAAATGCATCGCCTCTTCCTGTAAAAGCAGCTGGTGGTGTTCGCAATTACAACGAAGCCATACAAATGATACAACTTGGTGTAAAAAGAATTGGTACTTCCGCTGCCAAGGCTATTGCAAATGGAGAAACTACCAAAAGTGATTATTAAATAGAGATTATGAAAAAATACATACTTCTGCTATACGCATTGCTTGGTTTTCAGTCAATTGTTTTTGCTCAAAACAGCCATCCTCAAGAACAGTTTCCCGTTTTTGACGAATGTAAAGATTATAAAACAAGTCAACTTGAAACATGTTTTTACAACAAAGTACAAGAAGTAGTGTATCAAAATTTTAAGGTTTCAGATAGCCTTATCAAAAATAATTATTATGGCACGGCAATCATTCTTTTTGAAGTAACCGATAAAGGAAACTTCAATGTTTTATATGTAGATTCAAACCAAAATGAATTAATAAAAGAATCCAAACGCGTTTTCAATTTATTTCCAATAGTTCAACCACCAACCTTTAATGGAAAACCAACCTACTCAAAATATACTGTTCGAGTTCAAATTCCATTGCAAAGTCCACAAGAAATTGCGGCTAAACTCGCTCTTGAAAACGCTAAATCTGTAGTTTTTTCAGATAAAAATAAGGAATTTCCAGAATATGAGGCTATAAAATATCATAGTTTCGATAATCCACAATATGAAAGTCATTTAAACATTCCTTTTTCACATAGTTTCTACGGACATTTTGACGAGCAAACAAATCAAGTAGGGACAAATAATCACACAGCATCAAAACCGTATACTTACAGCGAAATTTCGAAATATTATAATCTAAAGGAAGTAAATCAAAGACTTACAAAAGGCAATTCAAGTTGGTTGTCTCGAAAATTATGGAATGAGAATTTAGTACAAATACAAGGAGAAGATTACTGGTTTACTTTCAATCCCATTCTAGATTTACAAGTTGGCACAAGTAGTGGTAAGAAATCTACCAACACTTTCATCAATACAAGAGCCATACAAGTTCAGGGGGGATTGGGTAAAAATTTGAATTTTACAACAACACTATACGAAACACAAGCCCGATTTGCAGATTATTTTAATAATTATTCAGAATCTATAAAACCATCTGGAGGAAACCCAGCCATAATTCCTGGAATTGGAATTGCTAAAGAATTCAAAAGTGATGCTTATGATTTGCCATTAGCAGAAGCTAACTTGACTTTTGCACCCAGCAAAATGATCAACCTACAATTGGGATATGGACGAAATTTTATTGGTGACGGATACCGTTCTTTACTTACAACAGACGGTGTGAGCCCATATCCATATTTTAAAATAAATACTTCATTTTGGAAAATAAAATACACCAATACTTATACATGGCTTAAAGATGTTCGACCAGAAGTTACAGTTGATGGCACTTATGCCAAGAAATTTATGGCAAATCATTATTTAAGTTGGAATGCTACTAAACGATTAAATATAGGCTTTTTCGAATCGGTTGTGTGGAGCAATCAAAACAATAGAGGATTTGATATGAGTTTTGTTAATCCGATTATCTTTTATCGTTCAGTTGAATTTGCCTCTTCATCAAAAAGCGGTAATGCTCTCTTAGGCATAACTACTAAGTATAAATGGAATAATAAAATTAATTTTTATGGACAATTTTTACTAGATGAATTTGCATTAGGCGATGTAAAAAAACAAGATAAAAGTTGGAGAAATAAATTTGCCTATCAACTAGGTGCCAAATATTACAATGCTTTTGGAATTGATCATTTACTCCTACAAGCAGAATATAACCATGTAAGACCATATGTATATTCACACAGTGACCCATTGACAAACTATGCCCATAACAATCAAAGCTTAGGTCATCAATGGGGTGGCAATTTTGGTGAATTCGTTGCTATAGCACGTTATCATAAAGGAAGAATTTTTACCGATGTAAAAGTAACAGCTGCAAAAAGAGGCTTTGATTTTGACACAGCTGATAATGCATTAAATTATGGTAGTAACATTTATAAAGATTACGACGATAATCGTGCATTCGATACCAATGTAACAATTGGCCAAGGAAATAAAACCACACTTTTCATTGCCGATTTACAAACAGGTTATCTTATAAATCCATCAACAAACCTCAAGTTATTTGCAAGTTTGATTTATAGAAATTTTAACCCTATAGTAGAGACTACCACTATTTATAAGGAAAATACCACTTGGTTTTCTTTTGGAATTAGAAGTGATATTTTTAACTGGTATTTTGATTATTAAGAATTACTTTCCAACTGTAGATTCTCTTGCAATAACTGCGGTTTCCAATTCGACAGTTTTATATTTAAAAACGGTTTCCGATTTGTGTTGCATTTCTTCAAACAATAAGTTAAATGATTGAACACCCATCTCATAGCCTGGTTGGTCTATTGTGCTTAATTTGGGAGTAATAACTTGCCCCATAAACCAATTGCTAAATCCTATCACTTTTATTTGTTCTGGGATTTTTATATTCATTTCGTTCAAATATGTAATGGCTCCAACTGCAACCATATCTGTAATAGCAAAAATTCCTTCAACATCGGGATGGTCCTTGAGTAATTGTTTAGTAAATTGGTAACCTTCGTCAAACCCTGACCCCTTGCAAGTATATACTAAGCTTGGATCAAAAGTGATATTATGTTTTTCCAATGTTTTTTTATATCCCAAAAAACGATCGATTGAGTTTTGAGGATTTAATGGACCTCTTATATGAGCAATCTTTTTACATCCAACATTAATTAAGTGCTCGACAGCATTACTAGCGGCAATCTGATCGTTAATAATTACTTTAGAACAATTTATTAATTTAGAAATTTTGTCAAATAACACTAATGGAACACCGCGACGTTGAATTTCTTTAATATGTTCGTCATCGTTAGAATCGTTTGACAATGAAATCAGAATGCCATCAACACGCTTATTTAATAACATTTCTATTTGTTTTATTTCCATTTCTAATGATTCATTAGATTGAACTATAATAACTAAGTATCCTTTTTTTTCTGCTTCATCAATAATGCCATTAATTACACTTGAAAAAAAATGATGTATAACTTCTGGAATAACCAATCCAACCGTACGAGATTCACGAGTTCGTAAATTTACAGCAAAACTATTAGGAGTATATTGCAAAGACTGAGCAAGCTCTCTAACTTTCATTTTTGTTTTAGAGCTTACATCTGGATAATTTTTTAATGCTTTTGAAACCGTTGTTATAGAAATTCCTAAAGTTTCAGCAATTTGTTTTAAAGTTGTCTCTTTCATTTAACAAATATGATAAAAAAAAATCAATATCAAAATCGAAAACGTTTTCGTTGTTATCGAAAACGTTTTCGATAATTAATTCATAATTAAGTTATACTAAATACTTTAATTTCGGAAAACTAATCAACCAATTTTATTAATTCTATAAAAATCTTAAAATGAAAAAAAGTACTAATTTTTTTAAAAAAGCATTTTTTTTGGCAGCATTAATGCTACTAAATTATTCTTTTGCACAAAATGGTGTTTTGTCTGGAAAAATATCAGATAGTAAAGGGCCTATTTTTGGTGCAAATGTTTCTGCGGCAGGAAAATCGACTGTAACAGATAGTAATGGTGAGTATCAACTATCCTCTTTAACAGATGGTACAACCAACGTGACAGTATCCTATATAGGGTATAAAAGTCAGACAAAACAAGTTTTGATAGAAGCGAATACAATACTAAACTTTGAACTTCAAGAAGATTCATCCAATTTGGATGAAGTAGTTGTCACTGGGGTTTTAAATCCTAAGGGAAAACTTCAATCCAGCGTTTCTGTGAGTTCTCTATCGGTAACTCAGATAGAGCAAGGAGCTCCAAGATCCACTGCAGAATTATTTAGAATGTTACCTGGAATAAAATCGGAATCGACAGGTGGTGAAGGAAATGCAAATATTACTGTTCGTGGTATTCCAATCGCTTCAGGTGGAGCAAAGTTTTTACTATTACAAGAAGATGGAATGCCCGTTATGCAATTTGGTGATGTAGCCTTTGGTAATGCCGACATTTTTGTAAGAAATGATCAAACTATCAGTAAAGTAGAAGCTATTAGAGGGGGTTCTGCCTCAACGTTGGCTAGTAATTCACCTGCTGGTATTATCAACTTTGTAAGTAAAGATGGTAAAAAAGAAGGAGGATCTTTAATGCATTCTTTGGGAATAGATTATGGAAATAACAGAACCGATTTTGAATACGGTTCTCCAATAAGTGAAACATTACGATTTCATGTTGGTGGTTTCTTTCGTCAAGGCGAAGGGCCAAGAAATGCAGGATACACAGCTAATCTTGGAGGACAATTTAAAGCAAATTTAACTAAGGATTTCGAAAAAGGATATGTTCGTTTATACTTTAAATATCTAAACGATAGATCTATTGGGTATTTACCAATGCCTGTGAAAGTTTCAGGAACAAATTCCAATCCAAATTGGAGTTCCCTATCCAATTTTGATATCTTACATGATACACCTCACAGTGCCTATTTTCAAGACAATTTAACAATTGGAACTAATGGAGAAAGAAGAAGAAGTAATTTATCTGACGGAATGCGTCCAATTGCAACATCTTTTGGAGGAGAAATGAAATTTGATTTAGGAAATGAATGGAAAGTAGAAGAACGATTCAGACAAAACTACCACAATGGAAGATTTGTTTCTGCATTTCCAGCAGAGGTGGCAACAGGAAACACTTTAGCAACTGCTTTTGGAGTAGCAAACTTAACTTATGCTAATGGACCATATGCAGGATTAAATTTTGACAATAATGCTCTAGCAATGAGAATACACACATTTGATACTGAAATAAACAACTTTAACAATTTTACAAACGATATAAAATTAACAAAAAAATTAGGAGCATTTGATTTAACATTAGGTTACTATAAAGCGTTCCAAAACATCAATATGTCATGGTTATGGAACTCATATCTTCTAGAAGTAAAAGGTGAAAATGCAGCACTATTAAACGCTGGTACAAATTCAGTAAATGGTTTGTATGCTTATGGAGTTCCAGCGTGGGGCAATTGTTGCAACCGTAATTATGATGCAAATTATGATATTTCAGCACCTTATGCTGCTGCTCAACTTAAAGTGAATGAAAAAGTAAATATCGATATGAGTGTGCGTTTTGATTCGGGAAAAGCGAGAGGAACCTATGCCGGAACAGTTCAGTCTTTAAATTTAGATGTGGATAATAATGGTGTAATTGAAGGTCCAGAAGCAAGTGTTTCTGTAGTTGACAATGCTAATAGAAAACCCATTAATTATGATTATGACTATGTGTCTTTCTCTTTTGGAGGCAATTATTTATTGAGCGATTCACAATCTCTTTTTGGAAGATTTAGTCGAGGCGGAAGAGCAAATGCCGATAGACTTTTGTTTGGACCAAACGTATTAAATTCTGGAGCAGCTGTACCTGGTTTAAGCGCAGATATGGTAAATCAAGGAGAACTTGGCTATAAAAGAAAGCAAGGAAATACAACTTTATATGCTACCGCTTTTATGGCAAGAGTATCTGAACAGAATTGGGATTTTGGTGGTTCTGGTGGTGGAATAAGACAAATTCAAAGAAAATATAACTCATATGGTCTTGAGTTGGAAGGAAGTTATAAAATTGAAAGTTTTTCTGTAAATGGAAATATAACCTACACCAAAGCTGAAATTACCGATGATGTTGTAACTCCAGCATTAAACGGAAACAAACCAAGACGTCAAGCCGATTTTATATATAGTGTCGTTCCTGCATACAAATTTGGTGGCACAAAACAACACAATGTAGGTTTTTCAGTAATTGGAACCACAAAGTCATATGCACAAGATGATAATAAACTTGTAATGCCCGGTTTTGCAACATTTAATCCTTTTGTAAATTTTGAACTTACTCAAGGATTATCAGCTTCAATTAATGTAAACAATCTTTTTGATACAATAGGTATAACCGAAGTTGAAGAAGGAAGTATTACTGAAAATACAGACAATATTTTAAGAGCAAGATCTATAAATGGTAGAACAACATCACTAACCATCGCTTATAGATTCTAAAATAAGTTTCATGTTTTATTTTGTAATTCCTATATCAAAAAATTTGATATGGGAATTATTTTTAAAAAATATAAATTAGCAAAAAACATTTTATGAAAAAAATTATAGCCTTTTTCGTGTTTCTTTTTGTTTTTTTTCAATTGGATATATCAGCCCAAGAAGATTTGAAAAATAAAATAATCGTGTACGGAAGTGAAGAATGTCATCACTGTATAGATACAAAGGCTTATTTAAAAAACAATAATATTGATTTTATATTTTTTGATATAGACAAGGATCCAAATGCATTAAAAGAAATGCTATCAAAACTAAGAAATGCAGGCATAAGCACTTCAAATCTTGGAATTCCTGTTATTGATAAACAAGGTGTATTATTTACTAACAATGGAATTTTCGAAGAATTTTTAAAAAAATTAAACTAAAATGACTAAAAAATCAACATTAAGCTTTTGGCAAATCATCAATATGAATGTTGGTTTCTTCGGAATTCAATACAGTTTTGGTTTGCAACAAAGTGCAGTAAATCCTATTTATGATTTCCTAGGCGCGAGTCCAGACGAAATACCTTGGCTAAATTTAGCTGGACCATTAACTGGTTTATTAATTCAACCCATAATTGGAGCAATAAGCGATAAGACGTGGTTGCCAAAACTAGGCGGAAGAAGAAAGCCTTACTTTCTAATTGGAGCCATTATGTGCAGTTTGGCTTTATTTGTATTTCCTTTTAGTACTAATTTATGGTTGGCAGCGGGTTTACTTTGGATTTTAGATGCTGGAAACAATACTGCAATGGAACCTTATCGAGCTTTTATTGCCGATAAATTAAACCATGAACAACAACCAACTGGTTTCTTAGCGCAGAGTTTTTTTACAGGATTCGGACAAACATTAGCTAATGTTTCTTTATTTATATTCCCATTAATCATTGTTGGAACAACAGGTAAAATACCAAATTGGGTCTTTGGGTCGTTTTTTCTTGGAGCTGTTTGTTCAATTGGAACCGTTTTATGGAGTATGAAAACCACACCCGAAATTCCTCCGACAGAAACAGAATTAGAAAAAATAAAATCCGAAAAAATCAACATTTTAACCCCTTTTATTGATATCCTATCTGCCATAAAAGAAATGCCAAAAGTTATGTGGCAACTAGCATTAGTCTATCTTTTTCAGTGGTATGCCTTGTTTTGTTATTGGCAAAACTCATCCAAAAGTATTGCTCTTTCTGTTTGGAATTCAACACCTAAAACCAATCCAAAATTATACGAAGAAGCTGTTTCATGGACAGGTTTAGTAAACGGCTGGTACAATGTTGTAACTTTTTTGGTGGCCTTTTCCTTGGTAGGTTTTGCTAAAAAATATTCTCCTAAAATGGTTCATTTTGTTTGTTTGCTTTTGGCAGCAATTGGATTTTTAGCATTTCCACATATTGAAAATAAATATTTGCTTTTCCCTGCAATTTCAGGTTTTGGAATTGGCTGGGCAAGTATGATGGGAATTCCCTATTTAATGGTGGTTTCCAATATCCCAAAAGAACGTTATGGTGTTTATATGGGAATTATCAATATGATGATTGTCATTCCTATGTTTATTCAAACAATAACTTTTGGCTATATAATGAAACATTTTCTTAATAACGATGCCCGTTTAGCCATAACATTTGCTGGAGTTTTGTTGATTTTAAGCGCTATATGTACTTTGTTTATCAAATCTAAAAAAGTGGTTAGTGAATAATTTAAGTTATAAAAAAGCTATTGAGCTATTAGAAAAATGTTCTTCACCCAAAGGCTTTTTGGCTAGTGCACAAAATATTTCCAATTATAAACGAGTTTGGGCTCGCGACGGAGTAATTTGTGGCATAGCTGCGTTGGCTTCTGGAGATAAAAAGTTAATTGAAACTTTCAAAAATACATTAGAAACATTAGCAAAAAACCAACATGAGATTGGAACAATCCCATCAAATGTGATGATTTTGGATGATAAAACCGACGTCTCCTACGGAGGTTTGGCAGGAAGAGTTGATGCCGTAACTTGGTATATAATAGGCGTTTGTCAATATGCTTTTCATCAAAAAGACAAATCATTTGTAGACAAACATAAAACTTCAATTGAAAAAGCTTTGTTACTTTTAAACGCTTGGGAATTTAACAACAAACATCTTTTATATGTTCCTCTTTCTGGAAATTGGGCAGATGAATATATAACAGATGGTTATGTTTTATACGATCAATTATTACGTATTTGGGCTCTGAAAAGTTATAATTATTTTGAAAAAAGTCAATTATTAGAAAATAAAATCAAAAAAATAAAAGAACAAATCGTAATCAATTTCTTTCCCAATTCTATTGGAGAAAAATACCATGAAAAAGCGTATGACGAAATTGGGTTTAACGGATTTTTTCCAAGTTCATTTTCGCCAGCTGGTTACAAAAATAACTTTGATGCTTTTGCGACTTCTCTATTACTAATGCTAAATATTGGTTCGATAGAGACACAACAAAAAGTTGCTGAATATGCCTATACACTGGCTTCTTCAACACAATTAGGGTTGTTGCCTGCTTTTTGGCCACCCATTTTTGAAAATGATGAACATTGGAATTTACTTAAAAACAATTGCAAATACGAATTTAGAAATTTCCCTTATGAGTTTCATAATGGCGGAAGTTGGTCCATGGTTAATGGTTTTTTTGGATTAGCATTGCTTTCTATTTCTGAAAATGAAAAAGCATCAACTATTTTAGACAGAATAAACAGTGCAAATGCTAGGGAAAATTTTTCCTTTTATGAAAATTTCAATACCAACACTCAAGAACCAAATGGTGTTGCCTATTGCGCTTGGAGCGCAGCAGCAGCGGTTTTAGTTCATCAATCAATATATTCAAACTTTAAACTCTTATTATAATTTTGGATAAATCAATAGATATAATTTGCATAGGCGAAGTACTTATAGATTTTATAGGTCACGAAGTCAACACTTCGATAAATCGTACCAAAGATTACCACCGTTTTTTGGGTGGTTCGCCAACAAATGTAGCGGTAAATGCAGCTCGTTTAGGTCTTAACTCTGTTTTGGTAGCTACATGTGGTCAAGACGGTTTGGGTGATTATATAGTACGAAAATTAAAAAGCAATCATATAAATGTTAATCACATTAGCAAGCTAGAATCGGTACCGACCTCTATAATCTTTGTGTCAAAATCTACCGAAACACCCGATTTTATTCCATATAGAGAAGCCGATTGCCAAATATTGGAAAGCCAATTACCCGATGAAACAATTGCAAAAGCAAAAATTTATCACACGACTTGCTTTGCACTAAGCAAAAATCCTGCTCGAAATACCATTTTAAATAGAGCAAAAAAAGCCGCTCAACTCGGTTTAAAATTGAGTATTGACATCAATTTTTCGGAAAGAATTTGGCCTAATCGGGAAGAAGCCAAACAAGTTATTGCCGACTATTTATCAAATGATCCTTTGGTAAAACTAAGTGAAGATGATTGTTATCGTTTATTTGCCGAAGTTAAGTCTGAAGATTATATTTTTGAGTATTTTCACAAATTGGGTGCTTCAACTATTTGTTTGACAAAAGGGAAAAAGGGTGTTGTTCTTTCTGATAAAAAGGAAGGTCTTTTTTTTCAAGATGCTTTGTTAATTAATGAAGTAAAAGATGCTACTGGTGCTGGTGATGCTTTTTGGACTGGTTTTTTATATGCTCAATTACAAAACCGAAGCTTAAACGAAAGTATTTCTATTGCTCAAAAATTGGCTTCTATAAAATTACAAAATGTAGGTAGACTTCCCGACGGAATAAACTTGCAAGAGCAAATAACTAAATAATAGATAAAATTATTTTGAAATATTTATCTATAAAATGGGTCCTGTTTTTAAATTACTTGATTTTTGCAATTTTATTAAGTAGTGTAGGAACCGTAATTCTGCAAATGCAAAGAAATTTTGATGTAACTAAATCTAATGCAGCAATTTTGGAGATGTTTAAAGATTTCCCTATTGCTATAACTTCTTTTTTAGTTGCATCATATCTTCCTAAATTTGGATTGAAAAAAGCAATGTTATATAGCCTTTCTCTAACCATAATAACATGTATATTGATGCCATTTTCTAATGCTTTTTGGTGTTTTAAATTAATGTTTGTTGTATTTGGAAGCTCGTTTGCAATAATAAAAGTGTCCGTATTCGCAACTATTGGATTAGTAACCAATAATGCAAAAGAGCATGGGAGTTTTATGAATACTCTTGAAGCTATTTTTATGGCTGGGGTTCTGTTAGGAAATATACTTATTAGCCTGTTAATTAATAATGCAAACCCTAAATCAAGAGATTGGCTTTTTATTTATTGGATTGTTGCATTAATTTCACTTTGCAATTTATGGCTATTATATTCCTCAAAACTAGATGAACCGAATTCAAATATTGGTAAAAGCACCAAAAAAAATATTTTGAAAGAAACATATTTTTTAGTTATCAAAACGATAACCATTGTTTTTATTATTTCCATTTTCTTTTATGTAATGCTAGAACAAAGTCTAACTAGTTGGTTTCCTACTTTTTATAAAGAAGTTTTACATGCACCAACAAGTATGTCAATACAAGCTGGAGCAATACTTGCTGGCGCATTATTTTTAGGAAGATTATTGTCGAGTTTGGTGTTGCTAAGGATTAAATGGATTTACTTTTTAACATTTTGTTTGGTAATGGTAGCCATAACCATACTCTTTCTATTATCCATTTCAAAAAATCCCCAAAATGAATCTATTTCATGGAACAATGCTCCTTTAGTTCTATATTTATTTCCTTTTATAGGTTTCTTTTTGGCACCAATATACCCTACACTTAATTCCATTATTCTATCTTCTTTACCTAAGGATAAGCATAGTTCAATGTCAGGGTTAATCGTTGTGTTTTCTGCTCTTGGTGGCTCATTAGGCTCTATTTTGACAGGGTATGTTTTCGAAAATTTCAACGGCAAAATTGCTTTCTACTTCACTCTCATCCCTATTTTTGTAATAATAGCTCTTCTTTTTATTTTATATTCTATTACTAACAACAAGCTCAATTTAGATTAAACTAACTCAATCCCCAAAAAATCTTATAATCTCCATATGCCGTTTTCTTTACCCTCTTTTTGAAAAAGAATGTAGTTTGGATTTAGGATAAAATAAGGTTCATTATGTGATTGTAAAAAACGATTCTATGTACAAATTCTCATCTGTATTATGGTTTCTAATATTAAATACAATAACATTCTCATGTTTTGTTTGTAGTTTTGTTGTAACTAATGTGAAGTTTGTAATAACAAAAATAAAGAAGCTTTATAAGGTTTCTCTATAATAGTGTCTGTTTGGCATATGTCAAATTAGTATTTATTGTTGCATAAAAATTGTCATTCCTATACAAAATCAAATTTGACAAAATGGATTCTTTCATTTGGAAGTTGTTACTCATTTACTCCCAATATTTTGATACACTGGGTTACCTTTTCTTTCATTTTATACAATTGTAAGTATATAAAAATAAAAAAGACGACTACTAGTCGCCTTTACATTTAAAGTATTTTTTTGTATAATAACAGATTTGAAAACAATATCTCTCAATTTTTATAAGTTATGGTGTACAGTCACCTCTTTTTGTTTACTTCATGTAACAATTCTTAAATTGGAGATATAAACTATTATCTTATATTTTCATATATTGTTCTACCATTTAATGGTTGAATTTCTCTAAAATTTTCATCAACATATTTTAAAGAATAATTTGTAAGTTGGCTCGAAGCCATCTCAACTGGGTTTTTGAAAACCACCCAAGTTAATGGTCCTTGATTTGGTGTTGAATCCAAATTTGGAGTAGTTAGCGAACCACTATAGGAATAATATTTACCTAAATCTGTTGGCATAATAGATTTCAAGTTAAAATCTATAGGCAATGAATCGATGCCAACTGTACTTGGTGAAGCACTAATTAGCGTTTGCAAACCGTTATTAACAGCACCCATTTTTACCAATATTCCCAAAACAGCATATGCACCTGTAGATGATTTATTGACAAAATGAATTTCCATAGTGCCGTATTCTCCATTCACATTATGCTCACTATGTCTATGAAAATGAAATTGTTGCAATTCGTATTTTAATCCTTTTATGGTAATATAATTATTTGCTTTATCCTCTGTAGATAGATTTACTTTAAGGTTTTCGTCGGTATGCTCTACACTGCTCAATACAATACTATTATAGTTAATAATCGGATCTTGTGTATTTATTTTTACTGTTGCCGATGTTGCAATACTAATTGGTGTTTGTCCTTGAATATTTGTTGTCCCAAGCGGATAATTATAACTGATTATACCTTCAGGAAAATCGGTTTGTAAAAGTTCTTTATCATTTTTAGAACAAGATTGAAGTAGTATAGTTAAAACGAATAATGTTATGTGGGAAAATCTAAATTTATTTTGCACTTTATTTTGTTTTTTATTGTTGTCATTTTGTTTTACAACAATGGTTAATATTATTTTTAATCCTATCACAATAGGGCTTTTATCTATAAAATTAGTTTACTTTAGATCGTTATAGCACTCGATTTTGCTACATTGACCAAAATTTGAGTAAAAAGGAATGAAATAGGATTCCTTTTTTACAAAGGCAAAAATGATATTATTATTTTTATACTAAATATCGATTATTGACTTCTCATTACTAAAATTGATTTTATTTGAAATTAATTTTAGTATAGATTAACTTTTGTGTTGTCTTAGATCCTTTTTCTATAGGAGTGAAGAGACGCTTTATTAAAAAAAATTACCCTGTATTATTTTGGACCGGAGGAATATTATGAAGTTGCTTCCTATACGACCTTTTTCTCTTGTATATATTGTAAAAACTACTCTATTGTAATCGCCTAATAAAAGCTTAGGTTTTACTACCTCAACCCGTTTTGTAGTATTGTTTTGGGTTTATAATGTTTTTATTAGTTATGGTAAATTATGACAACTTTGTCATAATTTTATAGAAATAACTTTTGGAGAGGATATAAAAAAATTAAGGTTTCAAGAACGTAATGTTTCTTTTCAAGCCTTCAATTTTAGTTCTTTTTACAGCCGAATTTTGGAAAACTTTATCAAATGTTTCTTTCGTAATTTCTTGCCAATCTTTTTTTGAAAAAGAGAGTAATTCGGGGTTTGGATTCAATAAAGGTTCGTTATGCGATTGTGAAAAACGATTCCATGGGCAAACATCTTGGCAAACATCACAGCCAAACATCCAATCGTCGAATTTTCCTTTCATTTCATGAGGTAAATTGTCTTTGAGCTCGATGGTAAAATAGGAAATACATTTACTGCCATCTACTTGATAAGGTGCGACGATTGCTTGAGTTGGGCAAGCGTCGATACAAGCGGTGCAGGTGCCACAATGATCGGTTGTTGGATTGTCGTATTCTAAATCTAAATCCACTATCAATTCGGCTATAAAGTAAAAAGACCCCGTTTTTTGAGTAATTAAATTTGTGTTTTTACCTACCCAACCCAAACCACTTTTGGCGGCCCAAGCCTTGTCTAAAACGGGGGCAGAATCGACAAATGCTCTTCCTGAAACTTCACCTATTGTGGTTTGAATAAAATAAAGAAGTTCTTTGAGTTTTTCTTTTATTACAAAATGGTAGTCTTGTCCATAAGCATATTTAGAAATTTTATAACTTTCTTCATTTTGAAATTCTGAAGGATAATAATTTAGTAACAGAGAAATAACACTTTTGGCATCATCAACCAATAAGGTTGGATTTAATCGTTTGTCAAAATGGTTTTCCATATAACTCATTTGACCGTGATAATTGTTCTTTAACCAATTCTCTAGCCGTGGTGCCTCTTCCTCAAGAAATTGCGCTTTAGAAATACCACAAGATAAAAAGCCGAGACGAGTGGCTTCAGATTTGATAAGTTTAGAATAGCTGGAAGCTGGAAGCTGGAAGCTGGGAGACATACTACTTAAGTTAATTTTTGAATGCAATCATCATATTCATAAGACTGAATTATTCTTGATATTATTTTTCAAATTTAAAACTCATAATTTAATTTATAAAATTATAAATCTTCCGACTTCCATCTGCTAATCTCTTTTTAAAAAAGCCCACCTTGAACATTCAACTTAATCTTGCCTAAATGGGTATATGCTTTCTCGGTAACTTCACGCCCGCGAGGTGTACGCATTATAAAACCTTCTTGAATTAAAAATGGCTCGTAAACTTCTTCAATGGTTTCGCTACTTTCTGAAACTGCGGTTGCAAGCGTTGATAATCCTACTGGTCCTCCTTTGAATTTATCTATAATCGTGTTAAGAATTTTATTGTCCATTTCATCTAAACCATGCGCATCAACATTTAAAGCTTTTAATGAATATTTGGCAATTTCAATATCAATTTTTCCGTTTCCTTTTATTTGAGCAAAATCTCTAACACGACGTAAAAGCGCATTGGCAATACGAGGTGTACCACGACTTCTACCAGCAATTTCTATAGCAGCTTCCATAGTGATTGGCATTTTTAATATAGACGAACTTCGTTGTACAATAGTGGTCAAAAGTTCGGTGTTGTAGTATTGTAAACGACTCTGAATTCCGAATCGTGCTCTCATTGGAGCTGTTAACAAACCCGAACGTGTTGTTGCACCAACCAATGTAAAAGGATTCAAGTTAATTTGAACTGTTCTAGCATTTGGTCCCGACTCAATCATAATATCTATTTTGAAATCCTCCATAGCAGAATACAAATATTCTTCCACTACTGGACTTAGACGATGAATTTCATCAATAAATAAAACATCTCTTTCCTCTAGGTTAGTAAGCAGACCAGCTAAATCCCCTGGTTTGTCTAATACTGGACCAGAAGTTATTTTGATTCCAACACCCAATTCGTTTGCCAAAATTGCAGCCAATGTTGTTTTTCCTAATCCTGGAGGCCCATGAAAAAGAGCGTGATCAAGTGCTTCGTTTCTTTGATTGGCAGCTTCAACAAAAACTTTTAAATTATCCAAAATTTGATCTTGACCAGCAAAATCGTCAAAAGACAATGGCCTTAATCTTTTTTCAATATCAAGTTCTTCAGAATTATAATGGGTATTGGTAGGATCTAAATTTTCGTTCATAGTCACAAAGATACTATAATGGGTAGAAACTTTTTGAGATTAATAGTCTAATTTCACATAACGCATATGTTTCACAATACGCGATTTTCGTCTTTCGATATAAGAAGATGAATTCGTAGCTTTATATTTTCTTGGGTTTGGAAGAATGGCTGCTATTCCTGCTGCTTCAAATTTGGTCAAATCTTTTGCCTTTTTTCGATACCAATGATGTGATGCCGCCTCAATACCATAAACACCATCCCCCATTTCTATGGAGTTGAGATAAACTTCCATAATACGTTCTTTACTCCAAAAAACTTCTATCAAAACTGTAAAGTAAGCTTCTAATCCTTTTCTCAAATAACTTCTTCCTTGCCATAAAAAAATATTTTTAGCTGTTTGTTGCGAAATAGTGCTTCCGCCTTTTAGTCGCTTCCCTTTACTATTGTTTTTAACTGCTTTTTGAATAGCGCTAAAGTCAAATCCGTAATGCGTTAAGAAAGTTCCATCTTCACTTGCAATAACCGCTTTTTGTATATTTGGAGATATTTCCTCTATAGGAATCCAATCATGACTCAAAACCATTTCTTTACCTGCCGATTTGTTTTCGATAGCTCTTATAGCCATTAAGGGTGTATAGGCAATAGGAATCCATCTAAAAAGGATTACCAATACAATTGAAATGGCAAAAAACCATAGCATTGTTTTTTTTAAAAAATTCAACATTTTTCTAAACATCATGTACTTAAATTAAATCTGCTAATTCTTTTCCAACCAAACTTCCAATTGCGACACCCATACCGCCTAGTCTTACACCACAATATACATTTTCTGATAATTGTGAAACAATTGGATTTTTATGTGATCCAACACCCATTATACCGCTCCACCTATGAGCAATTTGAAAATCTTGATTGGGTAAAATTACATTTTTTAACAATGCTTCCAATTTATTTTGAATTTTTTCTGTTTGTGACAAATCTGTCGTTGTTTCTCCTTCAAAATCAAGATTTCGTCCACCACCAAGTAAAATTCTATTGTCGATATTTCTAAAATAGTAATAACCTTTGTCTAAATGAAAAGTTCCTTTAATATCCAAATTAGCAATAGGTTCGGTTATTACAACTTGAGCACGAGCAGGTTTTACAGCATTATTAGTTAGTTGCGAAGCAAATCCATTGGTGGCAAAAAATATTTTTTTGGTATCAAATGTATAATCATTTACTACCATCTCAACGCCTGATTTTTTTTCTATAAAGGAAGAAACGTTGGCATAATTTAGAATCATAATGTTTTCAGAAATGGCTTTTTTTAATAAAGCCTGCATCATATTTCCAGTGTCTATTTGTCCTTCAAAAGGATTGAAAATAAGATAATCATGAATCCCTTTGAATGCAAATCGATCCACTTCTTTGGTGAAAACATCTGTTTTGAATAATGGTTTTATGATTTCGTTTATAAAAGGAAGTTTTTGTAAACATTCATTATAAGTAGATTCGTCATCTTTCAAAAACAATTCATATCCGCCATATGGCTTGAAATCTATAACAGAATCGCCAAGATTTTTTCGCAGTAGTTGTAATCCGTTCCATCGTTTTTCGATTAATTGAATTACTTCGTCTTCGGTGTGGGTTTTTAAGTCATCTATTATTTCTGAAAGACTTCCAAAACAAGCAAATCCAGCGTTTTTGGTACTTGCTCCTTGAGGTAACATTCCTTTTTCGAGAACCAATATTTTACTGTGAGGAAAACGTTCGCGCAAATATAATGCACAATGTAACCCAACAATTCCGCTTCCAACTATGGTATAATCAACATTTGTGAACCAATTTTTAAGTTCCCAGTAACTCAATTGCATAGAAATAAATTTTTATAAAAATACACTTTTTTTGATTTCTATACATTTAGATATATTAAAATGGAATCATAATTTAAAATATTATAAAAATAATTAAAGATGTGTTAATTATAAATACTGCATTTCATCGATTTGTTAATAACTTTTATAAAAATATAAAAAAAACAAAAAAAACTTGATAATTTTGATTTCCCTATTTGTTTAACCAAAAAACCATAAATTATGACGTTAAAGTTACTTCCCGTGGCATTATTAGCGATAACTAGTTTCGCATTTGCCCAACAAAAACCCTTGTGGAGTGTTTCTACAAAAAATGACATCGTCAAACTTGACAGTAAAATGCAAGTCCCTACCAAACATTTATTAGAATTAGACGTTGCATCCTTAAAAGGCTCTTTGCAAAATGCTACTGATAGATTTTCTGTGGCAAAAACATCAAGTGTAATTATTTCTTTACCTAATGAAAATGGTCAACTAGAAAATTTTAAGGTATATGAAAACGCAATCATGGAACCCGAATTGGCCGCTAAATATCCTGACATTAAATCATATATAGGAATAGGAATTGATAATCCTACTTCTACAGGCTATTTTAGTTTATCGCCACTAGGATTTAAAGGAATGATTTTAAGTGCAGATAAATCGGCTGTTTTTATCGAGCCTTATTCGCAAGATTTAAAAATATATTCTGTTTATAGGAAGTCCGACAAAGCATTACCGCTAGATAAGTTTGAGTGCAAAGTCGTTTCTGAAATCAATGCTGATATTAAAAATGTATTTCAATCTCGCCCAAATGCAGATGATTCAACTTTAAGAACATTCCGTTTGGCAATGTCTGTAACTGGAGAATATACAGCATACTTTGGTGGTACAAAAGCACTTGCGCTAGCAGCAATCAATAATACAATGACTCGTGTAAACGGTGTTTTTGAAAAAGATTTTTCTGCTAGAATGGTTTTGATAGCCAATACTGACTTGGTAATTTATACTAGTGCTTCAACTGATCCTTATTCTGCTGCTGCAAGTATGTCTAATTGGAATTCACAATTGCAATCTACTTTAACTTCGGTTATTGGAGAAGCTAACTATGATGTTGGTCACTTATTTGGTGCAACTGGTGGCGGTGGAAATGCTGGATGTATAGGTTGTATTTGTGTAAATGGTCAAAAAGGAAGTGGATATACATCTCCTGCAGATGGAATCCCTTCTGGAGACAATTTTGACATTGATTATGTTGCACATGAATTAGGTCACCAATTTGGTGGAAATCACACTTTTACAACTGGAAATGAAGGAACTGGTGTTCACATGGAACCAGGATCAGGATCTACAATTATGGGTTATGCAGGAATTACAACACTTGACGTTCAGCCACATTCTGACGCTTACTTTCATGCAATTAGTATTCAACAAATCACCAATAATATAAAAGCAAAAACTTGTTCTGTCAATACGGCAACAGGGAACGCCATTCCAACCGCAAATGCTGGTTTAGACTATACAATACCAAAAAGCACCCCTTTTATGTTGACCGCAACTGCTACTGATGCTAATGGTGATGCATTAACATACAATTGGGAACAAATGGATTCTCAAACAACTACTACTGCTCCAAGTGCAACAAAAACTTCTGGTGTAAACTTTAGATCTTACCCTTCAACAACCTCTCCAACGAGATATTTTCCTAATATGTCGCGAGTTTTGGCAGGTGCAACTACAACAGCAGGCTCTGAATTAACAGTAGAAGCATTACCTTCTGTAGCTAGAACATTAAATTTTAGAGTAACAGTACGTGATAACAGAGCAGGTGGTTCTGGAAACAATTCAGATGATGTAGTTGTAACTGTAAATGCTACAGCTGGACCATTCTCTGTAAGTTCACCAAACACAGCTGTTTCTTATGTTGGCGGAAGTTCTCAAACCGTTACGTGGGTTGTTGGCGGCACTACAGCAAATGGTGTAAATTGTGCAAATGTTGATATTTTAATTTCTACAAATGGTGGCACAACTTGGACTACATTATTGGCAGCAACTCCAAATGATGGAACACAAGCAGTAACAATTCCAAACACACCGAGTACAACATGCAGAATTATGGTAAAAGGAACAAATCATATTTTCTTTGATGTTTCTAATGCAAACTTTACAATCACTTCTGGTGTCACAGATACAGTCGCTCCAACTGCACCTACATTGGCAGCTTCTGGTACAACTCAAACTAGTACTAACCTATCATGGTCTGGCGCAACAGATAATGTCGCAGTAACTGGATATGATGTATATAGAAATGGTACTTTATTAGGTTCAACAACGTCTACAACTTATGCTGTTTCTGGTTTAACAGCTTCAACAACTTACTCATTCACAGTTAGAGCAAAAGATGCCGCTGGTAATGTTTCTGTAGATAGCAATGCCGTTTCTGTAACAACATTAGCTCCTGTGGTAGACACAACTGCTCCAACAGCTCCAACTTTGTCTGCTTCGGGAACAACTTCTACAAGCACAAACTTATCTTGGTCTGGTGCTACAGATAACATTGGTGTAACTGGATATGATGTATATAGAAATGGTACTTTATTAGGATCAACCACTTCAACCACTTATGCCGCTAGTGGTTTAACAGCTTCAACTACCTATACTTTTAATGTAAGAGCCAAAGACGCTGCTGGTAATGTATCTTTAAATAGCAATACTGTTTCTGTAACAACTTTAGCAAACACAGTAACTTATTGTACAGCTGCTTCAACTAATACTGCCGATGAAAGAATTGGTAGAGTTCAATTTGGAACAATCAATAATCCTTCAACTGGCACTGCAGGTTACGAAAATTTCACTTCTCTTTCTACAAACGTTACTAGAGGGACTGCAAATACTATTACAATAACACCTACATGGACATCAACTGTATATAGCGAAGGATACGCAGTATATATTGATTATAATCAAAATGGTGTGTTTACAGATGCTGGTGAAACTGCATACACTAGAGCAGCTACAACAGCAACCCCTATTTCGGGTACAATTACAATCCCTACAACTGCAACTCTTGGATCAACTAGAATGAGAGTGATTATGAGATACAATGCAACTCCTACAACTTCATGTGGTTCATTTACTTATGGTCAAGTAGAAGATTATACAGTAAATATTGTATCTGCTGCCAGAGAAAGTGAAATGACATCAAATGATACTATCTCTTTCAAATTATTCCCTAATCCTATTCAAGGTAATTTATTGAATATTACTGATGTTGACGTAGATTCAACTTACAAAATTTTCAATATGATGGGTCAGGAGCTTGGAAAAGGAAAAATTGAGAATGAAAGTATTTATGTGGGTACCTTATCGGCAGGAACTTACTTGATTGAAGTTTCCAATGCAAAAGGATCAACTTCAAAACGCTTTATCAAACAATAAATTGATTATATGTTTTTTTAAAAGCCATTCGCAATTGTGAATGGCTTTTTTTATTACTTTTAGCCAATTAATAAATTTAGTAGTATAATGAAAAAAATATTTTTTATAATCGTTAGTACAATGAGTATAGCAACTTCAGCGCAAAATGTTTTATCTCCAGAATTGCTTTGGAAATTAGGAAGAGTTTCAGTTTTAGGAATTTCAAAAGATGGCAAATCGGTTGTTTACAAAGTTGCTTCTCCTTCTGTTGAGGAAAATAAATCGAATTCAAAATTTTATACCATTCCTGTAAATGGAGGAAATGCGACCGAAGTAAAAGAAACAAAAAATTTAATTGCTGATAAAAATGTTTCAGCTGATGGAAAATATATTCTATCTTCTCAAGAAGTAAAAATCAATACGATTTTAGGCAAAGATATTTATCCAAATCTTGATAAATCAAATGCACAAGTATATAACTCGTTAGATTATCGTCATTGGGACACTTACAATGACGGAAGTCATAACCATGTGTTTTATGCAGAAAATAAGGATAATGCAACGCCTATTGACATTATGATAAATGAACCTTATGATGCGCCACAAAAACCTTTTGGTGGTGATGAAGATTTTATTTGGTCTCCTGATTCTAAGAGTATTATTTATGTATCCAAAAAGAAATTTGGTACCGAATATGCAATTTCTACAAATACCGATTTGTATGAATACAATATAGAAACCAAAACTACCCAAAACCTAACAGAAACAAACAAAGGTTATGACACCAATCCAACGTTTTCTCCAACAGGAAATTTAACTTGGTTACAAATGAAACGCGACGGTTATGAAGCAGATAAAAATGATATTATTGTTCGTTTCAAAGGAATTGATATAAATCTTACTTCCAATTGGGATGGGAGTGTGGATAATTATACATGGAGTCCAGATGCAAAAAAGGTATACTTTGTTGCGGCAGTTGATGGAACCAAACAATTGTTTGAAGTAAACTTTCCAGGATTAACCAAGATTGCTATCGTGGTTACACAAGTTACTAAGGGTGACTTCGATGTGTCGGATATTGTAGCGTTATCTGGCGAAAATATTATCGTTACAAGAACCGATATGAATCATGCACTTGAAATATATTCATATAATTTGAAGAAGAAAACATGGCTACAACTAACAAAAGTTAATGATGACATATACCGTAAATTAACTTTGCCAAAATATGAAAGAAGGTATGTTACAACAACCGACGGAAAGAAAATGTTGGTTTGGGTAATTTTGCCTCCTAATTTTGATTCATCTAAAAAGTATCCAACTCTTCTTTATTGTCAAGGCGGACCACAATCACCATTGACACAAAGTTATTCTTTTAGATGGAATTTTTCTTTGATGGCTTCACAAGGTTACATCGTAGTGGCGCCAAATCGTCGAGGAATGTATGGTCACGGACAAGAGTGGAATGAACAAATTTCTAAAGATTGGGGCGGACAAGTAATGGATGATTATCTTTCTGCTATTGATGACGTAGCTAGAGAAAGCTATGTTGACAAAACAAGACTTGGGGCAGTTGGAGCAAGTTATGGAGGTTATTCAGTATTTTATTTGGCTGGAATTCATAACAACAGATTTAAAACTTTCATTTCACATTGTGGCGTTTTCAATTTAGAAAGTATGTATGGTACTACTGAAGAAGTTTTTTTTAACAATTGGGATCATGGAGGTGCCTATTGGGAAAAAGACAACATAGTTGCCCAAAAAACTTTCACTAAATTCAACCCAATTAAAATGGTGGATAAGTGGAATACTCCAATATTAATAATTCAAGGTGGAAAAGATTACCGTGTTCCTATTGGACAAGGTCAAGAAGCTTTCCAAGCTGCACAATTACGTGGAATCAAAAGTAGATTTCTATTATTTCCAGACGAAAACCATTGGGTTTTAAAACCGCAAAACGCTCAAGTATGGCAAAACGAATTCTATAAATGGTTGAAAGAAACGTTGTAAAAAAATGCGTGTCTTAACGAGAATAGGATTTATTTAATAGAAATTTCTTGTGCCAAAAAAATCATTTAGAATTTTCTATATAAAATTATTTTACATAGTATATTTATCAAGTTTATCTTAGGAATAAACCCTACATTACATATCGTAAACAAATAACTTAAAAAGGCATATTTTTAAAACAACTTGTCCTAGTAAATTACTAGGACAAGTTGTTTTTGATTTTTATTAGAAAGAAGTATTAAGTGACAAAGAAACTCCTGTGCTCTCTGGAACGATTCTACATACACCTCCAACACATACTAGTCCACCTCTTTGTCTTCCATAGTTTAAGGCTATTCTTGAAGATCCTTTGCGATAAGAACCTCCTAAGTTATAATAATGTGTTCTTTTATGACTGTCTTCATTACCATAATTATACAAATCCGAAACATAAAATGACATTTTGGAATTGGCATTAAACTCAATAGTACTACTAGCCCAATTCTTTCTGTCGGCATCTGCCCACATATGTTCGAGAACACCACGAATAGAACGAGATTTTGTAAAATTATAGGTGGTTTCGGTTCCTAAAATATTAGTATTTACTTTATATAAATATCCTGCAACAAACTGACCATCATAAAATTGATTTATATAGGTAAAGCCAGAAATCACCTTTGGTGAAAATCTTTTGGTTATTTCCAAATTATAATCGACATAATATTTATCACTTCCTGCCAAAGTTTTCGTATCATAATTAGATGGAGATAAAATATAATCTCCTTTTAAATTATACCATCTGGCAGAGTTGAAAGAAAATTTTGTTCCATATTTCCCTCCTAAAACAGTTCCTTTTTTTGCATCATAAAAAACATCTATTTGACCACCTATTTCCCCAGCTTTCATAACTTCGTTACTTGTAAAATCTACTTTACTTTGGGCTTGATATACATAAATATTTGCCACATTATAATGTTGTTGTTTCGTTAACGCAGGAGTATAATTCATTAATTTGTCATTAAAAATTAA
Organism: uncultured Flavobacterium sp.; assembly: GCA_964558625.1. Taxonomy (GTDB): domain Bacteria; phylum Bacteroidota; class Bacteroidia; order Flavobacteriales; family Flavobacteriaceae; genus Flavobacterium. The sequence goes on from CAZLEU010000010.1 coordinate 40,104, forward strand.
ACTTGTTCCATTAGCAAAAACTTCCGGCACTCTCTCAGAATAAAATGTCATATTTTCTAATCTTCTAAAAGTGGCGTCAACACCGAGTCCTTTTTTGGTATAACCCATGTTAAGCAAAAAAGCATTTCCTGTTTTAACAAGTCTTGAACTTAAATCATTACTTCCATTAGCCAAAACACCATCTCTAGATTTTGTATCTAACTCAGAAGAAATATAAAATGAATTATGAGAGAAATTAAGACGATATGAGATAGCATTAGTCATATTGTCAAAATCAGGTTTGAGAATGTCTGTTTTTTCATCTCTTCCCACAAAACTTAATCCACCAGACAGCTGTGAAGTTTCAAATTTAAGCAGATTGGCGAAATCAACTTCTGTGTTAAAACCATGGATTTTAGAATTGGATACATCAAATCCTGTTCTTTGTTGTCCATATAAAGCTGTAAAAGAAAGATATTCTGTTGGTTTGATTATAGCTCTAACACCTCTTATAGCGTTATTAATACCTAAAGCCCTATCCTCCCACGTTCTCAATATCAATCCACTACCAAATTGTTCATAAAAATAACCTGCTGTTAAGTCAAACGTCTTGTCTTTATAATTTACAAAATAGGTTGCGATATTTGTTCCTTCATATTTTGGATTATAATTAAGTAGCGCATTTTTTTCATACGATTCAACTTGTAGTCCAGCCGACCATTTGTTCAAATTATAATTTAAAAATAAATAATTATTAGAACGTAAAGGATCTTCTGGATGAGCAGTTTTTAGTTCTTTATCATTCAAATACCATTGAGAATTCGATTCAAATCCTCCAAATATTTTACCAAATTTATTATCTTGTGCGTATACAGAAATGCTTATTGCTGATAGAAATATAAAAATCTTATTTTTCATTTTATAGCGATTTTAACACCTCATATAATTCTTCTTCTGATCCTTGAGAATAACCATTTTGAACATGAACTATTTTCTGATTCTTAACAATAATAGAATACGGAACATTTACAATAGACAATGCTCTTTTGAAATCTTGGTTAGAATCTAATAACATTGTATAGGTCCAGTTTTTACCATTTAGAAGTGGTTTAACTCTTTTCTGAGTTCGAGCATCATCAATAGAAACAGCAATTAACTCAATGTTTAATTCTTTTTTCCAATCTTCATAATGCTCACTTATTGCCTCTAACTCTGCTATACAAGGTGTACACCAAGTAGCCCAAAAAGAATAAATATAGATTTTGTCTTTTTCGTTGAAATCTGTTTTAACATTTACAGATTTGTTATCCAAGTTAGTAACTGTTACACTTGGTAGTTCTTTCTGCGAAAAAACGGAGAAAGAAATAAATAAAATAAATAAAGTTAATTTTTTCATAGATATTATTAGTTTGTTGCACAAATGAAATAAAAATTAACCAATAATTATGCCTTTTTTAAAAAATAATTTATAATATTGCTCATAATTATATTTATAATTCAAATGAAAGCAATAAAAACCTTATTTTTCTTATTTTTTATCACTTCTCTTAGCTCATGTTATCAAGATACTGGTGAGTTTTTTAGAACAACAAACATTACATTATCAGCTGATAGTGAAGAGAAAAGATTGGGTCAAACAATAAATTTTAAAATAGTTACTGACTCTGGAATAGATGTGACAAATGAAGCAATAATTTATATACAAGATGAATCTTCAACATTAGAGCCTGAAATAAATACATCATCTAACTTAACTTCAAATGTTACTAAAACATATAAAGTTTATGCTGTTTATAAAGAATTTACGAGCAATGAAATTTTAGTGAAATTTGATGATAATGTTGAAAGTTTTGTAAAAAGGGTTTTGATTGAAGATTACACAGGTACGTGGTGTGTTAATTGTCCAACTGTAAGTTATGCCATTGAGAAGTTAAAAGAATTAACCGACAAAGCAGTGCCTGTTGCAATACATAGAGGGCCAAATTCTGGAAGCTATGACCCTTTTCATTATGAAGATGCAAATGCTTTAGAAGATTTAGTTGGTATTGCTAATCAATATCCAACTGCAAAATTAAATAGATTGACCTACTGGAATTATCCACAACATACCCAAACGAATTTAAATAAAGCTATCGCTCTTACAACTGGTAGTCCTGTAAGACTTGGGCTAGCTATGAATTCTTCATTGACTAACAACAATTTAAACTTAGAGGTTAAAGTAAAATTCCTTGAAAATTATAGTAATTTGAAATTAGTAGTTTACGTACTTGAAAATGACTTGATTTATCCTCAAAAAAATAGTACAAGTTTTTATGGTGGCTTAGCTGAAATTCCTGATTTCGAACATGACCACGTGGTTAGATCTACTTTTACAAACATATTAGGTGATGTTATTCCTTCTGATGACACGTCCTATGGAAAAACATATACAAGAAATTTCTCTGTAACTGTACCTTCAAGTATTTCGAATACTGCAAACATGGAATTTGTTGCATTTGTGATTGGAGCAGACAATAAAGCCATTAATGTCAGAAAAGCAGTTATTGGCGAAAATCAAACATTTGAAGAAAACTAGTTATAATAAAATATAATTTTATTTAAAGGTCGCTAAAAGCGACCTTTTTTTGTAATTTTGTTCAATATAAAATTATTCGATATGAATTTTGGTTTACTAATTCAACTTCAAGTGAATGTTGAAGAGAAAATAAAAAATGCACCAGACAACGCTTATTTAATTGGTGTTTGGATAGGATATATTCTACCATTTGCTGTATTAGTTGGATTGGCTTATTGGATGTATTCTAAAGCCAAAAAGAGAAAATTTGAAGAGTAATTTATTTACTAAATTTGTAGTTTAAAATAAATGTAATGAGTAAAATCAGAATTACCAAACAATTTTCTTTTGAAACGGGCCATGCTTTGTACGGATATGATGGAAAATGCAAAAATGTTCATGGACATAGCTACAAACTTTCTGTAACAGTTATTGGAATTCCAATAACAGATGCTTCAAATGTAAAATTTGGAATGGTAATCGATTTTTCCGATTTAAAAAAAATAGTCCGAGAAGAAATAGTTGATTTGTTTGACCATGCAACTGTTTTTAACAAAAACACGCCACATATTGAATTAGCAAATGAGCTTAAGAATCGAGGTCATCATGTAATTCTTGTTGATTATCAGCCTACTAGTGAAAATATGGTTGTGGATTTTGCAAAAAAAATAAAAGACCGATTGCCAGATAACATCGTGCTACATTCTTTAAAACTACAAGAAACGGAAAGTTCTTTTGCAGAATGGTATGCTTCTGATAATATGTAAATTTGCAACAAATGTCAAATAAAAAAATCTATTTTGCATCCGACCAACATTTTGGTGCTCCAACTCCTGAAGCAAGTTTTCCCCGCGAGCAAAAGTTTGTAGCTTGGTTAAATGAGGTAAAAAAAGATGCGGAAGCCATTTTTTTGCTTGGTGATTTATTTGATTTTTGGTTTGAATATAAAACCGTTGTTCCAAAAGGATTTGTTCGTGTACTTGGGAAATTAGCCGAAATTAGAGATAATGGTATTCCTATCTATTTTTTTGTTGGAAATCACGATTTATGGATGAATGATTATTTTGAAAAAGAATTAAACATTCCT
>CAZLEU010000011.1:0-42475 GCA_964558625.1 uncultured Flavobacterium sp.
ACAAGCTTATCATGACGGAATGGGTTTTGTGCAATTCTATTTTGGTTTGCCAATTGCGATGGTTGTTATATGTTATACTTTTATTCCAATATACCATCGGTTAAAGGTTTACACAGCATACGAGTATCTTGAACAACGCTTTGACTTAAAAACACGTTCGTTGGCATCTATTTTATTTCTAATTCAAAGAGGATTAGGAACAGGATTGACCATATATGCACCCGCTATTATTTTGTCAACATTGTTAGGTTGGAATTTGACCCTAATGATTATTGTAATCGGAATATTGGTAATCATCTATACTTTTTCGGGCGGAACTAAAGCAGTAAATGTGACCCAAAAACAACAAATGTTTGTTATTATGTCAGGTATGTTTATTACTTTTTTCCTTATTTTACATTTGTTGCCCAACGATATGACTTTTAGTAATGCCTTGCATATAGCAGGCGCCAATGACAAAATGAATATTGTTGACTTTTCTTTTGACCCCGAAACACGTTATACTTTTTGGAGTGGTATTACAGGTGGATTTTTCTTAGCCCTTTCCTATTTTGGAACAGACCAATCACAAGTAGGACGTTACCTATCTGGAAAATCGGTAAAGGAAAGTCAAATGGGGTTGATAATGAATGGATTTCTCAAAGTGCCAATGCAATTCTTTATTCTATTAATTGGGGTTATGGTTTTTGTTTTTTTTCAATTCAACCCTGTGCCTTTAAATTTTAATCCAAATAATAAAATTTTGATTGATAAATCTAAATACAAAGCAGAGTACGAAGTTTTAGAAAAAAAATTGCGCAAACTTTCAGAAGAAAAGAAAGAAATCAACTTAATTTACATCGACCATCTCAATCAAAATTATGATAATCCAATTTTAAGAAGAGAATTAGTAGGCATTTCTAACAAAGAAAATGAGTTACGAGATGAGGCTAGAGAAATTATTTCTAAAGCAGATGATAAAGCAGAAACCAATGATAAAGACTATGTTTTTATTCATTTTATTTTGAATTATCTACCACAAGGATTAATAGGCTTGCTTTTGGCAGTTATTCTTTCTGCAGCTATGTCATCAACAGCTTCTGGATTGAACGCTTTGGCAGCTACAACAGCAGTTGATTTGTATAAAAGAAATGTGAAAAAGGAAAAATCAGAAAAGCACTATGTAAATGCAACCAAATATTTTACTTTGCTTTGGGGTATAATTGCCATACTTTTTGCATGTGTAGGAACATTGTTTGAAAACCTAATTCAATTAGTCAATATTGTAGGTTCGGTATTTTATGGAACCGTTTTAGGTATTTTCTTGGTTGGGTTTTATGTAAAGTATGTAAAAGCAAATGCTATTTTTTATGGAGCTGCCTTAAGTCAATTTACCATTTTTTATATCTATTATTTAGATGTTGTAAGTTTTCTTTGGCTCAATTTTATTGGAGCAATACTAACATTGCTTTTGGCAATTGTATTTCAATTTCTCTTTTTTAGAAATAAAGTGACAACTGTATAAAAAAAAAATCCGCAAACAAGAATTAAACTTCTTATTTGCGGATCTTTCACATAGGATTATTATTTTTTACTCCATTCAGCAATGCTGTCGTTATTCATTTTAATATAATCATTATTCTTGGCTTCAGTAGCAGCTGCCAATGATAGCTTTGCAGTCTCTATTGCCCCTTTTTTATCACCCAATTTTGCTTGAATTAACGATTTTAAGCGATTATACCAAAATGGTTTATCTTTGTTTAACTCTAATGCTTTGTTTACATAAGTCAACGCTTTGTTTAAGTCACCATTTGATTGATAAAAATACTGCGCAGATGAAAAATAGTCGCCAGATGTTGGACCTGCTAATGTTTTTTCAATACTAGCCATAGCTGCTTTTTGAGTAGGAACTTCAAATTTTATTGAAGCCATCGTTTTTTCCCATGAAATGTCCAAAGTTGCGTTATCATTAGTGATATTGTTTATGGCAATGGTAAATGTTTCAACATGATTTCCTAATGCAATTGGATTCACATTTGTTCTTACAACCACATCATTCTCATCCCAATTTTCTGGTAAACCCCAATTATCAGTTGTAGAATAAAAATTAACTTCCCACATATCTGCTTTAGGGATTGTATAAATGGCATATTTTCCTTTTTTCAAAGTAGTTCCATTTATAACAACGTCTTCACTAAAAGAGACCGTTGTATTTGCATTTGCACCTGTTCTCCATAGTTGTCCAAAAGGGACCAAATCGCCAAAAATCGTTCTCCCTTTTGCACTTGGCCTTGAGTATTCAATAGTTACTTCTGTAAGACCAACAGTTTGATTTAGAGTCGACTTTGGACTCGGTTGAGGCGTTTTTACTTGCGCTTCAATTGCGTAATTAGCTATTACCATAGCCAATAAATAGATTATTTTTTTCATAGTTATTGTTTATTTTCATCAAAATTACGAATTGTATTTTGTTCGAAATGTTAATTTAAACTTAAATTGAAATTATTTTGTTTAACTTATTTTTAAAACAATTAAACAATTTGTATTTTTACAAAAAAAAAGAATGAAAATATACACACTTCGTAGCAAACAAAATTTACCAATTTCTTTAGACGAAGCATGGGCTTTTTTGTCAAATCCGAAGAACTTAAAAGTGATTACACCAAATTATATGGGATTCAAAACACTTTCGGGAGATGATAGAGATATGTTTCCAGGTCAGATAATTCAATATATCGTCACTCCTGTTTTGGGTATTCCTATGAAATGGGTTACAGAAATTACACATGTACAAGACAAAAAATATTTTGTAGATGAGCAGCGTTTTGGACCTTACGAATTATGGCATCATAAACATTTTCTAAAAGAAATTCCAGGTGGAGTTGAAATGGAAGACATTGTCGATTACAAAGTTCCGTTGGGAATTATAGGACAATTGGTGCATCCTTTTTTGGTTAAGCCCAAATTGGATGAAATATTTGAGTTTAGAAGAAAAAAACTAATCGAACTTTTTGGAGAATTCAAAAGATAAAAACATGAAAAATATACTATTAATAGGTGGGTCCTATGGGATAGGATTGGCAATTGCAAAAGAACTTCAGTATGAAAATAAAGTTTTTATAGCCTCTAGAACAAATGAAAATATTGGTGATATGAACATTACACATATTCCGTTTGATGCTATGACCGATACGTTGGATATTTCCAAATTGCCCGAAAAAATAGATGGATTAGTTTATTGCCCAGGAAGTATTAACTTACGTCCATTTAGAGGATTGAAACCAGAATCTTTTGAACAAGATTTGCAAATTAATTTTATTAGTTTGGTAAAAGTTATTCAGACTGTTTTGCCTAATTTAGTGGCCTCTGAGCAATCAAGCATAGTATTGTTTAGTTCAGTTGCAGCTGGTATGGGAATGCCTTTTCATACATCGGTAGCAGCAGCAAAAGGGGCAATCGAAGGATTTGCAAAAGCATTGGCTGCAGAATATGCACCAAAAATTAGAGTCAATGTCATTGCTCCATCGCTTACCGACACACCGTTGGCAGACAAGTTTTTGAATAATGAAGTAAAAAGAGAAAAATCAGCCGAAAGACATCCACTAAAAAGAGTTGGAACTTCAGATGATATGGCACAAATGGCCACTTTTTTGCTTAACTCAAAAAGCAGTTGGATTTCGGGACAAATTTTTCATGTCGATGGCGGAATGTCGACATTGTTAGTTAATCAATAAAAGAACAGCAACAATTGCAACAATCAATTGCAATTTAAACAAGCAATTTAAAAATTGAATTTTGAATTTGATTTTTGATATTGGAATAGACATTAATTTAATATGAATATTTTTTGGTTTAGAAGAGATTTACGTTTAGATGATAATGTTGGGCTTTTTCACGCCTTGCATAGTGGTGAGGAAGTTTTACCGATTTTTATTTTTGATGATTCTATTTTATCACAATTACAAAAAGAGGATGCCCGTGTAACGTTTATACACCAACAACTTTCAACTATTCAACTGGAATTAGAAAAAAAAGGAAAATCATTAGCTGTTTTTCACGGCAAACCTTTTGATGTTTTTACCAAATTAATAGCAGAAAATAAAATAAATAAAGTCTTTACCAATCATGATTATGAACCCTATGCTCGAAAAAGGGATTTGGAATTGTATCAACTTTTCAAAGAACATTCAGTTGAATTTAAGACCAGTAAAGATCAAGTTATTTTTGAAAAAAATGAAGTTGTAAAAGACGACGGAACACCCTATGTTGTCTATACACCGTATTCGAATAAATGGAAAGAAAATTTCAAAAGGATACAGTTAGTTTATTATAAATCTGAGGAGGCATTGGATAAAATTTGTCTACATTCTTATCCTTTTTTAAGCTTGTCACAAATAGGATTTGAAAAAGCATCTATTCAAGTTACGCCTTATGATGTTTCTTCCGACTTGATAAATAATTATGAAGCAACTCGAAATTTCCCTGCTTTAAACAAAACTTCTTATTTGGGTATTTATCTACGATTTGGAGCCGTTTCTATAAGAAAAATGGTGGCAAAAGCGTTAGAAAGCAAAAACGAAACTTTTTTGAAAGAATTGATTTGGAGAGAGTTTTTCATGCAAATATTATGGCATTTTCCACACACTAACAAGTCTAGTTTTAAGCCAAAGTACGACGATATTCATTGGGAAAATAATGAAGATTTGTTTAAAAAATGGTGTGAAGGAAAGACAGGTTACCCATTTGTAGATGCAGGAATGCGAGAGCTTAATACAACAGGGCATATGCACAATCGTGTGCGCATGATTGTGGCCAGTTTTTTATGCAAACATTTACTAATTGATTGGCGATGGGGCGAAACTTATTTTGCCACCAAATTACTCGATTATGAAATGGCAAGTAATGTTGGCAATTGGCAATGGGCAGCTGGAAGTGGAGTTGATGCAGCACCCTATTTCAGGATTTTTAACCCAACCGAACAGATAAAAAAGTTTGATAAAGATTTAAAATACATCAAAAAATGGATTCCCGAGTTGGAAACCTTTGAGTATCCAAAACCAATTGTAGACCACAAAGAAGCTAGAGAAAAATGTTTGCGAGTTTATAAAGAAGCGGTTGGTTAGTTTTTTTTACTTGCGAATGAGAGCACTATAATAGAAACTTAATCGTGTTTACCATTATAATACAAATGCCATTTTCCCTGTACCTTCATCACTTGTTCTATAACATCACGAACAGCACCTTTTCCACCATTTTTGTGTGATATATAATTTGAAATTTCTTTTATTTCTGGGCTTGCATCTTGAGGGCAAGTTGGTAACCCTACTAATTGCATTACGTGAAAATCGGGAATATCATCACCCATATATAAAACATTCTCAGGTTTTATGTTATACAGTTCTGTATATTCTTTGAAAGTTTCAACCTTGTCAGGTGTGCCTAAATGAATATCGGTAATACCTAAATTTCTCAATCTAATGCGAACACCCTCGTTACTTCCGCCAGAAATTATGCAGACATTATAACCGCTTTCAAGAGCCGCTTTCATAGCAAACCCATCGCGAATATGCATTTCGCGGAGCATTTCGCCAGTTGGAGCAACATGAACAGTTCCGTCTGTCAAAACACCATCTATATCAAAAATGAAAGTGGTGATATCATTCATAATTTCTTTATAACTTTTTGCCATGGTCAATTATCGATTTGGTTAGCAATGTATAGATTTCTTTCTGATTTTCATCTGTGAGAATTGCTAAATGTTTGTTTATTGTTGTAGTATCATTTCGTTTTGCAGGCCCAGTTTGTGCCTCATTTGGAGAAAGAAGTTGTACTTTTTTTGCTGTTTCGAGGATAAGCGGTTTCAAAATTTCGAAAGGAACTTTATGTTCGATGCAAATATCACTTCCTAGATTGTATAAATGATTTACAAAATTGGAAACGAAAACAGCTGCCACATGCAATGATTTCCTTTGGTCAGAATCTACTTCGAAGACTTTATCAGAAATACATATAGCGATTTTATTTAAAAGTCTTAAATCGGTTTCGTTTTCGGCCTCTATGCACAAAGGCACTTGCTTGAAATCGACTTCTTTTTTCTTGGATAAGGTTTGTAACGGATAAAAAACCGCTTTTCTATTAGAATCACTAAGTTCATTCATAGCGACACTTCCCGAAGTATGTGCCACCACTTTATTTAAATAAGGAATTTGTTTAGAGACTTCATTAATGGCTTCATCAGAAACAGAAATAATGTACAAATCGGCTTCTTTTAATTTAGAAAAATCATCTGTAATTTGTTGAGAATCGAGTAGGTGAGTAAGGTTGTTTTTGTTTCTAGCATAGGCTTGAATAACAGTCACAGCATCACTTTTGGCGAATGCCTTAATAAGATGTTGCCCAACATTTCCCGAACCAATGATTACTACTTTTATCATTTGGTAAAAATAGAAAAAGGTTTCCAACTGGAGAAACCTTTTTTTACAATCTAACAAAGAATAAAAACTAATTCATAGGCACTGCGGTTAATTGATTTTCAGACCAAAAAGAGCTACCAATTCCTGACATTGAAAATGAGGCTGATATTGGTCCGTATTTTTGAATTCCTGCCCACATATAAAAGCGTATTGAGGCACCACCTGGAGGATTTGGGTTTTCAATAATTGTTTGACCATTCGCAATTCCAAAATCACTTGGGCCAGCTAAAACACCAGAAATAAGACCTCCAGAGATCACATAAGGATTTGCACCGGTTACAGTATCACTTAATTGAAAATTTGTTCTAACAAAAACGCTTTGTCCACTTGGCAATGTTGTAGAACCAGCTAGTAAATAAGTTCCAAACACCATCCATTTTCCAGGAGGTAAATCTATATAAGTGTTACAATAAACAAAAGTAGTACTGTTGGGATTCCCTCCACCTCCAGCAAATACCCCTGCTACTGCAGGTTTTATAGAATTGGTAGTAGTCCAAGTTCCAGTACCATTTGCATCACTTACAAGAACTTTTCCGCTTCCTTGTGTCCCATCGGTAATTTTTATTTTACCACTGATATCTAGTTTTTGTGTTGGATTTGTGGTTCCAATACCCATATTTCCTGCATTAGTAATCACAACCTGATCAAAATTGCCTACTCTAAATCCTATATACCCAGTACCCGTGTTTAGTTTGTTTAGAAACGTATAATTTCCATCGATAGACTGTAGAAAACCATAACCATTTGTATTTGCTTGATTGTAATGTGACATACCTGCCCATGAGCTTCCGTGACCGACATCTCCGATAAAAATAGTATTAATTCTTGCATTTCCTCCTTGTACATCAAGTCGTTGAAGAGGATTTGATACTCCGATACCAACATTTCCAGTTCCTTTTATACGCATTAATTCATTTGATGTTGTGGCATTTGCACCAGCAAAAAAGGTGTGATCTGCTCCAATTGCGTCAGTTTGATAACGAAGCATTCCTCCATTTATACCAAATCCGTAATATTGATTGTTATTATTATTAATATCGTATAAAACAATCTTTCTATTAACAACAGAGTTTGAAAATTGTAATGGAGCATTTGGGTTTTGATTGCCTATACCAACATTCCCATTGCTGTTATTCATAACTAATCCCCAACCAGCACCAGTGTTACCATAAAAGCCAATGTTGTCATTAGAATCCATTCCGATGAAAGTAGTTTCAGTTGTGTTTAACAAGTTATTTAACCACAATCCTGCAGAACTAAAGATATTGCCACCACTTCTTAATCTCATTCTGTTTGAAACATCTAGTAAATAGGATGGATTTGTATTTCCAATACCAATGTTTCCATTATTAATTACCGTTAATTTTGGGGTATTATTTGTAGATAAGTGTACTGCTCCCAAATTTCCAGAATATGTTCCAAACTCAATGTCTTCTGGATTTCCCGAATAGCTACCAAAGTATCCTCTATAAGCACCATTTTCTGCAAATGAAATATATAAATTGCTGCCACCATCAAAGATTGCAGGATTACTAGATAAAGATTTTAAATGCAAATCGGCAAACGGATTATTTGTCCCAATACCCACCTTATCTGTTAAAGTCGAAGGAAATATCGAACCAAGACTACTATTTCGAGTCCATTTATCATCAACATTAGTTTGTAATTTTGTCCATTGAGTCCCATTCCAATAGTAATAACCTTCTCCGTTTCCTCCAACTAAAGCCGAATTGGTATTGTAAACCAACAAGCTATTTGCAGGAGAATTTATGGGACTTGTACCGTCTGATACATCTGTCAAACTTACTCTTGGAACTAGAAGCCCAGTATTTACAGAACTAATATCTAAACTCGAAGAAGCATCTGGATTGGTTGTGCCAATACCCACTTGTGAGAATGAATTTTTAGACAATAATACAAAAGTTAAAAGGAGTATTGTTTTTTTCATAATAACTAATTTTGTTTTGTAAAATTAGACTATGAATATGGATGTGTCAATCAACCTTTTGTATCATTAGTTGGCAGTCATGAAAAATTATTTACCATACATTTTATTAATTGCTTCTGTACGATTTTGCACTTGTAGTTTGGTATAAATATGATTAAGATGTCTTTTCACAGTACTAAGTGTAATGTTTAATTTGTCTGCAATCTCTTTATATAAAAAGCCTTTGCTCAATAATTCTAATACCTCAATTTCACGTTTTGTAAGCATCTCATTTACAGCGGTTATTTTCGGAATGATAGTAAATGAATCCAGCACTTTTCGAGCAATTTTTGGAGACATAGGACTACCTCCATCATTTAATTCGATTAATGATTCTATGATTTTTTTTGGAGTTGTATTCTTTAATATATAACCACTTGCTCCCGCTTTTAAGGCATCGAACACTTGATCACTATCTTCATAAATAGTAAACATTATAAATTGGATATGATCATTATTGGGTTTTATTTCGGTAAGGCAGTCAATCCCCGATTTTTGAGGTAAATTTATATCGGACAAAACAATATTCGGATTCAATAATGGAATTTCAGCAATAGCATCTTCGGCATTCGTAAAAGATTTGAGCAACTTGAATCGATTATCTTTTTCAATAATGTTTTCCAACCCGTTTAGAATGTCCAAAATATCTTCAATTATACATATTGTAATCATACTTATATTATTTAATTACAAAGAAAAGAATTATATTATTAGAATTATATCATACAAAAGGTTGATTTTATTTAAAATCAAATGGTAGAGGTAGGCAAATGGTAATTTTAGTTCCGTTATCTACTGTATATTCAATCAACCCATTCATTTGTTGAACTCGTTTTTGAGTATTCTTAATTCCGTTACCATTGTTCATTTTATCTTTATTAATTCCTATCCCGTTATCTTTTATGATTAATACTAAATTATTTGTGGTTTCAAATTGAATTTCGACCAAACTAGCCTTAGCATGTTTTACAATATTATGTAATGATTCTTTTACTATAAGGTAAATATTTTTCCTAAAATCACCATTTATTTGCAAACGTTCATCCTCGATAATAACATTAAAATTGATTTCAATATTATTCTCCTCACAATAATTGTTGGCATATCTTTTTATATACGATATCAATTCGGTTATCGAATCATTTTCAGATTTCATAGACCAAATGATATCACTCATATTCTTTATAAGTTCTCTCGATTTTTCCTGAATTTTTATATTTGAATCCTTATGAGAACTTTGACTCAAATAGGAAATCGCCGTCAATCCACTTCCTAAATCATCATGCATATCATGAGCAATTCGTTCTCGCTCTAATTCAATAGCTTTCATCTTCTTAATTTCTGCCTCACGTTTATTTACCTGAGCTAAGTAATAACCTCTTTGTGTAATCCAAATAATTAGCATAGCCAAAAAGGATATAAGAATCCAAAACCAAACACTTTTCCAAAAGACTTGTTTTACAAGTATGTCTATCGATTTTTGCTCATAATTATCAGGCGTTTTTATATAAAGAGTATAATTTCCAGCAGGAATATTACTATACCGTATAGTTTGATTACTCTGACCACTTATCCAACTTTTGTCAATACCTTCTAGTTTATACATCAAATCGTGTTGAATAAAACAAGAATTGTAATTTATTATGATTGGTTTTAAACTAAAAGTGGTTTGATTATTAGCGAGTATTAATTTGTTTTTGGATATGTAGTCTTTTTTACTATCGAGTACTTTATCTCCAATTTTTATTTCTTCAAACTGGATAATAGGTTTGTTTTTAGATACAAAATTTTGATTTGGATTGATACTATTTAGTCCGTTGGTACCTCCAAAAAAAAGTGTACCATTTTCCGTTTTTGCAAATGACTTGGTGTTAAACTCATAACCTTGTAGCCCATGACTTAAATTGTAATGAGTTGTTTTATTTTTGATATAGTCATATTTTGTAATTCCAGCATTATGACTAATCCATAAATTAGAATGATTATCGGGTAATAATGAATAAAAATAGGTATTTATCCATTTGTCTTTTGAGTTATCCAGCTCTGTAACATTCGTTTTTATATTATATCTTATAATACCCAGTGTAGAAGCAAACCAAATTTCAGATTTAGTTCTCCTAAAAACATCTTTAATACTAGCATTAATAGGAGATGATTTTATTTTTTTTAAAACCTTATTTTCATATAAAAATAAATCAAACCCTTTATAGGGTCTGCAAACAAATAAATACTTATTGTCAACAATATAGGCTCTAGTATAAACCTCATTTTTATCCAAAGCATCAAAAGTAAACCCTTTTTTAAAATCCTTTGCCACCACATAAATTCCTTTTTGTGTAGAAACAATATAATTAGAAGTGTCAAAAATGGCAATATCATTGATCGTATTGTTTTCTAATCCTTCACAGGATACAGAGATAGGAATTATCTTTTTTTCCTCAACTTTTAATTCATATAACCTATCAAGTCCCGAAATAAAAATTCTATCCTCAAAACCCTTGTGTAAGTATATATCACCACCAAAATTTGTCCTATTATAAGCGTTGATATTGGTTATTTTTTTAATTCTCTTACCCTCATCATTTACTATATAAAAATCGCCAGACTTTGTATACACAATGATTGCATTATTTTTATAATACAAAATGCTCGAAATATACTGGTCGTCTATCGTTTTATTTAAAATATCTGACTTTGTAAAGCTGTGTTTAAAAAGGGGATTATTCTTATCATAGCATGCAATACCCTTTCCCCATAAAGTAAAAAACACATTTTCTTGATTATCAATAAATAACTTTTGAATACCATTTTTTTCACATTCTATTCTATCAGCATCAGAAAAAAAGGATTGAGTTGTTATAGACTGATTCTTCAAGTCAAGCTCATATAACATTGACTTTTTTGTACTAATTAGAAATTTTGTATTTTGATTTTTAGCTATAGATGTAATGTTTTCGCTAAAAATATTTGATAAAAAAGGGACGATTTTTTTTGTTTTTAAATCCAGAATACGCAAGCCCGTTTTTGTTCCAACAATATACTTAGCATAGTCTATTTTTTGAATAGCATTGATATCATAATCAGTATTGAAAAAAGTAATTTTTGGGTTTTTTAAGTCAGACTTTGAAAACTCATATAATCTCAAAGTAATTATAGAATCGGGCTCATCATTTTTTGACTTTCCTCTTATGAATACCAAATAAGAAGTTGGAGTTTCAAAAGTTTTGGAGGAAAAATTTACATAATCAAAATTTTTGTCAACAAAAAAGAGAGTTGATTTATAGGTATTGCTATCACTTATATAAAAACAATTCCCTTTCTGAAAAACGACTGCATTAGAAGTAGCAAAAATAGGATAATAATAAAAGACACTATTGCTCTTTACATTTAAATGTTTGAACTTGTTTTCACGATAGAGATAAACATTCAAATAATTATTCCCCCCAGTCCATATATTTCCTTTTTTATCTTCGACTATTCCTATAGACAAATTCCCCCAAAAAGAAGAATAATCGTTATAATCATAAGTAAACTTTGTGATTTTATTACTGTCAAATTTATTAATTCCATCATAGCTAGTAAACCACATATAGCCTCTACTATCCTGAAAAATATCATAACTAATAGCTTGACTCAAACCCATTTCTGTTGTTAAATAGGTAAGAGGAGGAATAGTGTTTTGAGCATAATAAAAATTTGCCGAAAACAGAAACAATACAAAAGCTACTATTTTATTCAAAAACCTCAAATATTGATATTAGTATATATTAAAATTTAATTAAATTATGAATTGTTATATGCATAAGATACGCACAATTTAAGTAAATTTGCAGTTCTTTATATAAAAATCAAAATTTTTTTATGCAAAAATTGAAATCAATACTGTTTTCTACTCGCTTAATGGCTATTTTATTTCTTGTATACGCCATTGCGATGGCAACAGGAACTTTCATAGAAAGTGAATACAACACCGATACCGCAAGAATTTTAGTTTACAATACAAAATGGTTTGAAGCCATTCATGTTTTTTTTCTAATCAATTTTTTGGGAAACATTTCACGTTACCAACTACTCAAAAAAGAAAAATGGGCAACACTTTTACTACACTTATCTTTCATTTTTATAATAATTGGTGCTGCAATCACGCGTTACATAAGTTATGAAGGAATGATGCCAATAAGAGAAGGTGAGGTTTCTAATCAACTGTTTTCAGATAAAAACTATTTAACCGTTTATGTTGATGGGATTTACAATGGCGAAATGAAACGAAGAATTTTTGAAGAACCTATGTTATTGTCACAAAAAACGGATAACCATTTCTCCATCAAGTCTAAATTTGCCGAAACACCATTTGAAATAGAGTATAAAGATTTTATAATGGATGCTAAAGAAACCATCAAACCAGATGAAAAAGGAATTACGTATCTAAAAATGGTTGAATCGGGTGGTGGAGAACGTCATGAACATTATCTAAAAGAAGGAGAAGTTCAAAATATCCACAATACACTTTTTGCATTAAATAAAGAAACACCTGGCGCCATTAATATCAATACAACGGGAGAAAAAACCACTTTTTTCTCACCATTTGAAGGGAATTTTATGCGAATGGCCGATAGACTTCAAGGCAAAGTTGAAAAAGACAAAATGCAAGAATTAATGTACCGATCACTCTATAATGTTGGTAGCGCTCAATTTGTATTTCCAGATCAACCAATAAAAGGGGTAAAAGATTATAAATCTAGTGGGAACTATAAAAATAAAAAAGGAGAAGATGCTTTAACTATAAAAGTAGCAGTTCAAGGGAAAGAAAAAGAAATTACACTACTAGGTTCAAAAGGGCAACAAGGAACTCCACAAACTTTCAAATTAGGTTCATTAGATTTTACTTTTTACTATGGAAGTAAAATTTATACATTGCCATTTAACATAAAACTAAATGATTTTATTGCCCAAAAATACCCAGGAACAGAAAAAAGTTATTCATCCTACGAAAGTAAAGTCACGGTTATGGATGGCAAAGAAAATTTTGACGCACATATCTATATGAACCATATTTTAGACCACAAAGGATTTCGATTTTTTCAAGCCTCTTTCGACCCAGACGAGAAAGGAACTGTTCTTTCTGTTAACCATGATTATTGGGGAACTTTTGTAACGTATTGTGGATATTTTATGTTATTTTTTGCTATGATGGCTATCTTATTTACCAAACATTCTCGTTTTGCCGATTTAAAAAGAAAATTAGAAGACATCAAACAAAAGAAAGAAAAGATATTAACCCTCTTTTTATTGTTCTTTACACTTTTTGGATTTGGACAAAATCACACCAACCATGTAGCCCAAATCAACTTTCTAGATTCCATAAAAAAATACAAAGTTTCCGAAAAACATGCCGATCAATTTGGAAGATTGGTCATTCAAGACCAAGGCGGAAGAATGAAACCAATCAATACTTTTTCATCTGAGTTATTACGAAAAGTAAGTAAAAAAGACTCCTACGAAGGGCTAAATGCTGATCAAGCTTTTATTTCGATGACCCAGTTTCCCCAAGCTTGGTTTCAAGTACCACTGATTTATCTAAAAAAAGAAAACGATAGTATCCATAAAATTCTTGGAATACCAACCGGACAAAAACTTGTTGCATTCAAAGATTTCTTTGATGATAAAGGAAATTACAAATTATCACCTTATCTAGACATAGCCTACAAAGCAGCTGTGCCTAATAGCTTTGAAAAAGACTTTATCGAAGCAGATAAAAAAGTGAACCTATTAAATTCTGCTTTAAGCGGAAGTATTTTGAAAATTTTTCCAGTTCCGAAAGATGAGAACAACAAATGGTTCTCCTATATGGATATATCACATCCAACAGGAACAGCATTAGATACTATCAAATCTGCATTGCCAATATATCTTGAAGCTTTATTAAAAGCATCTCAAAAAGGAGATTATACCATGGCAAACACATTTTTGGTAGGAATGGAAAATTACCAAAAAAAATACGGAAGTGCTGTTCGTCCATCTGATGAAAAAATCAATTATGAAGTCATGTATAACAAATACGATGTATTCAAAAACTTGTTTTGGATGTACATGATGGCAGGTACATTGATGCTATTGTTGACGATAGTAAACATATTTTCTAACTCAAAGATTTTAAAATACGTCATAAACGGATTTCATATCTTAATCGGAATCTTTTTTGTCATTCACACACTCGGATTGATTGCTCGTTGGTATATTTCGGGTCATGCACCTTGGAGTGATGCCTACGAAAGTATGATTTATGTAGCTTGGGCAACAATGTTATTTACATTATTATTTGCAAGCAAAATTGCAATATTATCCAAAATCAATACCACTTTTTATTTATTATCTTTATTAACATGGAAATTCAATAGTAAATCACCTTTGGTAGTTGCCTCAGGAACATTTGTAGCTTCAATGATATTAATGATTGCGCACTGGAATTGGATGGATCCATCTATTGCCAATTTGCAACCTGTACTTAATTCGTATTGGTTAATGATTCACGTTGCGGTAATCGTAGCAAGCTATGGACCATTTACATTAGGAATGGTTTTGGGAATAGTGTCCTTGATTTTGATGATTTTTACCAACGAAAAAAACAAAACCAAAATGGATTTGCATATCAAAGAAATCACGTATATCAACGAAATGGCATTAACCATAGGATTAGTTATGCTAACAATTGGTAACTTCCTAGGAGGGCAATGGGCAAATGAATCGTGGGGAAGATATTGGGGTTGGGATCCAAAAGAAACTTGGGCTTTAATAAGTATTATGGTGTATGCATTTGTCATTCACGCTCGATTTGTTCCATCGCTTCGAGGTAAATGGATTTTTAATCTAATGAGTATTATTGCATTCTATTCAATTATGATGACCTATTTTGGTGTGAATTTTTACCTTACAGGATTACACTCATACGCTAGTGGAGACAAAGTTGTAACACCAACGTTTATCTATTATTCGGTAGCCTTTGTTGTTGTCTTGGGAACGCTTTCCTACATTAAATACAAAAAGGTATTTAAATAAAAAAAAGGTTCAACAATCAAGTTGAACCTTTTTTTATTCTGTTTTTAAGAATTATACTTTCCCTAATGTGTACAATTGTTCCATTGTTGGCGATTCACTTCCGCCAGCTGGTTCAAGCGTAATACCAAAAGCTTCCGCATTTTTTGTACCACTTACAGCAAATATTTTTTCATTATTACCATTAAAATTTTCAAGTAAACCAATACTAGTAGGTGTGAGCGTTGGACTAAGTTTGAGCGACCAAATTTGATATACTTTACCCTCAGGAGGCTCAGGTAATCCCGTTGCATCTACATAAACAGTTGCCGTTTCTTTGTTCCAATATATTTTGGCAAACGACGTTGGCGACACTGTTTGACCAGCTAAGTTGATAACTGTATTCTTCTCATCTCTTATAACACTTAAAGCTGTAGTCGTTTCTTTGTTTTTCAACTCCAATTCTACTACCGATTTTTGTAAATTTGATTTTTCCGATTCAATTCTTTTTAACTTGTCAGAAGTTAAATTAAACTGAGTATACACATAACCAAAACCAATTAATAAAGCGATAGAAGCTGCCCAACCAAGGTATTGGGACCAATCAATTTTTGGTTTTACAGCAACAACTTTACCATGTTTTAGCTCTAATTTAGCCTTAATTTTTTCAAAATTTTCAACCGAAATAGCTGGAGAAAAACTACTTGACAAATGGAGTATCGCCTTTTCAATCGAAACAATCTCTTTTTTAATTTCAGGATTGGTTTTAGACAACTCACTAATTTTCTTAGTTTCATCCTCATCTAATAATCCATAAACATAAAGCTCCAAATTTCCAGATTCTATATATTCTTGTGTGTTCATTATACTTGCAAATAAGTTCTTAAATCATTAATACAACTTCTGTTTTGAGTTTTTACTGTACCCAACGGAATTTCAAGCTCTTCAGAGGCTTCTTGCTGCGTATAACCCTGAAAAAATAATAATTCAATTAGTTGAATGCATTTGGGCTTCAATTTTTTTACAAATTCTTGAATTCCAATAGTGTCAATTCTATTAATTAGCTTGTTGCTGTCGTCCAAAAGATGTACGAAATTATCAGACGATAGGTTTTTTTGACTGTTGTTATATCCTTTCGAACGTAACTTATCGATAGCAGCATTTCTAGCAATATTGAGCATCCAAGTATACAAACGTCCTTTTGATTCATTGTAGCTTTCAATATTTTTCCAAATTTTTACAAAGGCCTCTTGTAATACATCTTCTGCTTCTTCAGTCTCTTTAATCAAGTTGGCAATAACCGCAAATAAACTTTTAGAATACATATCATACATAATGGTAAAACCTCGCTGTTCTTTCCTAAGCAACAACGGAATTAATTCTTCTTGTGACATAAAATTATTGTTTTTTGTTTGACCTATATACGAAACCAACAAAACATTGGATTTATAAAACTACGATTTTTTATTGTAATCGAATTAAAAAAAAATAAAACCATTCCAAACCTATTTCCGTATATGTATCCAAACAAAAGAACTTAATTATGAAAAGAAAATTAAAATTTATAGCATTAGGACTAATAGGTACAACCTTATTATTACTCATCATTTTAGTAGCACATATAGCAACTGCAAAACCTATCACATACGATAACGCAACTTTACAAATAAGCAGAATAGACTTTCAGGAACCATTAGACTCACTTAAAATAAAAGAAATACATAGAAATCTAAAATCAATTCCTGGCTTCGTAAGTGATAGTTATAATCTTAAAAATAATGTAGTTGTTTTTTTTCATGATAACAAAATTGCCGACTCACAAAAAATAGTTGACCAACTAATCAAAAAAGGAAACTATAAAGCAAGTCGCTATACCTTACCAAAAGGCATGGAAGCCAAAAAAGTATGTCCAGTTATGGAGGAAGGTAGTTTTAGTTATCACTTTTCTAGAGGAATCCAAAGAATTTTCAATTAATCTTAAAATAGTATAAACAATGAAAAATTATGCAAGACCATTAAGCATTTTGCTAGCAGCAACAATGTTTACCGCCTTTATCTCATGTAATGACGATGATGAAACAACAGCACAAGTTACAGAAAAAACCCTTTATGAAAAATTAGGAGGAACCACAAAAGTTCCAGATCCAAGAAATGCAGGACAAATGATCGAAAAAGGACGCT
The DNA here is from genome assembly GCA_964558625.1 of uncultured Flavobacterium sp. Taxonomy (GTDB): domain Bacteria; phylum Bacteroidota; class Bacteroidia; order Flavobacteriales; family Flavobacteriaceae; genus Flavobacterium. Next base: position 17,653 of record CAZLEU010000011.1, read on the forward strand.
TAAGCTACCGTTCGGTTGTAGACTCAACAATAACATTAATTGTTGGAGATATTGTAGCAAGTGCTCCAGGTAACCTAGGTTCACATTTTGCTCCAATAGTAGGAGAAGTTTCATCTGGAAACACAACCAATGTAGCCGTTTTAAGCAAAAACTTGACCGACTTCTTCTCGGCCAACACAGGTGGTGGAGCAACCAACACTTATTCTGGATTGAATATGGTCAATGCCCATAATCCTGCTTCCAATCCGAGAATGGGCGTTAAAGCCACAAATGCCGATTATAACAAATTTATCGGTTATGTTGGAGCTGCCGCTGGGAAAAACGGCGTTACAGATACAGCATTGATAAATGAAGTAGTGGCAGTTTTAGAATCGCTTCGTTCACCAATTGTTCAAGCACCTTAAAAAAAGCAGCAACCGTTATTTTGTTTTTTGTTTTGAAGCCCAATGAAGTATTTTGTTGGGCTTTGCTTTTTATAACAAAAATTTAAGTAATGTTTTAAAAAACAAACTAAATAATTATCTAATTTTATAAAAAAATAATCATGAAAAAACTAATTTTAGTATTCGGGATAGTTGTCATAGCGAGTTGCAAGAATCAAGCACAAAAACAAGTCACACCAGCAACATACTCTAAAAAAGAAACAATGGAAAAGCAAAACATTCACCAATTTAAAGTACAAGATTTAGAAGGAAAAGAATTTGATTTTGCAACACTTAAAGGAAAGAAAATTCTAGTTGTAAATACAGCTTCCAAATGTGGGTTGACACCTCAATATAAAGATTTAGAAGCAATTTATAAAAAATACAAAGACCAAAATTTTGTAATTGTTGGTTTTCCCGCCAACAACTTTATGTCACAAGAACCCGGAACCAATGAAGAAATCGGAGCCTTTTGTCAAAAAAACTACGGAGTCACTTTTCCAATGATGAGCAAAGTTTCTGTTAAAGGAAATGATATGTGTGAAGTTTATAAATTTCTAACTCAAAAATCCAAAAACGGTTTGCAAGACAGTGAAGTTGAATGGAATTTCCAAAAATACCTAATCAACCAAAATGGCGAATTAGAAAAAGTAGTCTCCCCAAGAGTTCTCCCAACAGATGATGAAATTGTAGGTTGGATTGAGAAAAAATAATCAGTATTCAGTCACAGTATTCAGTTTTTATAACATTAACTGGATACTGCGATTGCAAACTACTAAATCATCTTTTGCATAAAAACACTATGCAACCATCGGTCAAATTTAAATCCTGAATCTTTGATAGTTCCCACTATTTCAAAACCAAATTTCTTGTGAAAATCAATACTGCTTTGGTTTTCAGAATCAATTACACCTATCATTGTATGTAACTTTTGAACACTTGCTAAGTCGAGTAAGCTATTCATAATCATTTTACCAATACCTTTGCCAATATGATTTGGATGCGCATAAACCGAATGTTCAACAGTAAACTTATATGCTTCTCTAAATCGAAATTCACTATAATAGCCAAAACCAACAACAACATCGTTTTCTGTTGCAACGATTATTGGAAAACCTTTTTCGAGTTTAGCATCAAAAAGGGCAATTTGACTTTCCAAACTTCTAGGTTCATAATCATACAAAGCAGTCGAATTTAGAATATTATAATTGATAATATCCAAAATAGCTTGCGCATCTTCTGTTCGGTAATGTCTGATTTTGATTTCCATGTTTCAAAAATAATAAATTACTTCTAACACTTGAAAATACTTTGTACTTTTGTGGAAATCAATTTAAAGTACAGACAAGGTATTGCCTTGTCTCTAGACAATATAAAATGAACTACCCTAAAATACCTTTAGCACAATCTATAATCGAAATTTTTCGTGCCAAAGGAATCCAAAATATTGTAATATCTCCAGGTTCACGAAATGCACCATTAACAATTGGGTTTGCCAACAACCCCAATTTTACTTGTTATAGCGTTGCCGATGAGCGTTGTGCAGCATTTTTTGCACTCGGAATTGCCCAACAAATCAATAAACCAGTTGCTGTGGTTTGTACTTCAGGTTCGGCTTTGTTGAATTATTACCCCGCTTTTTCAGAGGCTTTTTATAGTGAAATTCCACTTATTGTAGTTTCGGCTGATAGACCAAAAAGCAAAATCGATATTGGAGACGGACAAACCATTCGTCAAGAAAATGTATTTGCCAATCATTCATTATTTAATGCCAATTTGGATGAGTTCCCATCTGATGAAAATGATTTTTTAATCAATGAAGCTATCAATACAGCTTTCGCCAAAAAAGGTCCAGTGCATATCAACGCACCATTTGAAGAACCTTTGTATGAAACGGTTGAAACACTTTCAGTTGAACCTAAAATCATCTCAAATGCGATTTTGAATAATGAAGTAAAAGATATTTCTTCTTTTGTCGCCAATTGGAATTCTGCTAAAAAGAAATTGGTTTTAATTGGTGGTTTGCATCCAAATGCTGTAGAACAAAAGTTTTTAGATACTCTAGCAAATGACAATTCTGTAGTTATAATGACAGAAGTAACTTCAAACGTACATCAGCCTAACTTTATTACCAACATCGATACCATCATTACACCATTTACAACCCAAGATTTTACAGAATTTCAACCCGATATATTGTTAACTTTTGGCGGAATGATAGTTTCCAAAAGAATTAAAACATTTTTGCGAAAATACCAACCCAAACAACATTGGCATGTAGACCAATTAAGAGCTTATGATACTTATGGATGTCTGACCAAACATTTTCAAGTTACACCAAACACATTTTTCGAAAATTTCCTTTCAAAAACGATAAAAATCGAAAGTGATTATCAAGAAAAAGCATTAAAGATAAGAGATTTAAGATATAAGAAACATAACGACTATATTCGTCAAATTCCATTTACCGACCTCAAAGCATTTGACACAATATTCGCTCATATACCCTCAAATACACACCTACAAATAAGTAACAGTTCACCTATTCGTTATGCACAACTAATTCCTATAGACCCGACGATACACGTTTTTTGCAATCGAGGCACTAGCGGAATTGACGGAAGTACCTCCACTGCCATTGGAGCCGCCGTTGCAAACGATAAGCCAACCATCTTACTATCGGGTGACATTGGATTTTTGTACGATAGCAATGCTCTATGGAATAACTATATTCCCAAAAACTTCAAAATCATTTTGATGAACAATGGAGGAGGAGGCATTTTTAGAATTTTACCAGGGCATGAAGAAACCCCCGTTTTCAATACATTTTTTGAAACTTCTCATTGCTTAACGGCCGAACATTTAGCCAAAATGTATGGATTAGACTATTTAACTGCTACCAACGAAGATGAACTAAAGTCAAGCCTTGAAAAAACATTCAATCAAAACCAAAAACCCACAATAATAGAAGTAGTTACACCAACAGTAGAAAACGACAAAATACTATTGCAATATTTCAATGAGTTGATATAAATCATTTTTTTTATTCAAATAATTTGTTAAATTTGATAAAAATAACAAAAGATTATTAATTTCTAAAACATATAAAATGAGTAAAAGAGACGAACTAATTGCTGTATATGCAGCCGATTTAAAAGAAAAATGTGGTGTAACTGCCGATATGGCTTTACTAACAAAAGTAGTTGTAGGTTGCGGACCTTCAATCTATAACAAAGACGCTTCTACAGTTGCTGGAAGCCAACAATCTGAGTTGGATACCATCAAAAATAATTTTCTTATCAAAAAATTAGGTTTAAAAGATGGAGCAGATTTAGACAAAGGAATCGATGCTGTTCTTGAAAAATATGGTAAATCAAACAAAAACAAATACAGAGCAGTTGTTTATTACCTATTAACAGTACATTTCAAAAAAGAAAGCGTTTATAAATAATAGATAATTTTTTTTTTTACAAAAGCGTTCAATGTTAAGTTGAGCGCTTTTTTTATCACATAAAATAAGCCAAAATGATTCCCAAAATGATTACAGTGATTTTTGCCAAATTAAATTTGTGTCCCTCGCTGCTTTCAAAGATAATTGTAGAAGAAATGTGAAATAAAATCCCAATCACAATTCCCGAAATTTGAGCATAATAGTTAGCTAAAAAGGAAAGATTTACAGCAGCAAATGTTCCAAGTGGCGTCATCAATGCAAAGATGAACATAAAGAATAAAATCGCTTTTTTATCCAATTTCGCATTTTTGAAAAAAGAAGTCAAAATTATCGCAATTGGAAAATGGTGCACCGCAATCCCATAGGCCAAATGATTATGATTACTAATAGGCATTCCCTCTAAAAGTGCGTGCAAACACAAACTAAAAAATAACAACCATGGAATATGATGCATCGTATCATGACCATGAACATGCCCATGTTCGGCACCTTTTGAAAAATATTCCAAAATAATTTGAAACACAATTCCAATCATAATAAATATTCCAATGGTTCCTTGCTGATGATTGTGTCCTACATGATGGTGCATGTCTGCTTCGTAAACTTCAGGCAACAAATGCATTACTGTAAGTGAAAGTAAAAAAGCACCACTAAAAGCCAACAATAATTTTAGATTCTTCTTGCTCTTAGGGTGAAAAAAAGTAGCAATAAAATAACCCAAAAGCACTGCAAAAAGTGGGAATATGTAGATAAAATAATTCATTTTTTTAATTTAAAATCACAGAAATGGCACACTGAGCGCAGTCGCAGTGCCAACTATTTGAAAATCATTATCAAGCGTTCGCTATCTTTTTTCAAGAACTTTTTCAATTTATAATCACCAAAAGTATCTAATAAAAAGATGCCTGCCTCGTCCATCATTCGGGTAAAATCTTCTAAAGTGAACGCCCTAACTTTTTCTACAAAATGATAACTTTCTCCTTTATCGGTAAAGCGAATTTCTTTATAAATATAGCCATCAAGATGGTATCGTTTTATATGAAAATCAATACCATCAACCGACTTCGTTTCCTCCAGAATTAAATTGGCCAACACATGATTTACATTCATAAAATCAATAACAGCAAAACCATATTCAGAAAGATTTTCTTTTATAGAAATTAAAGTCCTCAAATGGTCGGCATCATTTTCAAAATAACCAAAACTTGTAAATAGATTAAAAATAGCATCAAATTTAGCATCCAAAGGCTCACGCATATCATGCACTTGAAAATGCAAAGTATCATTAGCATTTTTGGATGCTTCTGCAATGCTGTTTTCAGACAAATCCACTCCTAAAACATCATATCCTAATTGGTTTAAATAGATAGAATGACGACCCTTGCCACAAGCCAAGTCCAATACCTTAGCCTTTTCAGGTAAATTTAGATAATGCGTAAGATTGTCCATAAACAATTGCGCTTCCCTATAATTACGTTCTTTATATAAAATATGATAATAAGGTGTATCAAACCAAGAAGCAAACCAGTTTTCAGACTTTGAATCTAGGATTTGAGATTTAGTATTTTGAAAATTTGACATTAATTCTTTTGCATTACAATTTCTAGCGTGCAAATTTAGTGTATTTTTGCAGAAGTTACCCAACATTGTGATTGATATTGATTTCTGATATTGCAATTGAATTCTGATATTGAAAATGGAAAATTTTAAAATGATAGCCAAAACCTTTTTTGGTTTTGAAGAAATACTAGCCAAAGAACTGCAACTTTTGGGCGCTCAAAATGTAGAAATAGGAACACGAGCTGTAAGCTTTAAAGGCGACAAAGGATTTATGTACAAAGCCAATTTGGCATTGCGAACAGCCTTAAAAATCCTAAAACCCATATACCATTTTAGAGCAACAAACGATCTAAACCTATACAAAGGCATTCAAAACATGGATTGGAGTAAATACCTAAACGCCAATCAAACTTTTGTAATCGATACCACCATTCACTCAGACTACTTCAAGCATTCGCAGTTTGTGTCCCAAAAAGCAAAAGACGCTATTGTAGACCAATTTAGAGAGCGAACAGGACAACGACCAAGCATAGACAAAGAATACCCAGACCTGCGTATCAACATCCATATAGATAGAGACCAAATCTCGGTAGCACTCGATACTTCTGGGGCATCATTGCACCATAGAGGCTATAGAACAGCCACCAACATTGCCCCTATAAATGAAGTCTTAGCAGCAGGAATGGTTTTGCTTTCTGGTTGGGATGGAAATTCAGATTTTCTCGACCCAATGTGCGGTTCAGGAACAATTTTAGCCGAAGCAGCCATGATAGCATGTAATATACCTGCCAACATAAACAGAAAAGAATTTGCTTTCGAAAAATGGAACGATTGGGACAATGCTTTATTTGATCAAATTATAGAAAGCCTTCTAAAAAAAGTAAAAGAATTTCATTATACCATAAAAGGGTATGACAAAGCCCCAAGCGCTGTTAACAAAGCAAAAGAGAATATTAAAAACGCTAATCTTGATGATTATGTAACGATTGAACAACAAAATTTCTTTGATACCAAAAAAGAAACCGTTGGACCATTGCACATGGTTTTCAATCCACCGTATGGAGAACGTTTGGATATCGATTTAGAGCGTTTTTATCGAGAAATGGGTGATACCATGAAACAAAATTACCCAGGAACTAACGCATGGTTTATAACAGCTAATCTCGAAGCATTGAAATTTGTCGGACTAAAACCTTCTAGAAAAATAAAACTCTACAACGGAAGTTTAGAAGCCAGATTAGTTAAATACGAAATGTACGAAGGAAGCAAAAGAACAAAGTTCCAGACGACAGAAGGCAGTTAGCAGAAATTAGAAATTAGAATTTTCACCACCCAGTTTGTCATTGCTTCGCCAGTTTGAGCAAAGCTCTCGTGTCCGGAGGAATCTCATTCTATAAATAATTTTTATAAATATAATTCTACAATAATACATTATACAGAAAAAAAAATGTCAAAAAAAACAAAAGCACTCGTTTATAACCTTATAGGATTTGCTATCCTATTTTTTTCAGTACGGTTTGCAGTAACCGCATTTACAACTTTAACAGGCTTATGGATACCCCTAACCGCATTTATAGTAGGAACAGTATTAGCCCCAAAATTTCAAGCAGTTACCACAAAAGACGGTGAAAAACTATTTATGAAATGGATTTTTGTAAAAGGAATAAAAGAGATAAATTAAGAATAGTCAATTCCTACTTCTTAGGCTTTTCCTCAACCTTAACAGTAGATTTATATAACGGAATAAAGTATGAAACTGTATAATTAAAACCCACACCAAAATCACCACTATATTTTCTGTTAAACCCAGGAATGTAAAGATTATCAAAACCATCAGGTGTTTTATTAGTAAATAATTTGTTGATTCTAAAACTAAAACCAACATAAATATTATTGATAACCTTCGTTTTTACACCTGCAACAACTTCTGCCCATTGAGCGGTTAACCCCTTAAACTCCTCATCAGAAAGGAGTACCTGATTAGAATCGAAATAAGGATTCGTTGTATATATCCTATAACTATTTAGTGTTTGACTAAAAGAGCTCACACCATAACGCATTCCTATATAAATTGAATTTTCCAAATTCATCCAGTTTTGATGTGCATTATAATCAAATCCAACTTTAAAATAAGACCCCTTTGTTGTAAAACTAAGATAATCTTCCTCTACCGTTTTATCTTCATTACCAAGTTCACCAGCCAAATAATATTTTTTGGTCAATCTATAATCACCAACCAACTCAACACCACGATAATCCTTCTCCCAAAGAGAACGTGATAATCTAAATAAATCTACACCAACACGCAAACCATATCGATTCACTTTTATAGGAGCAATACTATCTTTACCCACAGCAGCAGGTACTTTATCTTGAGTATTTTGTGCATTAGACAACAAAGAAAAAAGCACAAACAATAAACTAAAAAAAGATTTTAATATGTGTCTCATTTGAGCTTTCAATATTAGAAGTTAGAACCGTATAACTTTTAATCCAAGTAACATCTGCAGGTATTTCATCTGTTAGTACCATACCATCAGCAGTATTTAGAGTATAAGTTGTTTTAAAACCACACGCCCTCGAAACAAAAGTTTCATTTCGAACATAATTAAATTGTAGATAGTCAGTATTAGCCGAAACAGTACCACTATTTAGAGTTAATTTATACTTAGTAAAATCAGCAACAGTATTCAATGGCAATTGAATTTTACTAACACCCGTAAAAGTACCAAATTCAGACAAACCATCAGCCGTGATTTTAAGAGTAGAAACACTCTTAGCAATCGTAGGATTTGCAATATCAAAAAACTCCAAAACCAACAATGGAGTAGTGGCCGTATTCTCATCACAAATATCATCCTTCTCACAACCTAAAAGTGAAAACACAAACAACAATAAAACTATTTTTTTCATAGGTCTTTGTACTTAATGCTCAAATCTTAATACTATCTCAGTTCCAAAAGTACAACATTTTCCACATGATGCGTCTGCGGAAACATGTCCACAGGTCGTACACGAGTTACTTTATACATTTCATCCATCAAAGCCAAATCTCTAGCTTGTGTCGCCGAATTACAACTTACATAAACAATTTTCGGAGCACCTGTCTTTACTAACATTTGCACAACAGCAGCGTGCATTCCGTCTCTTGGTGGGTCGGTAATGATAACATCTGGTTTGCCATGTTGCGCAATAAAAACATCATTAAACACATTCTTCATATCACCAACATAAAACTCACAATTGGTAATTTCATTGCGTTTGGCATTTTCTTTTGCATCTGCAATCGCTTCTGGAACGGCTTCTACACCAATTACTTTTTTTGCTTTTTTAGAAACAAACTGCGCAATAGTTCCTGTTCCAGTATATAAATCATAAACTACTTCATTTCCAGTTAAACCTGCAAATTCTCTTGTAATTTTGTATAATTCATACGCTTGGTCCGAATTGGTTTGGTAGAACGATTTAGCGTTGATACTAAATTTTAAGCCCTCCATTTCTTCCAAAATATAATCCCTTCCTTTGTATAATTTGATATCTTGGTCGTAAAGTGTATCATTAGCTTTGCTATTGATTACATATTGTAACGAAGTAATTTGCGGGAATTTCTCATAAATAAAATCCATCAACAACTCACGATTAGCCTTATCATCTTCAAAAAATTGAATCAAAACCATAATCTCGCCAGTCGAAGCCGTTCTAATCATTAGGGTTCGCAACAAACCTTCATGATTTCTAGCGTTGAAAAAAGTCATTCCGTTTTTATCGGCAAACTCCTTTATCGAATTTCGAATATCATTCGAGGGATCTTCTTGCAACCAACATTTGGAAATATCTAAAATCTTGTCCCACATTTTCGGAACGTGAAAACCCAAAGCATTTTTTTTGCTCAAATTTTCCTCATTCGATTGAATCTGATTTTCGGTCAACCAACGCGTATCAGAAAATCCGAACTCCATTTTGTTTCTGTAAAATAACTGTTTTTCCGAACCTAAAATGGGTTCAAAGTCAGGTAAATCAATTTTCCCTATGCGTTTTAGGTTATTAAAGACCTCGTTGTTTTTGTAAAACAATTGTTGTTCATACTTCATATTTTGCCATTTGCAACCGCCACAAGCACCAAAATGCTCACAAACGGGTTCCACACGATTTTCTGAAAAAGAGTGAAATTTTATCGCTTTTCCCTCAAAATACGATTTGCGTTTCTTGAATGTTTGCACATCCACCACATCGCCTGGCACAACATTAGGTATAAATATTACTTGCCCTTCTGGAGCTTTGGCTACCGAAACACCTTTGGCACCAGCATCAAGCACAGTAACGTTTTCAAAAATAATTCTGTCTGTCTTCTTTTTTCCCATGAGGCAAAAATAAACTTCTTTGGTATAATATTTTTATTTTTATTTTTTAATTTTTGATTTTCTAAAGAATGGTGTATATAAAATAGCTACTGCTTTAGTTCGAGTTTAGTTCGCAAAAAGGGGTGTTTTCGAAAAAAAAAATCTTTATTAAACTAAAACTAAGGGTACCACAACTACGAACAAAACCCGAACAAAACCCGAACAAAACCCGAACAAACCTATAAGCAAGTATAATGTCTCATAAACAGATGTTGGTTTAGTTTGGTTTTGGAAATAAACGCATTGCGGTGATTATTTCATTTAGTCACTTTTAATCACTGCATTTTAAATACCTGACAGGTTTCAAAAACCTGTCAGGTATTGTATCTTTTATTTATATTTACACCATGAAACACCTAGCACTACTTCGCGGCATCAACGTCTCAGGACACAACATGATAAAAATGGAAGCGTTAAAAACTACCTTAGAAGCCATTGGGTTTACTAATGTTGTTACTTACATCCAATCGGGCAATGTGTTTGTAGAAACCGAAGAAGTGATACCAGCTACAGTAGGTTTTACTATCAGACAAGAGTTATACAAAAGCTTTGGTTACGAAGTTCCTGTAATTGTGATAAGCAAAAACGATTTGGAGTTGTGTTTAAAAAACAATCCATTCACCAAAGAAAAAGAGGTTGATACCAAGAAACTATATGTAGCTTTCATTTCCAAAGAGTTGCCAAGTTCTGCTATAAGCGAATTAAAAATAAGCCAATTCAAACCCGATGAAGCCGTAATAGACGGTAACCGAATCTTCATAAAATACGAAACAGGAGCTGGAAGAACTAAGCTAGATCAAAAATACATCGAAAAAAAATTAAACGTAACCGCCACCATGCGAAATTGGAATACGGTAAACAAGTTGTTGGAAATGTATGAAGAAAGTTAAGGGTATAAAGTTGCTTAATTTGGTTTAACTTTGTAATGAGGTATTTCCGAGGAAACGTTCAACTTTTAAACTCCAATAAAAATAGTTATATTTGAGCAACTACATCAATTAAATTTCTATATTTTTTAATTGAATTTAATAGATGTCGATTATTTCTAATGATTTTAACATTTTCAAAATTATAAAATGTTGTAGAATTTGACTTAAAGTAATTTTACCACTTCCGCTTTCTCTGAATTTTTACTCTGATAGAGAATACTATTCGCCTGTGAAGAATTTATTTGTGAATTAAGAAAATAAAATACATTATAAGAAGTAATGTAAGAAAAGTAAATTGATATAATATGACTACCGCGGAAAGTTTTTTTTTAAAACACCAGAAGTGAACTAATTTATCAAATTGTCATAAAACTAGCAAGATGACTAGCTATCAATTTTTAATCCTATCGCTCTGCACGAACTGACGAAGCAATACATTAAAACATTTTGTAGAACAAACAAGAGAAATAAACAATTAAATAATTTAACTATTTTAAAGTATAAAAAAACTTATATTAATAACAAATTAAAAATGATAGCTTTAGAGTAGATTTAAATTTGTCCCCTTTTTCTGGTAATTCGAAACAAATAAAAAGTCCGTTTGATGATTTATAAAAAAATGTTCTTACATAAAAAGAGTACAAATTTTTTCATATTTTTGAAAATGAAGTCAAATTTATGGCACAAAGTCAACATACAGTAAGTTGATAAGTGTGATTTATGGCTGATATAAACAAGTTATATGCTATTGTAAAAAATGACAATTCCTGAAATAGGTCGACTAAAAATAAAAAAAAATGATTGGAATAAAACAAATTATTTTATCCTCAATTGGAGGAGCAAGTTTTACAATTCTTTTAAATAGTTTCATTAAATATTATGAAAAAATTCAAGATTTAAAAAAGAAGAAATCAACTTTAGTTAAATTTATTGATGATATTATCATAAACTATCTAAAAATTAATATTGAACAATACGACTCAATATTAAATGATTTAAATGATGATAAAAAATTATTCTCCACACGAAAAGTAACTTATAGCCCTATGCTTAATAAAGGAATTTTTGATTTTTTTTCAAAAGAAGATTTATTAAAAATATTTAGTTATTGTAAAGAAGTCAGTCTAGTAGATGTTTATCACTATTTTTACGAAATTGAATTCAATCAAAAAAACTCAGCAATAGAAATATTTAAAGATTTTAAATTAGAAATAAGCAAACATTTTGATATTAAGAAAACTATCGGTGAAAACTTTTTAAAACATATTGAAAATTGTTCTTTTTACGAAAATAAAAAAATGGACTTAAAGAGAGATCTTGAAATACAAAAAGAGCACTCAAAGACTTTAATACAAAACTTCTCTTTAGTTCGTGAAGAATTAAACAATATCGAAGAATTAAGTAATGAATAAAAACAACAGCATATAACAGCGGTTTCAAGAAATGGCGAGGCTCGGGATTCATCAGAAATCGGAAAGGTTTTTAATTAAAAGATTTAGTTATATTTGTAAAGGCTTGGTCTTGGTTCATCGCCACTTCATGAAGCCGCGAAACGTTAGCAGAAATTTTATTGAACAGCTAAATATTTACAATGATAGATATAGATAAATACGAAAAGATTGCTTCAAAAATTCTTTCTCCAATAACTCAAGCAAACGAAAATACGGTAGCAACTAAAAATTTCTTATTTACTGCAACGAGAAGCAATGCAAGTAGAAATCTTCCTGATTATTATTTAATATACTTTTTATTCTCAAATTTATTAAAGTTCAAAAATTTAGGACAATTTGAAAAAGTAGCATGGTCATTTCCTATTGATTATAATGGCAAAGCCTATTTAATTGAACATAGAAAATTTGGAGTTGGAATATTCGTTCAAGATAAAGAAACCGATGAAAAAATAGCAGAAGAAATTGCAAAAAAAATAAATGGAGCAGTAAAAAGTATAAGACCTTATTATGATTATATTGCTCAACAAGCAGTTAAAGATTCAAAATTTAATGTAACAAATAATAATTATGAATTATTCAATAGGTTTGAATATCTACTCAACCTTTATAAAGCTGAGTACAAAAAATATTTAAAATATCAAGGTCAGAGTAAAATCACAAAAAAGAAAACTAAATTCGGAGAAGTAACACATTCTAAATCTTTAGATTTTCCTTATAAACAAAAAGCACGTTGGTTAGCAATTTCTTGTATAGAAGCATTTTATAGTTGGACAGAGCATTTATTCATTCATATTGCAATAATCAACCAAGGATTAAGTGATGGCGAACAAATAGCAAAATTAATTGAGTCCGAATGGAAAGTTAAATATAAATCTGCAATTCCGTTAGAATCTGCTCAAGAAATTAATTTCTTAAATGAATTATCAATTGTAAGACAACAATTAAGAAATTTTGTTGCTCATGGTGCTTTTGGAAAAGATGGAAATGCTTTCAGATTTCATTCTGGAGCTGGAGCAGTTCCAGTATTAATGAATCATAATAAAGCTAAAAATAAATTTTCCCTTTATGGTCATCTCTCCTTTAATGAAGAAAAAGTAATTGATTTAATCGAAAATTTTATTCTCTTTTTATGGAGTGATAAAACCAAACCAGCAATGACCTATATCATGGAGTATGAACTACCGACAATACTTACATATGCAAAAAATGGAACTTATAAAGTAGCTACAGAATCAATGGAAAATATGAAGATTTTTGGGGATAAAATCATGAGGGATTTTGATAATGCAGCAAATATGGATTGGTAGAAAAACTTCTGCTAACACAGGTTTTACGCTATTGCTAGGCTTGGGTTTTATTTGGAAAGTTTAGTGATTATTTTTTTTCTTTTTATTCACGTTTTTTCTTTTAAAGTTTTCGGTATATTTGTTAACTCCAGTCTTAAAAATACACAACAGACGTAAAGCCTGGAAATGTTACCAGCAAGTTTTTCCAAAAAAAACGCTTAATCACAATATGGAATACTTATTTAAAATATTGTTTCCCTTTACATTGTTTCTTTCATTTAATTTGAATGCACAAATCGATGGTAAATTCCGCCATAATATTTGCAAATTCGGACCAAATTGTTTCATTTATAAATTCAATAAAAATGGCACATTTGATTTTGAATATCATCAAGATATACTAGGTAGTGGCAATTTAACTGGACGATATATAAAAGTTGGTGACACTCTAAAATTAACTCCTGATAAAGTTTTATTTTCAGCCAAATCAAAACTTGTAGAAGAAAATTACGAGAAACCCGATTCAATAAAAATTTCAGTAAAACTACAAAGGGCTTCAAAAAAAGGGCAAGAAGATATTCAAATCGAAGAATGGTATGTTTCAATAAACGATTCTGCCTATATAAAAACTAATTCAGCTGGATTTTTAATATTACCAAAAATCAAAATATTCAAAATTCAAATCAAAAGTGTTTTAGATTATAAATTTCCTGAAATTGGAGGTGTTAAATTAATAGAATCAATATTTTATCCAAAATCAGAAAAAAACAGTTTTGAAATCTTTGCTTCAGAAAGTGATGTAGAAATTGATTTAGCAATAACTCAATGGATGACAAAATTATTTATAATTAAAAGACGAAAATTAATTCCAATTACTTTCGAACCTGAGCAAGCTTATCTAGGTAAAGAAAAAACATTCTATACAAAAATAGATTAAACCTGCTGGTAACAGCTGTTTCAAGAAATGGCGAAAAATGTGGTAAATTGACGTTTTTCTTTCGCAAGTTTTTTTATCTTAGTGGAAAATTAAGCGGTTACGAAGTTCGCCACTTCTCGAAGCCGCAAAACGTTAGCGGTAATTTTTTACACCTCTCTAGGAAATATATCTTATATTTACTATATTGCTACACTTTAGCATTTACAAATGGATTTACCACAATTAAATATACAACCAAGTGCACTAGATTTACTCCAGAAAATTAAAACTAAAGTTCACGAAGAAGTTGAAAAAAGCAAGAAAATACCCGTCGCCATTTTACTTTGGGGACCATCTCCAACTGACACTTCAGAAATTGCTCAATTAAGATTACAATTACGAACTGAATTGACAAAACTTGGCCATTTGGCTCAATTTAGTGAAGAGTTAATTACTTCAGAAGAAAAACTAAGTATAAAAACACAACAGTTAATGCACGCACAACATTTCGATTTAATTGTTTCCATTCCGTGTACACCTGGTTCTCTAGGAGAAATCCATGATTTTATCTGTGACACTAGAGTTAGTAGAAAATTACTAGTCTTCTTAAATGAGAAATTTGAATTAGGTTATAGTTTCCAGAGTATCGTTTCAACAAGCACGACACTTACATACCGCACTATGGTATATAATGGTTACGAAGAAGTACACATAATTAAAGATACAATATTAGAAGAAGCTCAAAAGATAAGAGAAGTAAAATATTTTAATCAAAGTAGATGGTTATGATAAATGAAGAAATAAATTTTTCCGAATATTCAGATAGCATTATGAATGATGAACTTCATGGTGTAATTTTAGCATGGGTTGAAAAATCAGGTCAGACATCTGAAGAAGAAATAAGTTTAGAAATAAAATTTGATCAAAGTGTTATAAAAAATGCGATAATAAAGTTGTTTAAAAATCGACTAATTGATGTAAATAAAGATTCATTTAAAGTTTCAAATAAAGGAAAAAAAATTATTGATACATTAAACGTTTCTAACGAAATTGTCAAATACTTGTATGTGGATTATAATCTAAATAAAAGTGAGGAATCTTTTTTAAACAGTTCTTTACATTTCTATAGAAATAATTACTACGATAGTTATCTAAACACGTGTAATTCTGTAAAAGTTTGGAGTAGAATAGCGAATTCTTCTAAACATCAAAGCAAAAACTTTGACTTTGACAAAGAGCATACTTTGACAATTCTTTATTACGATATTTTCCATAAAATTTTCAATGACTTTAGTAATGAAAAATCAAATGAAATGAGATTAAAGTTTGAAAATTTTTACAAATCATTGCTTAATAGTCCAAAGAAAAAATATAAATCTAGTAAAGCTTTTTATTTTTTAGATGAAATAAAATCATATGAATTTGGTAATCTAGATGAATTAGACAGTAATAAGAGAGAAATATATAAATTCTTATGTTTCAAAGATTTATATCTATCAGATGAAAGCTCATATTATAAATTTAATCAGGAGATAAAAAAGCCTTCAAAAGATTTATACAATAGTACTTATTTTAATTATTACAGTTGGATTAATCATAATTTATCAAATAAAGAGTTAGGCATAAATTTAATTAAGAATTTGCAATTTAGTTCAGAAAAAGACAGAGAGTTAAATAATTTAGAAACAACTGTTTTTTTACTTGAAAATTGTGAAAATATTACTCAATTATCAGAACAAATCAAAGTATCAGAAGAAAGTGCTGAACAAATATTAGTTAGGTTGAATCATCGAATTAAACAATTACTTAAAAACTACCGCTAACACACGTTTGCCTCAATGGCGGCGTTTGGGCTTTGCTTGGAAAGTCATTTTTTAAAACTAAATTATAGTTATATTTGTAAAGGTTAGTGACAAAAAACCGCCACTAAGCCAAGCGTGGAAACGTTAGCGGCTATTTTAAAGACGACCGAAAAATGAACAGACTAATCATATTATTGACATTGTTTTTGACAACGAGTTGTTTAGGACAAGACAAATTTATTATCAAAGAAATTGTTGGACAAGACGGATTTAGTGAAAACAACATCAAGGTAAATCCAAACAATATTTTTGAAGACAGTTTATATATTGCCTCAAAAACTTGTAGTGGAGAATGGGGTGGAACAATAAAATTCAAAAATAAAAAGACAGGCATTAAATATTCCGCATCTTCAACTTGTCCTGTTGTGGTTAACAAACTGAACGGAAAATATTACATAACGAACACATTGGCTCATTTAAGTGGATTTTCAGAAATTCTTGAAATTAGCAATCCTGATTCAATGACCGTTTTTGAACTACCTAAACAGATAAGCAAAAAGGGTAAAACGATAGTTAGATATGTTGGCGATGACGAATCAAAATCAACAAATGGAACCAAACAGTTAGTTGACAGCATTGGCGTTTTGACACTTGCTTCATTTCCACACAATGGACAGTTATATCATATTGTTACCGACTTTAAAAAGACATTCTTAACCAAAATTGAAAATAATAGATTTGTAACCCTTGACACGATTTCCGACAAAAGCATTTGGACATACGACCCAGAAGTTTTTCTAAAAGATGACGGACATTTAATTGTCTTATTTAAAAATCAAGAGGTAGAAGGAGTTTTGGACATCTATGAAAACCAAATAACAGTAAAACGAAAGAAATAAAAAAAACAGCCACTAACAAGGGTTTTGCGTCAGGCGGGCTGAAGTGCAAAATTCAACATTTGTACATTTAAAAAACCTTTGTACTTTAGCCGAGCTGAAGTGCATCTAAACCCGCCCGAACGCAAATCCCAGAAAAGTTAGTGGCAAGCATAGGACGACACAATTAAACATTTAAAAAACATATAAAAATGGAACTAACAATTACAGACAGCAACGAAAGTTTTGAAACTTGGCTTAGCAAGGACTTTGTAACTGACGAATTAAAACAGTTAGTTTCAAATGCATCAATTTTAATTGTGCCATTTGAGAATTTAAGAGACACACCAAATCCATTATTGTTCCCAATTGGGACAGAAGAAATTCTCAGATTTTTTAAAGAAAAATTGCCAGAAGGTAAACTAATAGACATCTGCATAACAGATGAAGACTATCAAGAATTCGCTTTTTATAGCGACTATAAAAGACTTGGGAATTTTGTTGTAAAGGCTGTTGCTGTTCCCGTTTTTGTTGCAATACTTTCAACTTATGTATATGACAAATACATAAAAGAAGACAATACTAAACCTCAAATTCAAATAATTGACAAATCAACTCATACAAATATTGACAATTCAACACACAATACAAAAGTCAACCATATAAGCAAAGTTGCGGATAAAAAATATTTAGAACCAACTCACATTAAATTTTCAGTTACGGTTGTTGACACGGTTGGAGCTTCAAAAAACATAAGTTATGAAGGACCTGCATCAGAAATTGACAATGTTCTAAAATCTTTGAAAGAATATGAGAAATGAAGACATTGTTAAAAAGTTAAATAATATTCATCTTGGAGAATATTCACTTGAAGAGTTCGACAAACAAATTCAGGAGCAAAAAATAACTTATGTTGGAAAAAACCAACAAGAAGAAGCAAAACAGTTGTGGATATATCAGTCAATCATTGAAGTCCACAAATTGTATGTTAACGCTTTTAACTTATTAAAGAACAAATCCTATTATCAAGCGTGGTGTCAACTTGAAAGAATTGAGATTACTTTACATAGCTTAAAAAGACACTTTACATATGACCAAAAATTATATCATTTATGGCATATTGAAAAGTCAGTTAAGAATTTACAGGTTCTTTTCCCTTACAGATTGTTTGGAAGTTCTGAAATTCTAAAAAAGAAGAAAAAATGTAGTGTTTGCGACAAAGAAATTTCAATAAGAAATCCTTGTGGTCATATAGTTGGTGAAATTTATAATGGTGAAATGTGCCATCGCATCGTTACAGAAGCAGAAGTACTTGGATTTTCTCTTGTTGAAAATCCCGGTAATAAGTATTCAGTAATGTTCTTGAAAGACGAAAAGACTGATGAGCAAACTGACCAATATAATTACGATACCATTGACTATCTGTTTGACTTAATAAATTCCCCATATGAAATATGGAACTTGGAAGTCAGCCAAAGAGAAATACAAAAAGAAGATTATGGGAATATTGGTCGTAACGACCTTTGTAAGTGTAATTCAGGAAAGAAATTTAAAAAATGCTGTATGACAAGGATTGGTGAAAAATATCCTCATTACGAATTTATTTTAACTAACCCAAGTAACAAAAAATTATTGACAAACACATTAAAAAAATAGAAATGCCAGTCTGCCCGAAGGGGCTTCCATAACGATCTGGATTTTCTGTTCTGATGAAAAGATTCTTCGTGTGTTTCTACGAATGTCTTTGATGAAATTCTCTGCTGTTTTTTTCTTTGGTGTTTTCATACTTGTTTCAAATTTAAAGATTTTGAAAACACTCTTTTAGTTTTGACTTAAATCAGTCCACTTTTTGCTGACGATTTATAATTAATTACCATCGTCTATTTTGCACACTATAAATCGTCAGCAAAAAGGATGTGTTTAACCTTACTAAATAAAATTATCCTTTGTATGGATGTTGGTACTCTTTTATCAGCAACACGTTTTATACACAAAGTAGCTTTTTCTTCTGTTTTATTAGATTTAATCGTGCAAAAACAGAGAAGGCCACCATTTGGTGATCTTCTCTATTTTAAAATTATTTTTATTTTATATTGAAAATCAATGAGTTGTAATTTGTTTTATTAAAACAACACATTTGATACACTACCAGTTGTTGGAAATGTATGAAGAAAGTTAAGGGTATAAAGTTGCTTAATTTGGTTTAACTTTGTAATGAGGCATTTCCGAGGAAACGTTCAACTTTTAAACTCCAAAACTATTCGCATGAATACAAAAGTAACATTCACATCAGCTCTGTCAGGAGTAGAATTCCCAGAAAAAGAAAAAGTAGCAGGAGAATCAATTCGTATCCCAATTCTAAATCTTATCAAAGAAGAATACCCAACTTTTGATGTCAATCAGTATATTTCCGACAGCGAATTAAACGTATACCGCGAAAAATACATTTCAAAGTTTCTGCAAACCGAAGTTGGCAAGTTGAACGATTTGCACAAAAACGTTTTACAATCACTCTCTGAAGACAAATCTTTTGTAAACAAAATCGAAGATGAAGTAGACAACAGGACTATAGGTCAAGTTATAGCCGATAAAGTAGCCTCTTTTGGTGGTAGTTGGACGTTTATCATTTCATTTTTCATATTTATAACCATTTGGATTAGTTCGAACGTTTTTTTTCTACTCAACAAAGGTTTCGACCCCTATCCATTTATCTTACTCAATTTAATTTTATCATGTATTGCCGCATTACAAGCACCCGTAATTATGATGAGCCAAAACCGTCAAGAAGAAAAAGACCGTGAAAGAGCCAAAAAAGATTATATGATCAACCTAAAATCAGAATTAGAAATCAGAATGCTCGACGAAAAACTAGACCATCTAATCATGCACCAACAACAAGAATTAATAGAAATTCAAAAAGTCCAAATAGAGATGATGAATGATATTTTAGAAAGAATTAAAAAATAGTTTAGTCTAAAAATAAATGGTATTCACTACATACGTCACTTCGAGTGTTATATAAAATACGTTTAGCTTTTTATGAAATGTATCGAGAACAGGTAGTGTAATTTCATTTTTTTTCATAGGTTCTCGATACAATTTTATATTTCAAAAGCGAACGTTTTTAAAACATAAAATCAGTCGAAGTGACGATAGATTGTAATTCAGATTTGGAATTTGAGATTTGGAAATTAAATTTATTACTTTTGCTAAAGTTTATGGATGATTTCTCTCCACAAGAAGGAATTGATATTTTAAAATAACCCATAACGAGTTTGGGTAAAAAAGAAAAAATTATGTCAGTTTTAGAAAAAATTAGTTCAGAAGAAGCCATAGCTTTAGAAAAAAAGTATGGAGCACACAATTACCACCCATTACCAGTCGTATTAAGTAGAGGAGAAGGCGTTTACGTTTGGGATGTAGATGGTAAGCAATATTACGATTTTCTTTCGGCCTATTCTGCAGTAAACCAAGGGCATTGTCATCCAAAAATTGTGGGTGCGATGGTTGAACAAGCACAAACATTGACACTAACTTCAAGAGCATTTCACAACGATAAATTGGGTGTTTACGAAGAATATGTAACCAACTATTTCGGATTTGATAAAGTGCTTCCAATGAACACGGGTGCCGAAGCAGTTGAAACCGCTATCAAAATCTGTAGAAAATGGGCATACGAGAAAAAAGGAATTCCAGAAAACGAAGCGCAAATCATAGTTTGTGATGGTAACTTTCACGGAAGAACAACGACAATAATTTCTTTTTCAAACGATGAAAATGCCAGAAAGTATTTTGGGCCATATACAAGCGGATTTATCAATATTCCCTATAATGACATCAATGCATTGGAAAATGCGCTTAAATCGTCTAAAAACATTGCAGGTTTCCTTGTAGAACCTATTCAAGGAGAAGCAGGAGTTTATACACCATCGGAAGACTTTATTTCTAAAGCCAAAGCACTATGTGTTGAGCATAATGTTTTATTATTGGCAGATGAAGTTCAAACGGGAATTGCTAGAACAGGTTCTTTATTGGCTGTTTGCGGAAATTGTTCTTGTGAGCATAAATGCGAACGTCAAGCTACTTATACCGAACCAGACATACTGATACTTGGTAAAGCATTGTCTGGTGGCGCATATCCTGTTTCGGCTGTGTTGGCACATGATAATGTAATGAGCGTTCTTAAACCTGGACAACATGGTTCAACTTTTGGAGGAAATCCAGTTGCTGCTGCTGTTGCTATTGCGGCTTTAGAAGTAGTAGATGAAGAAAATTTAGCGCAAAATGCCAGAAGATTGGGTAAAATATTCAGAGAAAAACTAGGCGAGTATATCAAAACATCAACTATTGCTACTTTAGTTCGCGGAAAAGGCTTGCTAAACGCTGTGGTAATAAATGATACTGAAGAAAGTGATACAGCTTGGAATATTTGTCTTGCCTTGAGAGACAACGGACTGTTGGCAAAACCAACTCATGGTAACATTATTCGTTTTGCTCCGCCATTAGTAATGAACGATGAGCAATTATTGGATTGTGTTTCGATAATTATCAATACACTAAAACAATTTGAAAGATAAACACCATATAGTAACAAAAATAATCTGCTCTAATAAAGCAGATTTTTTTTGTTTTATAACTAACGATGCTGTTCAAGATATTCTTTTTTTGCCTCTATGTTTTTATTAAATGAATCTAAGTTTTCAAAACCAATTATCGTATAAAAATAAATCACAATGAGAAGATAAAAAACATTTATAAAAATTCCTATTCCAGTCACAACCCTGCCAATTAGCAATGTTTGATAATTGACATAGCGTTTCGGATTTTCATTGTATAGGAGTAAGTCATTTTTAGAAATATAAATTGCAACAACAGCAAAAATTAATCCAACAAGAAGCCAACATGTCATAATTGAAAGCAACCCTAAAATTAAGACGGTAGTAGCATTTGGTAATTTTTGGTTTTCCATGTTTAGTTTTAAAAAATTAATAGCAACAAATTGATGTTTTGAAAAAATAGGAGACCACCATTATAATTGCATTTATAAAAGCAAGTCCAATTACGATTTTTGAATAATTTCTTGATTTGTGAAAAAGATGTAAGGCTAAAAAAACAAAAAATAAAATCGTAGTATAAATGGCAGGATACATTTGAAATGCTTTTTCAAATTCTCCTTGAAAAAGTAAAACCAAAGATCGCTGTGCACCACACCCTAAACATTCCACTCCAAAAAGTTTTTTGCTTAGACACGGAATCATGTATTTTTCTAAATTCAAAATAGGCTTTTTTTCAAATACAATTTTACGAAAAAATAATATTCATTACCGAATAAACTTTTTATAATTTTAAGTTTTCTATTTTTGAAATTTTAAAAGAAATAGGAGAGGAAATGTGTTTCTGAATTTTATAATTTTCTAATGAAACTTCAATTCAAACTAAGGGAAATTTTGAATAAAAAAAAGACAGTTTTAATAACGAACAATAATTTTTAATTTGATAATAAAGATATAAAAATGATAAGTAAAGGAGATAAGGTATCGGTTCTGGATGAAGCAATAGATGGAGTGGTTGTATCGGTGGAAAAAGACCGCGTAACTATAGAAACAAGTGATGGATTTGTGATGACATATTTTGTCAATGAATTAATTAAAATTAACAAATCCAGTAGTTTAGAAGATTCTATTGTAAGTTTTAATTCAAGTAAAATAAAAGAAGAAAAAGAAGAGCCAAAACGCAGAAGTTTTGAAAAAGAAAAGAAAATTAAAGGCGAAATTCCACCACCAGAATTTGATTTACACATCGAAAAGTTAGTTAAGAATTATAAAGGAATGAGTAATTATGATA
The DNA here is from genome assembly GCA_964558625.1 of uncultured Flavobacterium sp. Lineage (GTDB taxonomy): Bacteria > Bacteroidota > Bacteroidia > Flavobacteriales > Flavobacteriaceae > Flavobacterium. Next base: position 40,589 of record CAZLEU010000011.1, read on the forward strand.
TCTTAACATTGCAAACAGAGACTGCAAAAAGGCATCTCGAATTTGCCATTAGAAATCGTATTCCGAAGATTGTTTTTATACATGGAGTTGGCGAAGGAATCTTAAAATCGGAACTCGATTTTATGTTAGGGCGTTATCCAAATATCGATTTTAAGGATGCTAATTTTCAAAAATACGGTCAAGGTGCAACCGAAATTTACATCAAACAAAATGTAAAATAGACCTTTTTAGAACCCTTTTTTTTAGTTAAAAACTTTAAAATTTGAATCAATAATTTTGAGAAAACGACTCCATTTCGACTTGTTTTTGATGTTGTTTTTTTGATTAAAACAGAGTTCTTAAAATGATTTTAAAGTAAAAATTGAAACAAAAAGAATAGTTTTTTTAAGCTCGAAAATGCAAAAAACACAATTTAGTTTTCTCAGATTTCGATTAAAATAGATTCTAAAAAAGATGTTTTGAATGATCTTTTTAAATCTAAATAAAGCTACTATTTGTAAAAAAACGACAAAAAATAACCCATCAAAAAGGCATTGATGGGTTTGTTTTTTTATTAGAAGTTGAGGTTAGTTTGAAGAAATAAACTCACCTAAAGGATAAGAAGTACCAAGATATAAATCATTAGTTCCTCTTTTTAATGTTGTTGCTTTTAGAGACACAATATATTTGAATTGTGTTGTGCCATATACTTCAGTTTGTACTTCGATTATTCCAGTAGTAGTGGTACCATTATCACTAATCCAAAGTTCTTTTACAGTAGGAAAAACAGTCGAAGAACAAAAATAATCATTAGTAACCAAACCATTATATAGTGTAAAAGTCAATTTGTTAGTATCTGTTAAGGTTGCCGTTTTTGTGCCAATTACCGATACGGCAGGAAATAGTTGATCGTATGTAGTGTCATCAAATTTTAATTGCATTGCCTCGCTTCCGTTGGTTGTGTACAAACTTTTGTCGCAACTGCTTTTTACCAAATTGGCAGCATCAAAATCAGCGACAATACTGTTTGCATCTGTAAAATAATTTCCGAATGGTCGTTCAACTTCTACTTGTATTGTTCCATCAGGTTTTTTCCATTCAACACCATTGAAAACCATTGAATGTTTGTATTTTATTATTTTAGAAAAACCAGTTTCTACTGGTGGTGATTTTATTGGAGTTGTGGTTATATTCAAATTTCCAGAAAGCGCAACCCATTCTTCTGTTGTAATGGGAGTTATTGGTTGTATATCGTCACAAATATTAGTTGCTGCAACAGTTCCATTATAGATTCTGTAAATCAATTTGTTGTTAGAATTGTTGATTGTAACGGTTCTTGTTTCAATTTTATTAAAAAATGCTACATCAAAATTTGCAACGCTTAAAAACATTGCTTTGTTGTCTTTTATTTGGTATATAATATTTTTCGAATCACATTTTGTAGTTACGGCATCGCTAATATCTAATGTTTCCACTTGTATATCTCCATCGTCACAGGCGTCGAAGAAGGATTGCCAAAATCATTTTGTAAAACAGCAACCATTTCGTCAATAACTTCCTGTCTTAGCGGTGTTGTTGCTGCATTATCTAGGTATATTTTTTTCATTTTTAAAACTTATCTTGCTCTAAAAAAAGCAGAATATCTATTTGTGTTAGGTTTTTTAAAACCCTATTAATTTTAATGTCGCAAAGTTACAAATTTCATTGTGTTAATGGAATACAAATTGATTGGCTAATGTAAATTAAAATTCTATTTTTGTTTCATAATTAATTACTAATCTATATTTGGTAATAAAACAACAAATTTCAAATGAAAAAAATTATTGGATTACTCTTGATTTCAGTCCTTTTCAACGCCTGTGACGATGGAGATATACAAGTGGAAACATTAGATATTAGCGATGCCGT